>CANQWV010000115.1 GCA_947627645.1 uncultured Lachnospiraceae bacterium | reverse complement strand
CAAGACGCTCGGGCAGAAGGCGTATGTCGACGCGATCCGCAGGGATATGGTCGTGTTTGGCACGGGGCCGGCCGGGACGGGCAAGACTTACCTTGCGATGGCGATGGCGATCACCGCGTTCAAAAATGACGAGGTGGGACGGATCATTCTGACCAGGCCTGCGATTGAGGCAGGCGAGAAGCTTGGCTTTCTGCCGGGAGATCTGCAGAGCAAGGTCGACCCGTATTTGAGGCCGCTCTATGACGCGCTCTACCAGATCATGGGGTCGGACAGCTTCCTCAAGAACATGGAGAAGGGGCTGATCGAAGTCGCCCCGCTCGCCTATATGCGCGGGCGCACGCTGGACAACGCGTTCATCATTCTGGATGAGGCGCAGAATACGTCTCCTGCACAGATGAAGATGTTTCTGACGAGGATCGGTTTCGGCTCCAAGGTGGTCGTGACCGGAGATCTGACCCAGAAGGATCTTCCGTCCGGGGCGCCGTCCGGGCTGGACGTGGCGATGCGCGTGCTCGGGAAGGTGGAGGGCATCAGCTTCTGCGCGATGACGAGCAAGGACGTGGTGCGCCATCCTCTGGTGCAGAGGATTGTCAACGCGTACGAAGAATATGAGCAAAAGGAGAAGCAGCGGGACAAGCGCCGGGAGAGCCGGAAGCGCTGAACGGAGACCATTATGACAATTGACTTTGAAAATGAATACGGCGAGATCCCCGGGCTGGAGCCGGAGACGCTGGCGGAGCGCGTGATCGCCGGTGCGCTCGACTACCTGGAGTGTCCGTATGAGGCCAGGGTGGGGCTTCTGCTCACGGACGACGAGGAAATCCGCCGGCTGAATCTGGAGCAGCGGGGCATCGACCGCCCGACAGACGTGCTGTCTTTCCCGATGACAGAGTACGGGCAGCCCGGAGATTTTTCCATGTTCGAGGAGAACTGCATCGGCTGCTTTGATCCGGACTCGGGCGAGCTTTTGCTGGGGGATATTGTATTGTCGATGGATCATGTGCTCACGCAGGCGGAGGAATACGGACATTCCGTCAGACGTGAGTTCGCATTCCTGATCACACACAGCGTGCTCCATCTGATCGGTTACGACCACATGACAGAGGAGGAAGCAGAGGAGATGGAGCGTCTTCAAAGAGAAATACTGAATCAGCTTAATATTACAAGGGAGGAATCAACATGAAACACAAACATCTGAAACGACTGATCGCAGCAGTGAGTGCGGCTGCGGTGCTGGCAGGGTGCGCCGCGCAGAGTATCGCGGTTTCGGCCGAGGAAGGCAACGGCATGGTGCGCAGCTTTCTGACAGGGAAACTGGTGCCGGAGGGCGTCGGACGGCAGAGGGCGATTTCCGTCATGCTCAACAATATCTACGACGCGCTTCCGCAGTCCGGCATCGGCAATGCCTCTATCGTCTATGAGGCTCCGGTGGAGGGCGGCATCACGCGCCTGATGGGCATCTTTGAGGACTACCAGGATGTCGAGCGCATCGGTTCTGTGCGCAGCAGCCGTGAGTACTATGTGATTTTTGCGCGCGAGTTTGATTCTTTCTATCTGCATTATGGACAGGCCTGGTATGCGTTGCCGCTTCTGCGCGACGGAGCTACGTACAATATCAGTGGCCTGAGCGGAGAGAATGACGCGGGACGCGGGGAGGAAGAGTATGTCTACTACCGCGGCGATGATTTCCCGGCTCCGCACAATGTGTTTACGAATTACGATATGGTTCAGGCCGGCATTGACTTCCTCAACTATTCCCGGGATTACGACGACTGGTACCTGGAACAGGGCGGACACTATCAGTTCGCGGCGGACGGTGCGCCGGTGCTGCTCGAGGGCGGTCAGGATGCAGCCTACGTATCTCCGGGGTACGACTACAACAACGCATATTTTACATACGACGCGTCGACGGAAAAATACTGGCGCTTCCAGTTTGGCGATCCGCAGATCGACCTGACGACGGGCACACAGCTTTCCTATGACAATATCATTTTCCAGTATTGCTCCTGGAGAAACCAGGTGGACTCTGACACCTATCTGGACATTGACGTCGTGACCAGCGGAAGCGGAAAATACATCACGAAGGGCAAGGCGATCGATATCACCTGGAGCAAGGACGGCGGAAGCTGGGACGATCAGTTCGCACCGGGCAATTTCACGCCGACGAGGTACTATGACGCGCAGGGCAATGAGATCACGCTGAACCAGGGCAAGACCTGGGTCTGCATCGTGCTCGACACGGAGAGTGACAGGGTGCAGGTCAGCGCCGAGTAAAAAAATCCGACCCGCCAGGGTCCGGCTGTGGTTCCTCATGGCCGGCCGGCGGCGGGTTTGAAGAGGTTTAACGTGAAAGAGAAAACGAAGAGCAGGAATAATTTTCTAGTCCAGGGATCGATCCTTGCGGCGGCGTCGATCATAGCGAAGATCATCGGGCTGATCTACCGGATCCCACTTCTCAACACACTGGGAAACGAGGGGATCAGCTACTATTCTACTTCAAACGAGATCTATGCGATCATTCTGATGATCTCTTGTTTTAATCTGCCGCTTGCGATCTCCAAGCTGGTGTCAGAGCGTGTTCACAGAGGAGAATACCGCAACGCACACAGGGTATTTCTGTGTGCGGTACGCTTTGCGCTGCTCTCTGGCGGTTCACTTGCGCTTCTGACCTATATGTTTGCGGGAGCGATCACGAAATACCTGATGTCCTATGAGCTTGCGAAATACAGTCTGCGCGTGCTCGCGCCGGCGATCTTCATCTCGGCGATCATCGGGACGTTCCGAGGGTATTTCCAGGGTTATTCGACGATGGTGCCGACCGCGATCTCGCAGGTGATCGAGCAGATTGCCAACGCCGTGATCACGCTGGTGTGCGCCGGCATTATGTTCAGCTACGGGGAGTCCCTTGCCGCGACAGAAGGCAACGCGTCGCTTGGCCCTGCCTGGGGAGCGGCCGGAGGGACGTTCGGCACGGTCGCAAGCATCACGATCGCGCTTCTTTTCATGATGGCCATCTACACGGCGCAGAAGAAAACTCTGGCGCGGAATATGCGGCGGGATCACAGCGGGGTTCGCGAGTCGACCATGGCAATCTACCGCCAGCTGGTTCTGACGATTCTTCCGGTTATCCTGAGCACGGTCATCTACAACATCAGCAATGTCGTCGACCAGGGAATCTTCTTCAGGGTGCTGAAGGGGCAGGGCTACACGGACGCGCAGTACGGGACGATCTGGGGCATCTATTCCGGGCAGTTCCGCGTGCTGATGAATGTGCCGCTCGCGCTCGCCTCCTGTCTGGCGCCATCCATCGTGCCGAGCCTGACGGCCGCCATGGCGAACCGCAGCCGTGTGGAGGCAAGGCAGAAGATCCGGGTTTCCATTCGTTTTACCATGCTGCTGACGATCCCTTGCGCGGCCGGGATGGCGGCGCTCGCAAAGCCGATCATCACAATGCTGTTTACCCAGGAGAACGGCGTTCCGCTTTCCGTCGGCATTATGCAGGCAGGCGCTCTGATGATCATCTTCTATGCGCTGTCGACGCTTACGACCGGCATCCTGCAGGGGCTTGGGCGTCTCAGGACGCCATTGCTCAACTGCTCGATCGCGCTGGTGCTGCATCTGATCATGCTGTATGTGCTTCTGACCAGTGCGAACCAGAATATCTATGCGGTCGTCTACGCCAATATTTTCTTCGCAGCCGTGATCTGCGTTCTCAATGGAATCGCAATCGCACGCTGTATGAGCTACCGGCAGGAGTGGTACAAGACGTTTGTCGTGCCTGCGCTCGCATCGATTATTATGGCGGCCGCAGTGTATGTGGTCTATACGGTATTCAATGCGTTTGCCGGCAATACGGTGTCCACGGTGCTTTCTGTGGTCGCGGGCGTCCTGATTTACTGCGTCGCCCTCGTCTCGCTCCGCGGCATCACGATCGACGAACTGGCGACGTTCCCGAAGGGAAATGCGATTATCCGCTTACTGCGCAGGATCGGGCTGGCAAGATAGGGCGAAGCCAAGAGAGTGATGAGCCGTGCAAGGGCGGAGACAGGGGAAGCTTTCCCTGGGACTGGCACGGCTCAAAAATATAGAAAATCATATACACACGAGGAGTATGCATGGGCAACAGAGACGATTTTCGAGAAAAAAAACGCATTATTGTGAAAATAGGAAGCTCCTGTATCACGCACAGTGAGACAGGAGCTCTGAATCTGACTAAGCTCGAGATTCTGGTGCGCGAGCTTTGTGATCTGAAGAATATGGGCAAGGATGTGATTCTGGTGTCCTCCGGTGCGATCGCGGTCGGCCGGCAGGTGATCGGCTTCCATCACAGACCCAAAAATGTGGCAGAGAAGCAGGCCTGTGCCGCGATCGGCCAGGCACAGCTGATGATGATCTACCAGAAGCTGTTCAGTGAATATGGGCATCAGGCCGCTCAGATCCTGATGACAAAGAATACAATGGTAGATAATTTGAGCCGGAAAAACGCGTCAAACACGTTCGAGGAGCTTCTTCTGCTGGGGGCGATCCCGGTTGTAAATGAGAACGATACGGTGGCGACCTACGAGATCCAGTTTGGCGACAACGATATGCTCTCCGCGATCGTGACTGCCCTCGTCGGGGGCGATATGCTGATCCTGCTCTCGGACATCGAAGGGCTCTACACAGACGATCCGCGGGAGAATCCGGATGCGAGGTTCATCGACACGGTGGAGAAGCTGGACGATGAGCTGATGCGCATGGGCAAAGGAAGCGGAAGCGACGTTGGTACCGGCGGTATGGCGACAAAGCTCTCGGCGGCGAAGGTCGCGACGGCCGCGGGCGCGGATATGGTGGTCGCGAGCGGCGCAGATTTTCATGTGCTGCACAAGATCATGCGCGGGGATAAGGTCGGGACGCTCTTTCAGGCGAGGCCGCAGGAGGAGTTCCATCTGATCGATATACTGGAGGACGAGCTATAATGAACACCGGACGGAATCACACGGTACCCTTTCTGGACATTTCCCGGCAAATCCCGGCGATTCCTATCTGCTTGAATGCGGAACATAGAAAACAAGAGGTATGTATATATGGATGATCTGAAACTGCAGCGGATTAATGAACTGGCGCGGAAATCGAAGGCGGAGGGCCTGACGGAGGCGGAGCGGCAGGAACAGGCGGAGCTTCGCAGGGAATACATCGAGGCAATCCGAAGAAACCTGCGCGGACAGCTTGACAACATCGACGTCATCAACAAGGACGGAAAAATTGAGAATTTAGGTGAGAAGTATGGAAAAAAGGGACATTAGGGCGCTGGTCACGGCGCGCAGGAAGCAGCTTGAGGCTGAGGAGATTGCAGAGAGAAGCGCTAGCATCTGTACGCGGATTCTGGAGATGGATGCGTTTGAGAAAGCTGAAAGCGTATACGTCTATATGGACTGCAAGGGCGAGGTTTCCACGAAGCCGCTGATAGAGGCGGCATGGAGGCTGGGAAAGAAGGTCGCCGCTCCCCGGGTGCAGGGGGACGAGATGGCTTATTATTATATTCGCTCGTACGAGGAGGCTGCTCCGGGATATTTTGGGATTCCGGAGCCGGTTTCGTCCTGCGAGGAAGCGCATGACGAGGACGCGCTCCTGATCGTGCCGGGCGTGGGCTTTGACAGCAGGCGCCATCGCTGCGGCTATGGGAAGGGATTTTACGATCGCTACCTGGCTGCGCACAGCGGACATACGACGGTCGCTGTGGCGTTTGAGTTCCAGATCATGGAGGAGGTGCCGGTGCAGGAATACGACATTCTGCCGCAGTACCTGATCACAGAGCAGCGGATGTTCGCGGATCCGGATGTGCTGCTGTCCGGGATCGGACGGTGCGCGCGGGAGATGGAACCGGTGTTGCGGAAGCTTTCCACGGCGCGGAAGAATGAGGCGCTGCTGAAGGCGGCGGACGAGCTGATCGCGTGCCAGGCGGATCTGCTGAAGGCGAATGCGCAGGATATCGCGCGGGCGAGGAAGAACCATATGCCGGAGGGGCTTGTCGACCGCCTGATGCTGAGTGAGGGCCGCATCGAGGGCATGGCGGAAGGGCTGCGCCAGATTGCGCGGCTCGACGATCCGATCGGGGAAATCTCTGAGATGAAGCAGCGTCCGAACGGCCTGCTGATTGGGCGCAGGAGAGTGCCGCTCGGAGTGATCGGGATTATCTACGAGTCCCGTCCGAACGTGACGGCTGATGCGTTCGGCCTGTGCTTCAAGACCGGGAACGCCGTGATCCTGAAGGGCGGGAGCGACGCGATCCAGTCCAACACGGCGATCGTGCGGGTGCTCGGCCGGGCGCTTGAGTCGTGCGGCATTTCGCGCCGCGCGCTGCAGCTGATCCCGGTGACGGACCGCGAGACGACGGCGCGTTTTATGTGCCTGAAGGAATACGTGGACGTGCTGATCCCGCGCGGCGGGGCCGGTCTGATCCGCACGGTGGTGGAAAAGAGCACAATCCCGGTGATCGAGACTGGAACCGGCAATTGTCATATCTTCGTCGACGAATCCGCGGATCTCGACATGGCGGTCGAGATCATCAACAACGCGAAGACACAGCGCATCGGCGTCTGCAACGCCTGCGAGTCGATCGTGGTGCATGAAAAGATTGAGAAAGAGCTGCTGTCGGCGCTGAAGAAGCGTCTGGACGAGCACCATGTGGAGCTGCGCGGCGACGAGCAGGCCTTATCCTGCTTTGAGGGCGGGGTGCCTGCGACGGAGGAAGACTGGGGCAGGGAGTATCTGGATTACATTCTTTCCATCAAGACGGTCTCCTCGATTGACGAGGCGATTGCCCACATCAACCGTTATAACACGGGACATTCCGAGGCGATCATCACACGCGACTACGCGAACGCGATGCGCTTCCTCGATGAGATCGACGCGGCTGCCGTGTACGTCAACGCCTCGACACGCTTTACCGACGGCTTCGAGTTCGGTTTCGGCGCGGAGATCGGCATCAGTACGCAGAAGCTGCACGCGAGAGGGCCGATGGGGCTCGAAGCGCTGACGACGACGAAATATATTATTTTCGGAAACGGGCAGGTGCGGCCGTGAATTATGCGAAAGGTCAGGACGATATGAATCAGAAAATTGATTTTGACAGGATAAATCTGAATGAGCAGCCGCCTCTCTCAGAGCCTAAGCGCCAGTACTATTATATCGAAAAATGCCGTCAGTGGACGGATCATTTCAAGCAGGAGAACGGCCGACGCCCGAGGGCGTGCGTCTTCAATATGGGCTGCCAGATGAACGCCAGGGATTCGGAAAAGCTGCGCGGGGTTCTGGAAATGGCTGGCTATGAGCTCACGGAGGACGAGGCTGCGGATTTTGTGATCTACAACACCTGCACCGTGCGCGAAAACGCGAACCAGAAGGTGTACGGGCATCTTGGCCTTGTCTCGAACTACAAAAAGAAAAATCCGGACATGAAGGTCGCGCTGTGCGGCTGCATGATGCAGGAGCCGGAGGAGGTCGCGCGAATCCAGAAAAGCTACCGCTTTGTGAACCTCGTGTTCGGCACGCACAATATCTTTAAATTTGCGGAGCTTCTGTGGACGGCGCTGGATTCCGACCGTATGATCGTCGACGTCTGGAAGGATACGGACAAGATTGTCGAGGATCTGCCGGCGGAGCGGACGTACTCCTTTAAATCCGGCGTCAACATTATGTTCGGCTGCAACAATTTCTGCAGCTACTGTATCGTGCCCTATGTGCGCGGGCGGGAGCGCAGCCGCAGGCCGGAGGATATTCTCTGCGAGATCGAACGGCTTGTGGCGGACGGCGTGAAGGAGATCATGCTGCTCGGGCAGAACGTCAATTCTTACGGGAAGAATCTGGACGAGCCGGTTACCTTCGCGCAGCTTTTGCAGCGTGTAGAGCAGATTGAAGGACTGGAACGCATCCGTTTTATGACTTCGCACCCGAAAGATCTCTCGGACGAGCTGATCGCTGTCATGAAGGATTCGAAAAAGATCTGCCGCCATCTGCATCTGCCGCTGCAGTCCGGCAGCACGGAGATCTTGAAAAAGATGAATCGCAAATATACGAAGGAGCAGTACCTTGCGCTTGTGGACAGGCTTCGCGCGGAGATGCCGGATCTGTCGATCACGACGGATATCATCGTCGGATTTCCGGGCGAGACCGAGGAGGATTTTCAGGAGACGCTGGACGTCGTGCGCAAAGCGCGCTATGATAGCGCGTTTACCTTTATCTACTCAAAACGGACAGGTACGCATGAAAGAGATCGTAGAAGAGGATCTTCCCT
>CANQWV010000114.1 GCA_947627645.1 uncultured Lachnospiraceae bacterium | reverse complement strand
CCGGGACTCGGCAAGACGACGCTCGTGGTTGTGATGCTGTGGCTCTACGGCAGTATGTACTTGCTGTTCATCGGAGCGGAGATCAACCACTATCTCTCGCAGCCGGAGACGTTCCTGCTGCCGGAGGGAGAAGAAAAAGAAAAGGCGCAAAGCCCTGATGATTGAATTCGGACTTTACACCTTTCATGAGGTCTGCTGTTTGACTGTTATTTGATGTCGAGGTCGCTTGTCACTATGCCGCAGGATTCAAGCTTTGCCTTTGTAATGGCCAACTGATAGTCGATCTCTTTTTGAATATCCGGCGCTGTTTTGATGCGTTGCAGATCAGTATATTTGTCGATTAGCTTGTCAATTAGTTCTTTTTCACTTGGCATAGGTTTCACCTTCTTTCTCAAATTGCGGTTGGCTTGTTTCACTCTTATTATATCAGACTGCCATTTGTGTGTAAAGCAATAAAAACAGCTTGACAGAATTTCCTGTTGTGGATAGAATAAATTCTAGTTTAAAAGAAAAAGGCTGTGAAGGTGCACAGTAGAGAACTGTTTTCCGACAGAGAGGGCGTGTCGCTGGCTGGAAGCGCGCCCGGGTTCAGACAGGGATCGAATTTCACACCAGAGCCGCGGTTCTGAACAGACTGTGTTGAGGCGCAGCATACGGATGTGTGAGGCGTCTGTAATGCCGTGGGATCAGTAGGAGCCGACGTGGGCGCACGTTACGCGCGATTGAGTGCCTGTCGTCAGACAGGAATCAGGGTGGTACCACGGATCAGACTTCGTCCCTAGTCGGGAGGAAGTTTTTTTGTGCGTGAAGGAGAGGGCAGGGAGTTTAGGTCTGCGAAGCGGAGGCAAAGCCGTCGGAGCGCGCAAAAGAAAAAGAAGCTTCTATTCCAGAAATAAAAAGAAAGGAAGAATATCATGAAGGACAAATTGCAGGCAATCAGAGAAGAGGCGCTTGCCCAGATTGAGAAGGCGGTCGACCTGGACAAGCTGAACGACGTCCGGGTCAGCTTTCTCGGCAAGAAGGGCCAGCTGACTTCTGTGCTTAAGAGCATGAAGGAGGTCGCTCCGGAGGATCGTCCGGCGTTCGGCCAGCTTGTCAACGAGGCGCGCGCGCAGATCGAGCGTGTGCTGGAGGAGACGAAGGAGAAGCTGGAGCGGCAGGCGCTGGAGCACCGGCTGAAGGAGGAGGTCATCGATGTGACGCTCCCGGCGAAGAAGAACAATGTCGGACATCGCCATCCGAACACGATCGCGCGCGAGGAGGTGGAGCGCATCTTCATCGGCATGGGCTACGAGGTGGTCGAAGGGCCGGAGGTGGAGTACGATCTCTACAATTTTGAGAAGCTGAATATCCCGGCGAACCATCCGGCAAAGGATGAGCAGGACACCTTCTACGTGACGAAGGACATTGTGCTGCGCACGCAGACCTCTCCGGTGCAGGCGCGTATCATGGAGCAGGGCAAGCTGCCGATCCGTGTGATCGCACCGGGACGCGTGTTCCGCTCGGACGAGGTGGACGCGACGCACTCGCCGTCCTTCCATCAGATCGAGGGCCTGGTTGTGGACAAGAATATCACGTTCGCGGATCTGAAGGGGACGCTGGAGCAGTTTGCGAAGGAGCTCTTCGGCGAGAATACGAGGACGAAGTTCCGCCCGCACCATTTCCCGTTCACGGAGCCGAGCGCGGAGATGGACGTCTCCTGCTTCAAGTGCGGCGGCAAGGGCTGTCGTTTCTGCAAGGGCGAGGGCTGGATCGAGATCCTCGGCTGCGGCATGGTGCATCCGCACGTATTCGAGATGTGCGGCATCGACCCGGAGGTTTACACCGGCTTTGCGTTCGGCGTCGGGCTGGAGCGCATCGCGCTGCTGAAGTATGAGATTGATGATATGAGGCTGCTGTACGAGAACGACGCGCGGTTTTTAAAGCAGTTTTAAGTAGAAGAACAATTTGACAGTTGCCGCCGGATTTAGTTAAGGAATAGCCGATGGAAGACTGCTACTGGGAATGGCTTTGTGCGAAGCAGGATTTTTTCGGCAGACATGCAGGCGGGTATGTTTGAAATATAGGAGGAAGAGAGAGTGAACACAACATTATCATGGGTGAAAGCATATGTGCCGGATCTGGATGTGACGGCGCAGGAATTTACCGACGCGATGACGCTGTCCGGCACGAAGGTGGAGAGCTATCTGGCGGCGGACCGCGATCTTGCGAATATCGTGATCGGCCAGATTGACCAGATCGAGCGCCATCCGGACGCGGACAAGCTGATCGTCTGCCAGGTGAACGTCGGCGGGGGAAAGTCGGTGCAGATCGTGACTGGGGCTCCGAACGTCAAGGTCGGCGACAAGATCCCGGTCGTGCTGGACGGCGGACGCGTGGCGGGCACGCACGACGGCAAGATGACCGAGGGCGGCATCGAGATCAAAAAAGGAAAGCTTAGAGGCATCGAGTCGAACGGCATGATGTGCTCGATCGAGGAGCTCGGCTCCAGCAGAGATATGTATCCGGAGGCGCCGGAGTATGGCATCTATATTTTCCCGGAGGACGCCGAGGTGGGCGCGGACGCGGTTGAGGCGCTCGGGCTGAATGACGTGACCTTTGAATTCGAGATTACGTCGAACCGTGTGGACTGCTTCAGCGTGATCGGCATCGCGCGCGAGGCGGCGGCCACGTTCCGCAAGGAGTTCCATCCGCCGGTGGTGACGCCGACCGGGAACAGCGAGCAGGCGTCGGATTACGTGAAGGTGACGATCGAGGACGAGGAGCTCTGCCCGCGCTACTGCGCGAGGGTCGTGAAGAATGTGCACATTGCTCCGTCGCCGAAGTGGATGCAGCGCCGTCTGGCAGCCGCGGGCATCCGTCCGATCAACAACATTGTCGATATCACAAACTATGTGATGGAGGAGTACGGCCAGCCGATGCACGCCTACGATTACGATCAGCTCGCGGGACATGAGATCGTGGTGCGCCGCGCGGCGAAGGACGAAAAGTTTGTGACGCTGGACGGTCAGGAGCGCACGATGGATGAAAACGTTGTGATGATCTGCGACGGCGAGAAAGCGGTTGGCATCGGCGGCATCATGGGCGGAGAGAATTCCATGATCACGGATAATGTAAAGACGATGCTCTTCGAGGCGGCCTGCTTCGACGGGACGAACATCCGTCTTTCCTCAAAGAGGATCGGCCTGCGCACGGACGCGTCTGCGAAGTTTGAGAAGGGACTCGATCCGAACAACGCGCAGGCGGCAATCGACCGCGCGTGCCAGCTCGTGGAGGAGCTCGGCGCGGGCGAGGTGGTCGGCGGGATGGTCGACGTTTACAGCAGAAAGAAGGAGCCGGTGCGCATTCCGTTTGAGCCGGAGAAGATCAACGCTCTGCTCGGCACGGACGTCTCCGAGGAGGAGATGCTGGGCTATTTCAAGCTGGTGGATCTGGAGTATGACGCGGCAGCGCGCGAGGTAATCGCGCCGACGTTCCGCCAGGATCTGTTCCGCACGGCGGATCTGGCCGAGGAGGTTGCGCGTTTCTACGGTTACGACAACATTCCGACGACGCTGCCGAGCGGCGAGGCGACTGCGGGCAAGCTTCCGTTCCATATGCGCGTGCGCGAGGTGGCGGAGGACATCGCGGAGTTCTGCGGCTTCTCGCAGGGCATGATGTACTCGTTCGAGAGCCCGAAGGTGTTCGATAAACTGCGGCTTCCGGAGGATTCCCCGCTGCGCACGGCGGTGAAGATTTCGAATCCGCTCGGCGAGGATTTCAGCATCATGCGGACGACCTCGATCAACGGTATGCTGACTTCGCTTGGATTTAACTACAATCACAGGAACAAGAATGTCCGGCTGTACGAGCTCGGGAATATCTACCTGCCGAAGACGCTTCCGCTCACGGAGCTTCCCGAGGAGCGTATGCAGTTTACGCTCGGGATGTACGGCGAAGGCGATTTCTATACGATGAAGGGCGTGATTGAGGAGCTCCTTGATAAGCTCGGCATTAGCGGACACCGGACTTACGCACCGGATACGAAGCCGTATCTGCATCCGGGACGCCAGGCGCAGGTGAGCTGCGGCGAGGTTGTGGTCGGGTATCTCGGCGAGGTGCATCCGCTCGTGGCGGACGCGTACGGCATCGGGGAGAAAGCCTATGTGGTGGTGCTCGATATGGATGCGGTGACGCCGCTTGCAACCTTCGACCGTAAGTACACGGGCATCGCGCGCTATCCGGCAGTGATGAGGGACATCAGCATGGTCGTTCCGAAGAAGATCCTGGCCGGACAGATCGAGGCTATGATCAACCAGCGCGGCGGGAAGATCCTGGAGAACTGCCAGCTCTTCGACGTCTACGAAGGCGTGCAGATCAAGCCTGGCTTCAAGTCGATGGCTTACTCCGTTGTGTTCCGCGCGAAGGACCGCACGCTTGAGGAGAGCGACATCACGGCGGCGATGAAGAAGATCTGGAACGGGCTGGAGTCGATGGGGATCGAGATCCGCTCGTAAAAGTTTCACAGACTGGTTGGAGGTTATGTGAAATAGCTGCAGAGTATAATAGGAAGACGGAATGACAGCAATAAAAAACAGAATTTGTCCCGGCGTTGATGCAATATCATCAGTGCCGGGACGAGTTCGCATAGCGAAGAGCCTAATATTGGACTATTCGTTATAAAAACAGGATTTATCATTGAAAGACCGCGGATAGAGCGGCAGAATGGAGAATTACATGAGATTGTATATTGTCCGACACGGCGAGACCCCGTGGAACACACAATTGCGGCTGCAGGGACAGACGGATATTCCACTCAATGAAAACGGTCGGGCGCTTGCGCGGGAGACCGCTCAGGCACTGGCGAATGTCCCGTTTGACCTTGCGCTCACGAGCCCGCTTTCCCGGGCGCGGGAGACGGCGGAGATTCTGCTGGAGGGCCGTGAGGTGCCGCTCATCGACGAGGAGCGGATCCGGGAGATCAGTTTCGGGACGCTGGAGGGCGTATATCTTTCCAGAGAAGAGCGGGAGGATCCGAATTCGCAGTTTTATTGCTTCTTCCATGCGCCGGATGATTATGTGCCGCCGGAGGGCGGAGAGAGCGTCCGGGCACTCTGCGCGCGCACAGAGGCTTTTCTGGAAGAGCTGAAGACAAAAGCAGAGTGGATGGACAAGACCATCCTGGTCTCCACGCACGGGGCGGCGTCGCGCGCGCTGCTGCTTGGCATGACGCATGGCGGGGCGCAGGATCTCTGGGCGGGCGGCGTGCCGAAAAACTGTGCGGTCACGGTCGCTGAGCTTTCGTCATCAGACGGCGAATGGGCGATCCTGGAGAAGGACAGGATCTATTATGATCCGGCGGACCGGCGAAATCAGGCGCCGGACTACATGACGGGCGAAGCAGGGGATTCCGGGAAAAATGATTTAACTGCGGACTCAAACGATCACATGGAGAAAATATCTGACCCTGAGACCTCAGCTATGAAAACTTCGGATTTCTATTTTGACCTTCCGCAGGAACTGATCGCCCAGGATCCGCTTGAAGACCGTTCCGCGTCGCGGCTGCTGGTGCTCGATAAGAACAGCGGTGAGCTCCGGCACCGCCACTTCCGGGATATTCTGGAATATCTGCGCCCGGGGGACTGCCTGGTGCTGAACAATACGAGGGTGATCCCGGCCCGGCTCTACGGAGTGCGCGAGGGCACCGGCGCAATGATCGAGATTCTTTTGCTGAAGCGGAAGGAGAACAACGTCTGGGAGACGCTCGTGAAGCCGGGGAAGAAGGCGAGACCTGGGACGCGTATTGTGTTTGGCGAGGGGCTTTTGACCGGCGAGGTGATCGACGTTGTGGAGGAAGGAAACCGTCTGATCCGGTTTACCTACGAAGGAGTGTTTGAGGAGATTCTGGATCAGCTCGGACAGATGCCGCTTCCCCCGTACATCACGCATGAGCTGAAGGACAAGAACCGCTATCAGACGGTTTACGCGAAATACGACGGCTCGGCGGCGGCTCCGACGGCAGGGCTGCATTTCACGCCGGAGCTTCTGGAGCAGGTGCGCGCGCGGGGCGTGCGGATCGCGGAGGTGACGCTGCACGTCGGGCTCGGGACGTTTCGCCCGGTCAAGGTAGAGGACGTGAAGAAGCACCATATGCACTCGGAGTTCTACCAGATCGACGAGGATGCGGCGCGCATCATCAATGAGACCCGGGCACGCGGCGGACGCGTGATCTGCGTCGGCACGACGAGCTGCCGGACGATCGAATCTGCGGCCGCAGAGGACGGGATGCTCGCGTCGTGCAGCGGCTGGACCGAGATCTTCATCTATCCGGGGTACCGCTTCAAGGTGCTCGACGGGCTGATCACGAATTTCCATCTGCCGGAGTCGACGCTGCTGATGCTCGTGTCGGCGCTCGCAGGACGGGAGCACATCCTGAACGCTTACGCGGAGGCGGTGCGCGAGCGGTACCGGTTCTTTTCATTCGGGGATGCGATGCTTATAATTTGACTGCGAGACGAAATTCTGCTTATATCAGCATATAGAGTGTCAGAATCTATTGTAAAAGTAAATGGGAACTTTTCGTTGGGGAATCTGGCGGAGATTCAGGCTTGACATTTTGAGAGTATGGATTTACAATAATGATGTCTTATCGATGAGATTGTTTTCCAAAACAATAAGACCAAACGAAAACCTCCAGAGGTGCTTGCTCTGGAGGTTTTCTTGTCCATTTCGGCGGACCAGACCGTCAGGATATGTGAGGTATTCGTGAGGTATTTTGCGGAATGCTTGACGATAGGAGTGGAACGTGTTAATATAAATCTCATGCGCATTATCTTGCGATAATGATCATAATTAGCACAGGATATGGTATCTGGGGGATTTGACCATGAAATATCACAATATCACGAAGGACGATATGCTCAACGGAGACGGACTCAGGGTGGTGCTCTGGGTGGCGGGGTGTTCCCACTACTGCGCGGAATGCCAGAACCCGGTGACCTGGGATCCGAACGACGGGGCAGAATTTGGCGAAGAGCAGAAGCAGGAGATTTTTCATGAATTGGATCAGCCCTACATTTCGGGGATCACATTCAGCGGCGGGGATCCGCTCTACAGTACGAACGAGCCGGTAATTCTGGCGCTCGCGAAGGAGATACGGGAGAAGTACCCGGATAAGACGATCTGGCTGTACACTGGTTACGACTGGAACTATGTGCGGCAGCGCGAGATTGTGCACTACATCGATGTGCTGGTGGATGGGGAGTATGTCAAGGAGCTGCGCGACACGCAGCTGCACTGGCGCGGCAGTTCAAACCAGAATGTGATCGATGTACCGCGCTCGCTGGCGGCAGGCGAGATGATTCTGCACGGCGACGACACTGCGGTAGGGAAGCAGTACGGAAGCTGCCCAACCTGTACGTCGTAGGCATTTTAAAAGTAAAAAAGTAAAGATCAGGAAAAAAGCGTAAGAAAAGAGAATGAGGAAAGAGCGCGGAGAAAGGATAGCAAAATGGAGAAAATCAGGATTCAGTATCTGAATGACAGAATCAAACGTCTGGAATATATCGATGGGAAGTCCGACTGGATCGATCTGCGCGCGGCGGAGGACATTACGCTGAAAAAAGGCGAGTTCAAGCTGGTGCCGCTTGGCGTGGCAATGCAGCTGCCGAAGGGCTACGAGGCCCATGTCGTTCCGCGCAGCTCGACCTACAAGAATTTCGGGATTATCCAGACGAATCATATGGGCGTTATCGACGAGTCATATGCCGGGCCGAACGACTGGTGGTATATGCCGGTGTATGCGCTCCGGGACACAGAGATTCATTTCAACGATCGCATTGCACAGTTCCGCATCATGGAGCATCAGCCACAGATCGTGTTCGAGGAGCGCCGCCTGGAGGGGCCGAACCGCGGAGGCATCGGAAGTACGGGGAAGAACTGAATACAGGGAAAACCGCGTGCAAAAGGAAGACAGAACCAGAAAGGGATTGTACGCAAGGAAAAACAGAATATAGAGAAAATAAAAGCACATCAAAAACACCTCGGGGAAGATCTTGCATGCAGGAGTATTTTCCTCGAAGTGTTTTTTTGCTTGCGAATATATTATGACACCGCGCTTTGCGGGGACTGCTGATTTAATCCCGCAGAGCCGGGCTCAGCAGATACGGGGCTACTCGATGACGGTTCCGGTTTTGCCGAGATAGGCGTCCAGCGCTTTGTCAATCGATGTGATGATTGCTTTGCGCCCCGGCTTCTGATGAACAAAATTTACAGCCGCCTCAATCTTTGGAAGCATTTTATTTGCGCCGAACTCGTTGTTTGCAATGTGCTGCTCTGCCTCAGCTGTCGTCATATGGCTAAGCGGGACAGGGGAGTCACTCTCGTATTTGATGTTGACAAGCTCTTCATTCGTGAGGATCATCAGCATATCTGCATCGGTCAGATCCGCG
>CANQWV010000113.1 GCA_947627645.1 uncultured Lachnospiraceae bacterium | reverse complement strand
GAGACGCTGGACGTCGTGCGCAAAGCGCGCTATGATAGCGCGTTTACCTTTATCTACTCAAAACGGACAGGTACGCCTGCCGCCGCCATGGAAAACCAGGTGCCGGACGACGTCGTGAAGGATCGTTTCAACCGCCTGCTCGCTCTCGTGCAGGAGATCTCGCAGGAGATGTCGAAGCGTGTGGAGGGACAGACGCTGCCGGTGCTCGTCGAGTCGGTCAACGAACAGGATGGCAGCCTTGTCACAGGACGTCTTAGCAACAATCTTCTCGTGCATTTCCCGGGCGGCAGCGAGCTGATTGGGACGATCGTGGACGTTTATCTGAAAGAGTGCAAGGGATTTTATTATATCGGAGAGAGATGAAATGTCCGCTTTTATAGCACTGCTATGGCAAAAGAACGGCATACATAACAACGATAATTTTCACGATTGATCGGATAGAGAGAAACCATCAATTGTTTTTGCGATTGATCGGGTTAGAGAGAAGCAGGATATTCGCGAATTCTGAAAGAGAAGCATTGCGGAAATCGTATGCCGCGGAATGAACCGTAAGCTATTTTGGAACAGGAGAAGTATTGGAATGGCACAACTGACACCAATGATGCAGCAGTACATAGAGACAAAGGAGCAGTACAAGGACTGCATCCTTTTTTATCGTCTCGGAGATTTCTACGAGCTGTTTTTTGACGACGCGCTGATCGGCTCCAAGGAGCTGGAGATCACGCTGACCGGAAAGGATTGCGGGCAGGAGGAGCGCGCGCCGATGTGCGGCGTTCCATACCACGCGGTTGAGAGCTATTTGAACAAGCTGGTCTCGAAGGGCTACAAGGTCGCGATCTGCGAGCAGGTCGAGGATCCGAAGGAGGCCAAGGGCATCGTGAAGCGCGAGGTCATCCGCATCGTGACGCCGGGCACGAACCTGAACGCGCAGGCGCTTGACGAGACGCGCAACAACTATCTGATGTGCATTGTCTACATGGCGGACCGCTACGGCGTTTCTGTCGCGGATATCTCCACCGGAGAATATCTTGTGACGGAGATCGAGGACGAGCGCAAGCTGCTTGACGAGATCACAAAGTTCGGCCCGTCTGAGATCATCTGCAACCATTCCTTTTATGTCAGCGGCGTGGACATCGACGATATGAAGGATCGGCTCGGGATCACCGTGTTTGCGCTGGAATCCTGGTACTTCGACGACAGTCTCTGCGCGCGCGTGCTCATGGAGCATTTCGGGGTATCCGCGCTGGAGGGGCTGGGGCTTTCTGACTACGGCTGCGGGGTGATTGCTGCCGGGGCGCTGCTGAAATATCTGATGGAGACGCAGAAGACCTCGATCGCGAACCTGACCAGGCTGGCGCCATATTCCATTGGGAAATATATGATCCTCGACAGCTCGACAAGGCGCAATCTGGAGCTGTGCGAGACGCTGCGTGAGAAGAATAAGAAGGGCTCGCTGCTGTGGGTGCTCGACAAGACGAAGACGGCGATGGGCGCGCGGCTTCTGCGCAAATTTGTGGAGCAGCCGCTGATCGAGACAAAGGAGATCCGGGAGCGGCTCGACGCGGTGGAGGAGCTGAAGGACAACGCCATCACGCGGGAAGAGCTGCGCGAGTACCTGAACCCGGTCTACGATCTGGAGCGTCTGATCAGCCGCATCAGCTATCAGACGGCAAATCCGCGCGACATGATCGCGTTCAAGACTTCGCTCGCGATGCTGCCGCACATCAAATACATCATGAAGAGCCTGCAGTCGCCGCTGCTTGTGCGGCTGGAGAACCAGATGGACGCGCTGGAGGATCTGCACGCGCTGATCGAGGCGTCGATCGTTGAGGAGCCGCCGATCGGCATCCGGGACGGCGGCATCATCAAGGAAGGCTACAACGAGGAGGTCGACCGTCTGCGCAGTGCCAAGAGCGACGGCAAGAACTGGCTGGCCGAGCTCGAGGCGAAGGAGCGGGAGAAGACCGGCATCCGCACGATGAAGATCAAATACAACAAGGTATTTGGCTATTATCTGGAGGTCACGAATTCCTACAAGGATCAGGTGCCGGATTACTATACCAGAAAGCAGACGCTCGCGAACGCGGAGCGCTACATCACGCCGGAGCTCAAGGAGCTCGAGGATATGATCCTCGGGGCGGAGGACAAGCTTTATTCGCTGGAGTACGGTCTGTACCTGGAGATCCGCAACCGCGTGGCGGAGGAGATCGAACGCATCCAGGAGACGGCGAAGGCCGTGGCCGGGATCGACGTGTTCGCGTCGCTGGCGCTGGTCGCGGAGCGGAGCAATTACGTGAAGCCGACGCTCAACGAGAAGGGCGTCATCGACATCAAGAACGGCCGCCATCCGGTCGTCGAGCAGATGATCCCGAACGATATGTTTATCGCGAACGATACCTATCTGGACAACGGCAAGAGCCGGATCTCGATCATCACGGGGCCGAACATGGCCGGAAAATCCACCTATATGCGGCAGACTGCGCTGATCGTGCTGATGGCGCAGATTGGGAGCTTCGTCCCCGCGTCAAGTGCCAAAATCGGGCTTGTGGACCGCATCTTTACGAGGGTCGGTGCTTCGGACGACCTGGCGAGCGGGCAGAGCACGTTCATGGTCGAGATGACCGAGGTGGCGAACATTCTCCGCAACGCGACGAAGAACAGCCTGCTGATCCTCGACGAGATCGGCCGCGGCACGAGCACCTTCGACGGTCTGAGCATTGCCTGGGCGGTCGTGGAGCACATCAGCGACACAAGGCTGCTCGGGGCGAAGACACTGTTCGCCACGCACTATCATGAGCTGACCGAGCTCGAGGGCAAGCTGACCGGCGTCAACAATTACTGCATCGCGGTCAAGGAGCAGGGCGATGACATCGTGTTCCTGCGCAAGATCGTGAAGGGCGGCGCGGACAAGAGCTACGGGATCCAGGTGGCAAAGCTCGCCGGGGTGCCGGACAGCGTAATCGCGCGCGCGAACGAGCTGGCGGAGGAGCTGACGAACGCGGATATCACGGTGCACGTACAGACATCGGCCGCGGAGGATTCCGGTCAAAAGAGGCCAAAACCAAAGAAATACGACCAGGTCGACCTCGACCAGATGTCGCTGTTCGAGACGACCAGCGACTCGGATGTGTTAAAGGAGCTTCAGGAGCTCGATGTGTCGCACCTGACGCCGATCGACGCGCTGAACACGATCTACCGTCTGCAGAATAAATTAAAAAACCGCTGGGAGGGCTGAGCTCCGGCGCTTTTGTGGAGACGATGGTACGCATTGGGGGATCGTCAGAATTTCATCGACGATTCGACAGGCGGAAAATTTGTGTGGAGATGATAGTCTGAGGACAGGTATATAAAAGAACTCTTGTATCATCTATGGCAAAATATTTCTTGATTTTTAATCATAGATATGTTATGTTCTGTATAGAATATAGTTGTAATGCATTACAGTTTAAGGGCTGGTCGCATGACCTGGGTCCACCAACCGGCGGGTAAGACACCCGCCATTTTTTTAAAATAGAAAATATGAAAGAACTTAGTATTTTTGTAGATGAATCTGGCGATTTTGGCGAATATGATTTTCATGCGCCA
The DNA here is from genome assembly GCA_947627645.1 of uncultured Lachnospiraceae bacterium. Classification (GTDB taxonomy): domain Bacteria; phylum Bacillota; class Clostridia; order Lachnospirales; family Lachnospiraceae; genus Choladousia. Next base: position 4,942 of record CANQWV010000113.1, on the reverse strand, counting down.
TATTACATTATATCAATGGTTTTTCATGACCAGGATGTTGATTTAACCGAAGAGCTTAAACGCCTGGATGCTTCTCTTTTTAATATGGAAATGCGTAACCATTGCATCCACGCTGGCCCTATTATAAGGCAAGAAAATGAATATAAATATATGGATTCAGAAAAGAGAATAAAGCTTCTGAAGAATCTTATGGCTTTTGTCAGACGCGCCCGGATTAATTGTGAGAGTTTCTATATTGAGAAAAAGCATATTAGCGATAGCGTAGAAGCAGCCGGAAAACTTGGCAAAGAGATTTCCGGCTTTATTAAGGCACATTATAGTTTTTTTACAGATTTCGATATTATTAAAATTTATTATGATAATGGTCAAATTGAAGTTACCAGGATCCTCTCGACGGTATTTCATGTACTATTGGATAACATAGAATTTAAGAAAGTAATTCCATCGCAATACAGACTATTTCAAGTCGCAGATTTAATATGCACGCTACAATTAACAAAACTAAAATTGGAAAAACATATTTTGTCAAAATCGGAAGTGAATTTTTTCGGCGATGAACGAACTCTGAAAAAGAACTACCTAAAACCAATGGCGGCAAAAAAGCTGGTTTAGTAAGCTTACGGCTGAAAGGAGCGCATCATGAACGAGATTACCCTTTTAAGTCAGGAGACGATCGATAAAATTGCGGCGGGCGAGGTCGTGGAGCGGCCGGCCTCTATTGTAAAGGAGCTTGTCGAGAACGCGATCGATGCGGGCGCAAACGCGGTTACGGTCGAGATCAAGGACGGCGGCATTTCGCTTGTGCGTATCACGGACAATGGGAGTGGCATCCCGAAAGAACAGGTGCGCACGGCGTTTCTGCGCCACGCGACCAGCAAGATCCGCACGGTGGACGACCTGCTGACGGCCGGGACGCTTGGGTTTCGCGGTGAGGCGCTCTCAAGCATCGCGGCGGTCTGCCAGGTTGAGATGATCACGAAGACCGCGGGCGGGATTACGGGCGTGCGCTATGTGATCGAGGGCGGCGCGGAGAAGACGTTCGAGGAGATTGGCGCGCCGGAGGGCACGACGTTCCTGGTGCGCAACCTGTTTTACAATACGCCCGCCCGCAGGAAATTTCTCAAGACGGCGGCGACGGAAGCAGGCTATGTCAGCGATCTGATGGAGCGTCTGGCGCTGTCGCATCCCGGCGTTTCCTTTAAATTTATCAACAATGGGGACACGAAGCTGCACACCTCCGGCAACTGCAATCTGCGCGACATCATTTACGGCATCTACGGAAGGGACATCACCTCGAATGTCGTAAAAATCGACGCAGGAGAGGGAAGCGGCCTGCATATCACAGGGTTCATCGGGAAGCCCGTGATCTCGCGGGGCAACCGGAATTTTGAGAATTATTTCGTCAACGGCAGATATGTGAAGAGCGCGATTGTGGCGCGGGCGATTGAGGACGCATACAAGCCGTTTATCATGAATCACCGCTTCCCATTCACGGTGCTGATGCTGCAGATCGATTCCACACAGGTAGACGTCAACGTACATCCGACGAAGATGGAGGTGCGCTTTGCCGACCAGAGCGGAATCTATGAGCAGGTGCTGCAGGCGGTGAAGGACGGTCTGCTCGGGAAGGAATTGATCCCGGAGATCACGATCGATGAGCCGAAGGCCACGAGGCAGCCGAAGACACAAGGCGGTCCGGGACGAGCTGGTTTGTATGATCAGACGAGGCCAGGCGGTTCGGGCCAGGCAGGTCTGTATGCCCAGACTAGGCAGGGCGGTTCTGGGCAGGCAGGTCTGTATGCCCAGACTAGGCAGGGCGGCCCGGGGCAGGCAGATGTATATGCTCAGACCGGACAAGGCAGGATGCCAGAGGGTATGCCGGAAAATGCAGGTTCAGGAAGGCAGCCTGGGAATCAGCAGACAAATAGTACGAATGATTCGCAGCCGCGCAGGGAGGAGAAGCGTTTCCGCTATCCGGAGCCGTTCGAAAAGATGCGCAGTCAGCTGATCGCGGAGGCGGACAGTCCGTATGAGGCGAAATATCCGCAGCGGCAGCGCACGGGGACGATCCGCCCGGTAACGGGGAATATTGTACATAACGAAATACAAGCAGAGTCCGGCAGCGGGCAGGAGCTGCAGACAGTACAGGCGGAAGCGAGTGCACAGATCGGACAGAATACGCAGAGTGGGCAAAGCATACAGCTTGAGCAGAATGCGCCGAACGGACAAGCGGAGATGGCCGGAAAACCCGTCCAGCTGCAGCTGTTTGACGACCGCTTGCTCTCTGCGGAGGGCATGAAGAAGCATCGCCTGATCGGGCAGCTTTTTGAGACTTACTGGCTGATCGAGTACGAGGACAAGCTGTATATCATCGACCAGCACGCGGCGCATGAGAAGGTGCTCTACGAGCGTTTCATGGAGAAGTTTAAGAAGAAGGAACAGACTTCGCAGATGATCACGCCGCCGATCATCGTTACGCTGAGTATGCAGGAGGAGACGGTGCTGAAGCAGAACCTGGATCATTTCGCGGCGGTAGGCTTTGCAATCGAGCATTTCGGAGACCGCGATTATTCCATCAGCGCCGTGCCGGGAAACCTCTACGGGATCGCGGATCGCACCCTGTTCACGGAAATGCTGGACGGTCTGACCGATGTGTCGGAGAAGTCCTCCGCGCAGGCAATACAGGAGAAGATTGCATCGATGTCCTGCAAGGCGGCGGTCAAAGGAAATCATAAGCTGACGGCGCAGGAGGCGGACGCGCTGATCGCGGAGCTTCTGACGCTGGAAAATCCGTACAACTGTCCGCACGGCCGTCCGACGATCGTCGCGATGACGAAGCAGGAGCTGGAGAAGAAGTTCAAGAGGATCGTGTGAGAAAATAGGAAAGATAAGGAAGCGTTACGTGGAAAAGCAGCTATTTCGACGACGACCAAATTGCAATAAACTGTATAAATAATAATAAAATACGGGGGATATACAGGATGCCAATATTGACGATGGGCAGAAAGAATTATGGAAAATTGTTCGCAGCTGCCGCAGGTCTTTTGACCGTTTCGATGTTCGCCGGAGCCGGCATAGGTGTAAAGGCGGCGGATCAGCAGGCGGAGTCAGCCTATGAAGCTTATCTTGAACTGCTTGTGGATGAGCAGACCGAGATTGACAGCTATAACTGGCAGAAAGGTTTTTTTGATGAGGTGGAAGCTTATCTGGATGAAAATATGGCTCGCCCGGTTGCGTTCTCCGATGTTACGGGTGATGGGATTCCGGAGCTGATCTATATGGAAGGCGTTATCAATGAGTACGGCATTCATATATATGCGGCCCTTAATATCGTGACCTATCAGGACGGAGACGTGAAAACGCTGTATCAGTCCGAAGGCTGGGACGTCAACGCGGGAGGCGGGTCATCTTACTGCCTGTTTAAGAAGCACGGCGACAGCGCCCTATATGTTTATGAAAACGGAGGGGACGAATACTGGACTTATTCCTACAGCCGTTTTTCGGAAAATGAATATGGAGGGTTGGAAAAGAGTGAAATCTGCAGGCGTGAAGAGGGCGCTGACTACGTGGATGAGACCTGGATCGACATTCACAATTATCTGGTTTCCGGGGAAAACGCTACGGAAGCGGAGTATTTGAGCACGGTTGAGGACTTACAAAGAAATACGTCGGAGATCCTCATGTACAGTGCCTATTCCGGGGATTTTGTGGAAGAATATGTGGCTCAGAACGGCTGTCAGGCCATGACATGCAGTGAAGCCGTCGCCTATCTTAAGAAACTGGTCGATGTGGATCATCCAAAAGGAGAGAAAACTCCGGCCCCGGATCTGTTCTCACAGATCCCGTCGAGATATGTCTTCGCCAGCGGCGCCGGCGCCTGGGGGACAGAACTCACCGTCTATCCGGATGGCAGCTTTGAGGGAGAATACAGTGATTCCGACATGGGAAGCAGCGGCGACGGTTATGACGCTACGCATTACAGTTCTGTTTTCACAGGCAGATTTATCAATCCGGTGAAGATTAACGACAGGGTCTATGCCTTTGAACTGGAATCCATTTCCTATGAAAAGCCTGTCGATACAGAAGAAATTGTATCGTGGGACGGCGGCGAAACCCACGTGCGCGAGGTGTACACGGATGCATATGGGCTTGCAGGGGGCAAGACCTTTTATCTGTATGTTCCAGGTACACGGGTCTCCATGCTGCCGGAGGAGTGTATCCATTGGACGTACGGTGTGGGCGGCCTCAGCGAAGATAAAAAAACGCTGGAAGCCTACGGTCTTTATAATACGGATGAACAGTATGGATTCTTCGGCTGGCCTTCGCAGGACAGCCAGGAGGGGATCGAAGGATCGTTTGAATGAGAGAGAGGGAGGAGTAAACGGGATGAATACCAAAAAGAAATACAGAAAAACACTGCTTGCCTGTTACCTTGGCTTTATCACGCAGGCGATTTCGGCAAACTTTGCGCCGCTTCTTTTCCTGACTTTTTACAGCACCTATGGGATCTCCTACGGGCGCCTTGCCCTGATCTCCACCTGTTTTTTCTTTACGCAGCTGGTGGTAGATTTTATCTGCGCGAAGTTCGTGGACCGCATCGGTTATCGAATCTGCATCGTCGCGGCAGAGATTTTGTCCGGCGTCGGACTCGCGGGGCTTGCCTTCCTGCCGGGTCTATTGCCGTCCCCGTTCGCAGGGATTCTGGTCTGTGTGGTCGTCTACGCGGTGGGAAGCGGGCTGATCGAAGTACTCTGCAGCCCGATCGTCGAGGCCTGCCCGTTTGAGAATAAAGAGGGAATGATGAGCCTGCTGCACTCGTTTTACTGCTGGGGCTCGGTCGGCGTGATCCTGGGCTCGACGCTGTTCTTCAGCCTGTTCGGAATAGAACACTGGCACGTATCGCCTTTTTCGACAAGTCGATGGAATCGAAAACTTGGATGTA
>CANQWV010000112.1 GCA_947627645.1 uncultured Lachnospiraceae bacterium | reverse complement strand
TCAGGCCGACCACCTCGCCGTCCGGTATGTACGCAACCGCCGCGTTGCCGTAAAACGGCAGCATATGATGCTCACAGAAGGAATAAAACCGAATATCCTTCTCCAGGACCATATCGTTGCTGTCGACGTGAAAGCGCTTCGCCAGATGGACCGCGGCGTCCTCTGTATAGCCTCCTGCCAGGTCACGGTACATCCGCGCGATCCTGTCCGGCGTCTCCAGAAGGCCCTCGCGGTTCACATCCTCGCCGACTCCCTCCAGTATCAGGCGCACTCCCTGTTTGATCTTTTCCTCATCCATAACAAAACCTCCATAACCTCAAAATCGCGCCAATCGCGAAGGGAACGCAAGCTGTCTCGTATTTTTCCGCACAGCAAAACGCCTCCACAATGTGGCTCTGAAAAACGGGCTGATAAATAATACTCCCTCCACATTATGAGGCGTCCTCATACTGTAGCAACGGGTGCGGAAAATGTATCGCAAGCCCCATTTCCTGACGGGCTTTTCGGTTCAGGGCGACTCCCCAGCCGCTGACAACTTAACGCACAAATTCCTACTTCGCTATTATTTATTTAAGCTGATGATAGCAGAACTGCATACATATTGCAAGCAAAATATTTCATTCGCCCGGCCCCGTCTGGCAGAATCTGGGCGAATTTGTAAAATGCTTTTGGAAACACTATAGAAAAACAGATCCTAGAATCAGGATATGTTTGTCTGACTGAATTGATTTGTGAAAGGATTTTTTATGAAACCAACTGTAAAGCTTCCCTTGAAGCTCCCGGTAAAGTCAAAATTCATCCAATGCGGTATGTACGGCTGGTGCATCGAGGTGCTCTGGACCGGCCTGCACTCTCTCGTCAGGCACGATCCGAAGCTGATGGGGTCCTCGTCCCTGCGGATGTTCCCGATCTACGGCATGGCCTCGGTGATCGGCCCGCTCTCCGCCCATCTGAAACGCTTCGGTACTGTCACACGGGGCCTCGTCTATATGCTCGGCATCTACGCCGTGGAATTTACCTCCGGCACCTGGCTGAAAAAACGGGGCTGCTGTCCCTGGGACTACAGCGATTCCCCGTATCATGTGAACGGAGTGATCCGGCTCGATTACGCCCCGCTGTGGTTTCTGACCGGACTGTTTTACGAAAAGACGCTGGGCGGAGCATAACAGAAGTTTGGGAGCGAACCGCTTGGGCATGCAAATTCGCTTCGCGAAACCCAAGCTGCCTCCTGCATCACTTTCTTACGGACTCAGCAGCAAGTGCTTCGTCCTGAGCCAAACGATAACTCGCATAGTCCTCAGCAACCATCTTCTCCGCCATTTGGTTGGCGTCCCGGATGATGCCTTCATCGAAGCCCATCAGGGCGAGCAGGCGGATCGCGTTGCGGGTCATCGCCCTGCCCTCACGCAGACGATAATCGAAGCGGATCGCATCGTCCGTGACCTCCTCCTCGAAATGGCAGTTCCGGTAAATTTCTTCGAGGATCCAGGTCAGCTCAATGTCGTGCGTCGCCGCCATGCACATCAGCGGCTTTCCCGCCATCCACTTCAGGATCTGCGAGGAAGCGGAGACACGCTCGACCGTGTTCGTGCCGCGCAGCACCTCGTCCACACAGCAGAACACCGGCGGCTCCTCTCCTGCGGTGTCCAGGATTCGCTTGAGCGAGCGGATCTCGACCATGTAGTAGCTCTCCTCGCTCATGATGTCGTCGCGCAGCGCCATCGACGTGAAGATGCGGAAAAATCTGCCCTCGTACTCCTTCGCGAACGCCGTGTGCACGGTCTGCGAAAGGAGCGCCATAAGCGCCGCGGTCTTGAGGAAGGTAGACTTGCCGGACGCGTTCGAACCCGTCAGCAGGACGCACTGCCGCGTGTCGATTGAGTTCGCGACCGGCTCGTCGATCAGCGGATGGTACATCTCCACGGCGCGGAAGCGGATCTCGCCCTCCTCGTGAAGCACAGGAACCGTATGTTCCGGATACAGCGCGCGGGTCGACGCGACCGCGATCGCAGCCTCGACCTGCCCCATCTCCTCCACCAGGAATTCGAAGCGGGAAAGCTTTTTCGCGATCTCCTTTACGACCGCGTGGAACTGGATCAGATCGATGTGAAACAGATTGTTCAGATAGACGAACAGAAAGTTCTCAAGTCCCGTGCCCTCGCCCGCGAGCAGCATCCACATATTCCGGCGCAGCTTTCCAAACTCACCGACATAGGCCTTGAGTTCCTCCTTCTGCAGCCCGGGCACATCATATTTCACGATTCCCTCCGCCGCGCGCAGGATCTTCTCCAGCGCGATGCAGGATGTAATGTACGGGGCGACCGGGCGCTTATATTTCTCGTAAGTCCAGATACTGAGGATCAGCGCGGTAAGCAGCAGAAGGATTCCGGGCTGCGGCGCCACAAGGAGCACTCCGACCGACACGAGAAGCAGCGCGATCATCGCATAGTGGATCAGCGGACTCCCGAGCCGCACCGAGGCAAGATTGTAGATGTAGTCAAAGATTGAGCTTTTCCCGCTCCTGCCGAGTCTGGAAAAGAAATACTCCATCTCCTCGCGCTCTGCGGTGTGCGTCTGAAACCATGTGACGAGCCGCTCGAATTTATCCAGCGGCTCCTTTTCCATCCTTGGGGTGCGCAGCAGATAGTACAGATAGCTCTCGCCCAGAAATGAGCGCGTGTGGTTCAGGCAGAGGAACACCCGGTCCATGTCCAGATCGTTCCAGGTGATGTCGTCGATCTGGAATTCTTCCGTCTTTCGGTTCGCAAAATACCGGCTGATGTTCTCAAATTCCGCCAGCCCGTACTCCTGATCCGGGGCCTGTCCCCATTCCCTGCGGATCTTCCGCATCATGTCCCTGTGATTTTTCCATTTATAGTAAAAATACAGCGCCAGGTACGCCACAAGAACAAAAAGCACCATGCCGGCCGCGTTCAGGAACGTGTGGATATCATAATTCGCGTAATCACCCATCTGCACGATTCTCCCAATTATACTCTCTGAATTAGTCGAAGAATATTGACCTATGTACTGCTTTGTACTGATTTATCTGCCATAAGCGTCAGCCCACCTCAAACCGCCGGACTTATTCCACGCTCTTACAGATACGTCCGCATCATCTGGTAGAGCTGCTCGATCTGGAACGGCTTCGCGAGGTGGTCGTTCATGCCCGCGTCGAGCGCCGCCTGCCTGTCCTCCTCGAACGCGTTTGCCGTCATCGCGATGATCGGGATCTGAGAATAGGCCGGATCGTCCATTTTCCGGATCTCACGCGCCGCCTGATAACCGTCCATGATCGGCATCATGATATCCATCAGCACAAGGTCGACATAACCCAGCTTCATCTTCCGGATAAACTCGACCGCTTCCCTGCCGTTTTCCGCAGTCTCGACCTCAAGCCCTGCCTCCTCCAGGATCGCGACAGCGATCTCCCGGTTCAGCTCCACGTCGTCGACCAGCAGCACACGCTTCCCTTTGAACTCGTCCGGATCGATCTCCTGCTCAATCTCCGCGCCGACAATGTCCCCGGCATTCTGCAGAATGCTGTAAAGCTCAGACAAAAACAACGGCTTTGCGCAGAACGCAGTGACGCCCGCCTCCCTCGCTTCCTTCTCGATCTCGCTCCAGTCGTAAGCCGTGAGAATGATAATCGGCACCTGCTCGCCGATCTCCCCTCGGATCCTGCGCACGACCTCCACGCCGTTCATATCCGGCATCAGCCAGTCAATGATATACACCTTGAACGGATCGTTCTGCTCCGTTGCGTATTTTGCACGGTAAACCGCCTCTTTTCCGGAGGTCGTCCACTCGGGCCGCATACCGATGATCCGCAGCATCTTTTCCACACTGGTACAGCTGTCCATGCTGTCGTCCGCGATGAGCGCCCGGAAGCCCTCCAGATCCTTGATCACAGTGACCTTCTGCTTCTGTTCCGTCGTGCGGAACCGCAGCGAGACCGTAAACTCGGAGCCCTCGCCCAACTTGCTCTTCACCGTGATCGTGCCGTTCATCATGTCGACAATGTTCTTCGTGATCGCCATGCCGAGCCCGGTGCCCTGAATCCCGCTGACCGTCGAGTTCTCCTCCCTGGTGAACGGCTCGAAGATCTTTTGACGGAATTCCTCACTCATGCCAATGCCGGTATCCTTGATGACAAAGTCGTAGTCCGCGAATCCCTCCGGCGCGTTCGGCTTCTCGACGACGCGCAGTCCGACCGTCCCGCCGGGCTTTGTGAACTTCATCGCGTTAGACATAATGTTGAGCAGCACCTGGTTCAGCCGCAGCTTATCGCAGATAATACCCTCATGCTCCACATCCACCGTGTCGATGTAAAAGTCAAGCCGCTTTGCCTTGATATCGGTCTGGAGAATGTTCCTGAGATCATGGATGATCGAAGGCAGGAAGCACTCTTTCTCCTCAATCCGCACCTTTCCGCTCTCGATGCGGCTCATGTCAAGCACATCGTTGATCAGAGAGAGCAGATGTTCGCTGGAAACCATGATCTTCCCAAGATAATCCCGAACGGTCTCCTTGTCGTCAAGGTGCGTGACCGCGAGCGAGGTAAAGCCGATGATCGCATTCATCGGTGTCCGTATGTCATGGGACATATTGTTCAGGAACGTCGTCTTCGCCTGGTTCGCGTACTGCGCCGCAAGGTAAGCGTCCTCGGCGGCCTGCTTCGCCTGCGTGAGCTGTCCGTTCAGCTCATGCAGTTCCTCCCGCGATTTCTTCTCCGCGCTCAGCTCGGCAAGGGAGCGGTTCGCCCTGCCTGCGAAAAGCAGCACAAGCGCAAGCGTGAAAAAGAGCAGCGTCGCCGAAATTCCCGCCATGCGGATCACAGAACTTACCACCGACACCGTGCCCTGCGCGACCTGATCCCCCGGATTGATGTACATGACGACCCAGTCGATGTGATCCATCTGCCGGATCGCATAGAAGCAGTCCCGCCCATCCACTTCGATGTGCGACAGCGCCAGCCCGGTCTCGTTCAGATTGTCGAGAACCGACTCGAAGTCCAGCTCCTGCTCTTCAGAAAGCTTTCGGAACACATTGTACACATTGTAGCCCTCGACGATATCCTCGGAGTCCGTGTCATCCACAAAAAGCTTGGAGCCGTCCTTACTCAGAATATAAGTACTGTTGTTCCCGGAATACGAAGAGCTCCGGAACAGATTGCCGATCGTATCCATGGGTACGCTGATTCCCGCGAAAAGGATCGTCTTCCGGGCGTTTCCATTCGTGAGTACAATCGGGGAATTCAGCTGGTAGATAAACATGGCGTCGTTCTGCGGCTTTATCTTGTCGTCATTGATAAAGCTCACCTGCTCCTCGCAGTCGATGAGCGCTTCCACATTGCTCAGAATCCCGCCCATTCCGGCGCTTGTATACGGTCTCCCATCCTCGTCGATCAGGACCGCATTTACCCTTTCTTCCTCAAAACGACGCAGTCGGTCTTCCCTTTGCAGGAAGGAGATCGCGCTGTCCACGGTCGGCAGACTCTCATCGAGGAAGCGGTCCATAATCTCGGCCGCGTCGTCCCAGTACTGGCTGATCTTCCATTCCGTCCCGTCAAAAATCTGGGCCGTGATCTCAGAGAGCTGATTCATCCGCTCCTCATAGACCATTGCACTCAGATGTATGCGGACAAAGCGAACCATCAGCAGACCAAACAGGACCGCCAGCAGAAGTCCGCCGACAATCCCCAGAGCAATATTCAGCTTTCTTTTTTTCTTTCGCTCCATTCTGTATATACTCCATCAATGCTACCGGTCCGGTTTCCTTATATATTCTGTCATCCCTACCGAACCAATTCCCCTGTACACTCCTTCAACTCTGCCAGGTCAATTTCCCTGTATACTCCGTCAACGCTGCCAGGCCAATTTCCCTGTGTACTCTGTCAGAACTACCGGGGCAATTTTCCTGTACACTCCTTCAACTCTGCCAGGTCAATTTCCCTGTGTACTCCGTCAACGCTGCCAGGCCAATTTCCCTGTGCGCTCTATCAGCACTGCCGAGGCAATTTCTATGTGTACTCTGTCTGTGTTATTGCTTTCATTTCCTTCAATCCCAGTTCAGCAGCTCCTCGGACATCGGCGGATTCCCGCGGTCTTCAAAAAAGTCCTTGAACGCCTGCAGCCCGACGACGCCGGAATCCGTAATGTTCCCCGCAGCGCTCATCTCCTCGTCCGCGCCGCAGACCACCACGGTGTATTCCGTGTCATCCTTCAAGGCCTCGCCGCCCTTCGTGACAAGCACATAGGGGAATACGGCAGTCTCGCCGTCTCGCTCCACCACGTACCCTTTCTCCATATATTCATTGATCTGCTTTCCGCTCAGCGTCACGGTCTGGATCGTGCCGTTCCAGCCGGTCGGGATCACGGAGACAATCCTCTCGTCCGTCAGCGGGAGCGGCATCATATAGCCACAGATCCCGGCGCCGTCCTGGATCCTTCCGTCCGCCTGAAGCCTGTCGACAGAGATCAGCGCACAGTCCGCCCCGACAGCGTCGCCGAAGATCCTGCCTGTCAGCATCGCCGTCTCCTCGCCGCTGTAGCTCCGGTCGACCTCCGAATACGAGTACGCGCCGTTTTCAAGAAATTTCGCACAGAGCTCGTCTGTGAGGGCGAGGACGTCGTCCCCGGTACATTTCCCATTGAGATAATCCAGAACCTTTCCCCCGACCTCGGCAAGGAAGCCTTCCCAGCCCGTATAGAGAAGCGGCGCCGACTGCCCCGCCTGCAAAAGCTCCATGCAGGGAGCCAGCGGATTGGCCTCGTCGATCGTCCAGCCGCGCAGAGAGGAAATACTGCTGCTGTTATAATTGTTGAATGTGTTCTGTCCTTCAAACGTGGACAGAACCTCCATGACGTGCAGCGCGTCCTCCAGCTTCTGTTCGTTCCCCGGCTCGGCAAGCTTCGCGCTCAGGCCAAAATTTTTTGACATCATTGTGATGTACATATTGTTCGTTCCGTCCATGGAGAGGTAGGGCATCGGCTCATAGCGATCTCCCGTCCCGTCCTCGTTCTGAGTCCAGCGGTCTACGCCGCCGACCATGAACGCCGTATTCCCCTCGGTGAAAACCTCGAAGCCGCGCCGTCCGCCCCTCGCCTCGCTGCCCTCCAGCATCCCAAGGTCGATCCACTTCTGCATATAGTCCATCGCCTCGCCGAAGCCCTCCTCGGCCGTCGCGTTCCCGCTCAGGAAATCCCTCTGCCACTTGACGCCCTTCAGAGACGTGAGGTCGATCGTATCCGCGAGGTTGCACATATACTGGAAGCCCTGTCCCGCCGAGTCGGTGTTGGTCGACGCGAGATCCACGCCGGCCGCCTCGATCTCGGGCGCCAGCGCCTCAAGCTCCTCAAAGCTCTCCGGCACCTTCCAGCCATGTTCTTCAAAGAGCGTCGCGTTGTAGGCCAGAGAATACACATAATAGTTGCCCGGGAGCAGATAAAGCCCTCCGTCCACCTCCTGCTGGGCGAGCAGGTTCGGATCGTACAGATCCGTGAACGCATAGCTGGAGAGATCCAGAAGGTGGGCCTTCATCTCCTCCGGATAGTTGAGCCAGGCGAGCGTCGTGTTATAGATATCCGGCATCTCCCCGGTGATCATCTGGTCGCAGGTAAAGCGCGACCAGTTTCTGCCGGTATAGGGATACACCTCCAGATCGATCTCCGGATAGCTCTCCTGAACCAGCGCCTCCAGCGCGTCGATCCCGGAGCTGTACGTGATCGTGAGCGGCTCGTGCTTCTCTCCGCCGTCCTCCGCGGCCGCCGTGCCGCAAAAAATACCTGTCAGAATCATCCCACTCATCAATGCGTATACTGTCTTTTTCATTTTCATCTTCTTTCTCCTGTAAAGTCATGATCCCATCCTGCAGGGATAAAATTACGGGTTCCAAATAGCTGCAATTTACCTGATTTTATCAGATAATTTCACGGATATCAATACTTTTGTACAAGTATCCCAACTATCCTTACAGGCGTCGCGCACGCCCGACGCAAACCTGAAATCTGTACCCTTTCACGGGTCAATTCAGCTTCATCCTGCGCTCATATCCTCTGTATACCGCGAACGACAGCGCCACCGTCAGCACGTCCGCCGCCGACTGCGACCAGACGATCCCGTTGATGCCGATCAAACGATTCAGGATGAAAAGCATCGGGATATTGAACACTGCCCAGCGCATGACGCCGAGAAAAAGCGCGTATCCGCCTTTGCCAAAGCCGTTGAACAGGTATACATGGAAAAAGCTCAAAAACATCAGCGGCGTCGCGAGGACGCGGATGCGCAGGAACACGGTGCCAAGCGCCACGGTCTGCGCATCCCCGATAAAAATATGCATGATCGGCCCGGCGAACACTTCGTACAACGCCACGCTCACCGCCGCACAGACCAGTCCGAGCTTCATGGAATAGCGCTTTGTCTCATTCATCCGCTCGTAATTCTTCGCCGAATAGTTGTAGGCGATGATCGGCATCATGCCCTGACAGATTCCAATGCCGACATTCAGCGGCAGCCGCTCCACCTTCAGCACGATGCCGACGGCCGCGAGAGCGTTGTCGTGAGCGGTTTTTACCTCATTGTAAGCGCCGCTGCTTGC
>CANQWV010000111.1 GCA_947627645.1 uncultured Lachnospiraceae bacterium | reverse complement strand
CGCTTCCCTAAATCTGAACGGAACGATTAATACAGCCAGTCAGGACGATGCAGTCCGCCTCAGCCGGCGCAAAAGCTTCCTCCGTAAATGTGCGCACAGTCTCAAACTCTCCGGTTCCGCACTGCGTCACATTCCGCTTCTTTGCAGAAGCGTCCTGTGTCCCGGCCTTTGCTTCCGTCATGTCCATCGCTTTCGCTGTTTCTGCTTTCGCGTCCCGGGCAGAATACCGCGCCTGCACTGCGCGCACTCCCGCCTTTCGCTCGTCGTTCCACGCCGCGAAAGACCAGCCGACCGCAGCCTCAAACGTCTCCTCCCGCCCCAGGATCAGAATTTTCTTTCCTTTGATCTGCTTTAGCGGAATCAGCTCCGACCGGACTGCCGCCTGCGCCCAGTCCAGTTCAAATTCATTCAATCGATCACGAAGCAGCATAGTTTTCCGCCTTTCCGATATCCGGGATCACAGCGACGGGCGAGAGCGGCGACCGCGCCCCGGCACACGCCGCGTTTTTCCCCGCCAGCGTCTCCAGCGTCAGCGAGGAAAGGTTGTATGCCTCGCCTGCCACCCCGCGCTCCAGGATACTGAGCATACGGTTCAAAAGCCTGTCCAGGGCCTCCGCCTGCCGCTGCGGCTCCTCCGCAAATTCGCTCCAATCCACTCTTGCAATCTTCACCGCCAGGCCTTCCTCGCGTGCCAGCCGGGCGCAGAGATGCTCTGCCATACGCATCCACTGAGCTGTCCTGTCCTTTGCGGACGTATGGCAGACATAGCCGGTTTCGTCCTCTCTCAGCAGATGCTGCTCTCCGTAAACCTTTCCATACACCATCGTATCGGAAACAAAGAGCACCCGGCACGGTCTGCTCTGCTGCAATCGCCCGATTGCCTCCGCCACCTCTTCAAACCACTGCGGAATCGAAGCTTGTCCCGGATCACAATCTGCCGCACTCTGCACGGCATTGTCTGAAATCGACGCCTGTCCCGGATCGCGGCCCGCCGCACTCTGCACGGCATTCCCGATACTGCTCGCAGCAGATTCCTCCGAATCGCAGCCCGCCGCACTAGACCCGGACTGCCCCGTACGACCCGCCGCAACCACCTGTCCTCCCCGGTCATAGCAGCCGAAAAGAATGACAGAATCCGCCTGCGTCGCCGCAGCCTCAAAGGAAGCGCACGCAAAACGCCGCGCCGCCGCGCCGGATGATTCCAGCGCTTTCCGCACCAGCCGCTTTACCGGAGAATCCGGCCCAAGCAAAATCAATTTTTCTGTATTCTGAAGCTTCTGCGTTTTCTGCATTCCACGACCCTTTTCTTTTTATACCAGCATTCATCAATACTTTCTGTAAACTTTACGCGAATTCCTTCCAGCTCTGCTTCATACTGCCAAGCAGCCGCCGGAACATTTCGCTCAGGCCAACCTCCGGCGTCCAGCCGAGCGCGCGAAGCTTCTGCGCGTTCACCAGCATACGCGAGGTCGGAGCATAACCAAACTTATTCGCATCCTCCGGGATATCAAACACAAGCTTTACCCCGCTGTCCGGATGCTCCGCGATCAGCAGCTCCGCCATCTCCCGTATCGTCGAAAAAGTCTCCTCATTCGAAACGTTATATGCCTCCCCAGGCGCGCCGTCGAGCAGTATCTTGAGGATCCCGCGTACCGCGTCAGAGGTATAGCAATAGCAATGCGCCTTGCTTCCGTCCGTGTGCAGCACGATGTCCTGCCCGGTGAGAATGCTTCGCGCGAACTGCGCAAACACACGGTTCTCACTCTCAGGAATCCCCGCGCCGAACGTCTGCGCCAGGCGCGCGATCCTGACCGGCACCCCGTACTCGTGCGCATACGCACCGCAGAGCCCCTCCGCCATGCGCTTGCTCTCCGAATAGCTGCTGCGTACCTCCAGCGGATCGATGTATCCGTAATCCTTCTCGCGGACATTGTAATGCTCCGCGTCCACGACTCCGTACGCCTCCATCGAGGAGAGATAAACCATACCCAGCACTTTTTTTCCGTGTGCAAGCTCGAGCAGGTTTTCCGTCCCCTTGAGGGCAGTCCGGATCGTCTCTACCGGATGATCCACAAAGTCCTTTGACGTCGTTACACTGGCTCCGTGCACGAGATAATCCACCTCGCCCGGCGCTTCGACCGGCTCCAGGATATCGCGGACCAGCAGCTCAAGTCCGGCGTCCAGGAACGGACCGAACAGCTTCTCCGCCTTCGCGCGGTTGCGAACCATCGCTATGACCCGCAATCCAAGGCCGCGGCTTTCGCTGGCACAGACCAGCGCCCGCGCCAGGATGCTCCCGATCAATCCGGTCGCCCCGGTCACGAGAATACATTTCCCTCTCAGTTTTTCCCAGTCGATCTCTTTCGAATCAGCAATCCGCTCAAGATCCTGCTGCAAAATCTCATCCTCACTCCATATTTTTTCGCCCATAAAACAAATCCTCTCACTCCCTGTATCGGTTCATCTTCGCCGCCAGCCGGTCGGTGAGGCCGAAACCGAACGCCTGCTCATTCTCCTTGTACTGCAAAAGCGCCCGAAAAATATAGACATCCTCCGGCGTCGTCACCTTAATGTTCCCGCGGTTGCCGATCACGATGTGCGGCTGCCGCCCAAGCTCCCGGTAGATCGTGCACGCGTCCACCATATTCTCATAGCCCGGATTGACCGCCCGGATCGCCCGGTGCGCCTCCAGGATATCCTTCAGATAAAAGCTCTGCGGAGCCTGCGCCGCATAGCTCTCCTTGCGCCGCGGCAGCTCGTCCACCGTCTGCCCGTCACGGCTGACCAGAATCGTCTCAAAGCACGGCGTGGAGGTAATCGCGCTTCCGTGCTTCTTTACGCTGTCAATGTTGTCGCTGATCACGCCGTACTCGACGAACGGCCGCACGCCGTCATGGATCAGGACGACCGAATCGCCCGGATTCTCCTGCTCCGCCTTCTCCAGCGCATTGTAGATCGAATCCTGCGCAGTCGCTCCGCCTGGCACAACGGCCGCAATCTTATCAATACGGTAGTCCAGCGCCAGCTGCTTCGCGTACCGGATATAGTCCCTGCTCATCGCCAGGTAAATCTTATCGATCTCCTCGTGCTCCTGGAACAGCTGCAGCGTATGGATCAGGATCGGCTTGCCGTTGATCTCCAGAAACTGCTTCGGCACGCCTGCTCCCATGCGTACACCGCTTCCGCCCGCAAAAATAATCGCTATATTCATATGTCCTCCGTCCGCTCGATTTTCTCTCGCGCCTCTGTCAAAATCCAGGGTTTCCCGATCACCGGGGACACCGGGAGTGCCCTTTTTTGTCCATATCATTGCCAAAGCTTCCCGTCATTGTCAAAGTTGCAGGAACGAGGAAATGTCCTCTTCTGCCCGTATCACTGCCAAAGCTTCCCGTCATTACAGGAATTGCAGGAGCGAGGGACTGTCCTCTTTTTTCCGTGTCACTGCCAAAGCCCTGCCAGCTTCAGGATGCGCTCCGTCGCATGGCCGTCGCACGCACCGACGTACTTCTCACGGAAACGGTCAATCTCTTCCTCCTGACTTTTTCCTTGTTTCCCCGATCTTTTGCTTTCCGCTCGCAGGGCGCCGTCCTCGTTCACCGGCACGTGCTCCGTGTTCTGATCACAGCTTCTGACTTCATATGCGCCCATCGATATGCTCGACCCGCAATCTCTGACCGCCCGTTCCAGCTCATCCGCGGTCTGCGTAACCGGGTACGGCAGCTCATGATAGTCAATATAAAAGCCCCGCTCCGCCTCGTACCGCTCCAGATCCGGCGCGAATAATACGATCGGCTTCCGGTAGAGCAGATAGTCAAACATCACTGACGAGTAATCGGTGATCAGCAGATCTGCCACCGGCAGCAGCTCCTCAGTCGGTATGGAACAGTTTGAGACCATCCCGTGCGCATCAATGTGCGGATGCGCCTTAAGCACAAAATACCATTCTTCCGCAAGCTTCCCCGCTGCCTGACGGATCTCCTGCAGTCCCTCCAGACGCGGCATCGCCGCGTTTCCGCGAAAGGTCGGAGCCCACAGCGCAATCCTTCTGCCCCGCGCCTGCGGGTACTGCTCATAAAACGCCTCCCGGCACCTGCGGTTCCATTCCTCGTCAAAATAGTAATCCGTCCTGCTGACCCCGGTCGCATAGATGCGCTCCCGCGGGATCTGCAGCGCCCGCGCGTGCACCGGCACACAGACCGGCGCGCTCAGCGTCAGATACGTATAGTTTCCAAACAGATTGCCGCGATAGCCCTTCGGGATATCGTCCCCGGCGTCGTGCGCGATCTTCTTCATAAGTCCGCAGGAATGCCAGAGCTGCACCACCTTCGTCTCCGGACGCTTGCGGCACGATGCGACCGGCAGATAGTAATCACAGACAAACACATACTCCGTCGTCGCGTATCGCTTCATAAACCGCAGAAGATACCTCAGCAGCGCCCCATACGACATCCGGTCAAAATCCCGAACACATACAGTAATTTGTGCCGCCTGGCCAGACACTCCGCCCGAAGCCCCCGTCGCCCGCGCCGCCAGCGTCTCGTAGACCCTGCGCATCGAGAACGGAATCTCGTCGTGGTGGGCATCCGCGAAAAGAATGCTGCCCTTCTCCACCGGTTTTCTCGCATACCACGCATAGACGATCGGCAGAAGTATGTTCTGCAGAAACATTTTAATCAGCTGTTTTAACCGAAACATAAAATTCCTCTGCTACTGTATCCAGATGTTGAGTTCCTTCGCCGAGTCGGCAATCGCGGCCCCGATCACCTTGTCCATGTCGTAATACCGGTAGGAACCCAGGCGTCCACCGAATATGACCTTCTTCTCCTGCTCAGCCAGGGCGCGGTATTTCTCATAGAGCGCGTTGTTCTTCTCATCGTTCACCGGATAATACGGATCAATCCCCGGCTTCCATTCCATCGAATATTCCTTCGAAATGATCGAGTAATCCTTCGGATTCTCCTGCTCTTCCTCCGGCTCGAAATGCTTGTGCTCGATAATCCTCGTGTACGGCACCTCACGGTCCGTGTAATTGACAACCGCGTTCCCCTGATAGTTTGCCTCTTCGACGCGCTCCGTCTCAAAGCGCACCGAGCGGTACTCCAGATGGCCATAGCAATAATCAAAATATTCGTCGATCATGCCGGTGTAGACGACCTTTTTGAACATATCCGGATGCTCCTTCCGATACTCAAAGAAGTCCGTCTCCAGCATCACGTCAATATTCACCAGCAGCTTTTCCATCATCTTCGTATATCCACCGCGCGGGATCCCCTGATAGAAATCATTGAAGTAATTGTTATTGTAGGTAAAGCGCAGCGGAAGCCGCTGGATGATAAACGCCGGAAGCTCCCTGCAGTCCCTGCCCCACTGCTTTTCCGTATAGCCCTTGATCAGCTTTTCGTAGACGTCTCTGCCGACGAGAGACAGAGCCTGTTCCTCCAGGTTTTTCGGCTCTGTGATGTGAAGGTCTGCAATCTGCTCCGCAATCTTCGCCTGCACCTCCTGCGGCTTTTTCAGTCCCCAGAGTCTGGAAAAAGTGTTCATGTTAAACGGCAGGTTGTAGAGTTCGTCTTTATAGACGGCAACCGGTGAATTGATATAATTGTTAAAATCCGCATAGCGGTTTACATATTTCCAGATTTTTTTGTCGCTCGTATGGAAAATGTGCGCCCCATACTTGTGTACCTGGATCCCGTCCACGTCCTCCGTATAGATATTGCCCCCGATATGGCTGCGCTTGTCGATCACCAGGCAGCGCTTGCCGCGTCTCGTAAGCTCACGCGCAAATACAGCGCCGTAAAGCCCGGCCCCCACGATCAGGTAATCATATTTCTTCCCTTCTCTTCTGAGAAGCTCGCGTTTCTCCGCCTGTCTCTTCCGAAGCTGCGTCTCCTGCTCCTCAGCGTAGGCGTCGCAGACCTCCGAGGCCGGGCCGACCATGCGCATCTTTCCCTCGTCGAGCCAGACCGCATACTGGCAGAGGTTCCGGACCGACTCAATGTTGTGAGAGACATAGAGAAGCGTCGTACCTCCGGAGAGCATCTGCTGCATACGCTCGTTGCATCTGCGGCGAAAGCGCATATCTCCCACCTCAAGGACCTCATCCACGACAAGGATATCCGGGTTCACGACCGTGGCCACGGCAAAGCCAAGCCTGGCCTTCATACCGGAGGAAAAATTCTTAACCGGAGAGTCCAGAAAT
Organism: uncultured Lachnospiraceae bacterium; assembly: GCA_947627645.1. GTDB lineage: Bacteria > Bacillota > Clostridia > Lachnospirales > Lachnospiraceae > Choladousia. The sequence continues at coordinate 2,425 of CANQWV010000111.1, read as the reverse complement.
TTCTCAAGGTTGGAAAATTCCACGATCTCGTCAAAATGCTTTTCCATGAATTCGCGGGAGTGCCCGAGCACCATCCCGTTGAGAAAAATGTTCTCACGGGCCGTCAGATCCGGGTCGATCCCGGCGCCGAGCTCGATCAGAGGCGCGATACGGCCGTTGACCTTTACGATCCCCTCATAAGGCTGCAGAATCCCGCTGATCGTCTTCAAAAGCGTGGATTTTCCCGATCCATTGGCGCCGACAAGCCCCCACGATTCGCCCTTTTTGATCTTAAGGCTGATGTCCTGCAATGCAATAAACTCCTGAAACATCAGCTCGCGCTTCATGAGCTTGATCGCATATTCCTTCAGATTGTCTACCTTCTCGCTTGCAAGATTAAAACGGATCTTTACATTTTCTACTTCAACTGCATATTTCGACATTCTTTCCTCCAAAAACATTTTCGCTACAATCCGGCAGCATCATATATAGAGTATGAACTTGTCCTTCGATCTCTGGAAAGACCACACCCCGATCACCAGCATGACAAACGCGATCAGCCAGCCGCCCCAGAAAATCCTCGGACCGGGAATGTTGCCATAGTAGATGATATCGCGGGACTGCGCGATGTAGTAGTACATCGGGTTGAAGCCCTTGACTGCGATATGGAACCACCGTGGGAACCGCTCGTCCAGCTGATAAATAATCGGCGTCGCATACATCCACGCCGTCAGCATAACGCTGTAAATGTACTGAATATCCCGGAAAAACACATTGAGCTGCGCCAGAAAAAAACCGAGCCCGCAGCAAAAAATGTAGAGCTGCAGGATCACAAGCGGCAGCAGCAGAATCGTCGGATGAAACTGTGCCCTTGTCACAAGCATCACGATCAGCAGAGCCGCCAGGGAGAGTACCATATCCACCATACAACTCGTCACCTTGGCAAGTGTAAAAATATATTTTGGGACATACACCTTCCGCAGCAACGCGGCATTGCCAACCACAGACTTCATCGCGTTGTTCGTGCTGTCTTTCATAAAGTCGTAGAGCATACGTCCGCTCAGCAGGTAAACCGGATAGTTCTCGATCTTCCTGCCAAGGAGACGGGTAAACACGATTGTGAGCACAACCATCGTCAGCAGCGGATCCAGGATACTCCAGACATAGCCCAGAAAGCTGCGCCTGTATTTCAGCTTCAGATCGCGCGAAACCAGCTCCCGGATCAAATCCTTGTATTTAAACAATGTCTTGAAACGGTACTTTAATAAATCCATCTTTTGCCTCCAGTTCCTTCTGTGCCATGTTTTTTATATTACCATATTCTCCCCGCGCTTTTCAATAAAATATGGTTTTTTTGTGGAAAACGCCTTATTTTCATGGTAAAATTATCACACATTCTATATTCTGAAAAGAGGCGCCGCAATGAAAAGAGAACGTTTACCCTATCTCGACGCGGCGAGGGGGCTTGCCATCCTCCTCGTCGTCCTGGGCCATATCTGGGAGACCGACCAGCCCATCCCCGTGCTGATCTATTCCTTTCACGTACCGCTGCTTTTCATGATCAGCGGAGTCCTGTTCGCTTATACCTCAAAGGAACAGCGGCCCGTAAAGCAGCTCATCGCGTCGGGGCTGCGCGGCCTGATCGTACCCTACTTCTTTTTTGAAGCGGTCTTTCTTCTGATCTTCGGGATCCGCAATCATTTTGACTTCAGCTCCCAGCACGCACACATCTGGGACGGGCTCCTTCTCTCGCCGTTGAACGTGCCCCTGTGGTTCCTCCCAACCTTGTTCCTCTCGGAGCTCCTGCTCGTCCTGCTGCTGCGGACGATCCGCAGCAGGACGTGCGTCGCTTGGGTGTGTCTGCTGCTATACCTCGTACCCTTCGTGCCCGGATGTACAAGCGTCCTGCCTGACGCCCTGCTCCGCTGCCTTCTGGCCGTAGGCTTTCTGGCCGCCGGATACTTCAGCGCACAGCTGATCCTCACCCAGGATCTGCCCTGGTATCTCCTGCTGGCTGCAGCGGCAGCAGAGATTCTCCTCGCCCTGAAGAACGGGAAAACGGGCATCTATAAACTGACCTTTCACAACCCGCTGCTTTTTACCCTCTGCGCGCTCGCCGGCTCCTGCTGCACCATCTTTCTTTTGAAAAAGCTGGCCCCGGACTCCCGCCGCGCGCACGGCAAAGATACGGCCGAGTCCGGGACAGCCGGATCCGCCGTCCGAAAAAACAGCGGAAAGAGCATTCTGTCCGCCCTGCTTGCACTCGCCGGACGCAACAGCCTGGCGATTCTCGGACTGCACATCATTGTGCTGCGCGTCCTTCAGGAAATCCTGGGGCTGCACACCAGCTCCATCCCGGGCGGCCTCCTCGCCCTCGCCGGCATCTGTGCGCTCCTCGCGCCTGTGTGCTGGTTCCTGAACCGCTTCCTGCCGTTCCTGGTCGGGA
>CANQWV010000110.1 GCA_947627645.1 uncultured Lachnospiraceae bacterium | reverse complement strand
GTTTCCCGTCTGCCGCATCGCCTCGTACGTCGCCTGCAGGATGTTGATCTCATCGATGCGCGCCGGGGAAGCCATACCGATCCCCCAGGCGAGCGCTTTCTCCCTGATCTCGTCAAAAAGCTCCTCCCTGCGCTTCTCGGAGAGCTGCTTGGAATCATTGAGGTAGAGGATCTCACAGTCTTCCGGCAGAATGACCGCTCCTGCCACCACCGGGCCAGCCAGCGGCCCGCGCCCGGCCTCGTCAATCCCGCAGATCAGTCCATAATGCGCGTACTCCCGCTCATAGCTGCGCATCGCGTCGAGCCGTCTGCGCTCTGCCGCAAGCTTCTCCTGTTTTTTCTGATATTGTGCAATCAGGCCGGCAACGCCCGCCCTCTCGTCGTCCGCATACTTCTCGAACAACGCAGAAAGCTCCCCGTCGCCAGCCTGAGCAAATTCCCGTTTTATTTCGCTGATACTCTTCATATTCTTTCTTCCTGTCCCGCTATCCTCAGCCTGTCTCCGCCTGCGCTTCTCTTCTCCATCCTGTCAGGCCATCCGTCTGAACTTTCTTTCGCCAGCCTCAGATTATCCGTCTGAGCTTCCTTTCGCCAGCCTCAGGTCATCCGTCTGAACTTCCTTTCGCCAGCCTCAGATTATCCGCCTGAGCTTCCCCTGGCCAGCCTCAGACCGTTTTATGCCTCATGCCGCTCTTCTTTGTCATCCCTCTGCCCGCCGTCCGCCATACAGTTCTTTCGGGACATAACACATATGCTCATCCGACCAGTCCAAACTCAGAAAGCGGCCAGATCCGCAGAAGCGCCTTGCCGATGATCTTGTCCCGGGCAATCATGCCGACGCTCGGCTCGCGGCTGTCGCTGCTGTTATTGCGGTTATCCCCGAGCACGAAATACTCGTCCGCGCCAAGCGTAATCTCGGAGGACGCGGTGCCCGGGTTGCGGATCTCCTCGCTGCCATAAGACTCTCTGAGGAGCCTGCCATTGATGTAAATGGCGCCATCCAGAATCTGCACGGTCTCGCCCGGCAGCCCAATCACACGCTTGATGTAGTAGGTTCCCTCCTGGTATTGGAACGGAAACACAATAATGTCAAAGCGATCCGGGTTAAAAAAACGGTAGGAAATCTTATCTATGATCAGATTGTCGCCGTCCAGGAGAGTCGGATACATGGACTCGCCGCTCACCACCGTACGTTCTCCGACAAAATGCACGATGAGAAACGCAATACCGCAGAAAAGCAGAAGGAAAATAATCCAACCCAGGAACTCTCGTACTACACTTTTTTTCTTCTGATTCCGGCGCATTTTCTCACCACCCGTCGTTTCTCTCTGTTCTCTTACCTCCAGCACATCACAGATCCGCAGGATCATTCCCGGCAGGACGTCACTGATGCTTCAGAACGCCCATATCAGACAGCGGCCAGATCCGCACCCACGCCCTGCCCGTGATGTCTTCTCGCTTGACCAGGCCGACATGATCCGCATCCCGGCTGTCCCGGCTGTTGTTGCGGTTGTCCCCGAGCACGAAATACTCGTCGTCTCCCAAGGTAATCGGTTCCGCGGCAGCTCCCGGATTCTGAATGGTCTCCTTCCCGTAGTTCTCCTCAAGGATCTCGCCGTTGATCAGGATATTGCCGTCTTTGTCAATCTGCACCGTCTCGCCGGGCAGCCCGATGATCCGCTTGATGTAGTGATCCTTCGGCGACCCCTTCGGCGGGAATACAATGATGTCAAACCGCTTCGGAGCTCCGAACCGGTAGGACAGCTTCTCGACGATCAGATTGTCGCCGTCATGCAACGTGTTTTCCATCGATCTTCCGTCTACCACGGTTCTCTGACCGACAAAATGAATGATCAGATAAGTCAAAACGACCACAAATAAAATATAAAAAATCCAGCTCATGATCTCCTTCTTCAAATTCAGCGGCTCTTCCTCTGTTGCGCCGATGTTTTTGTTCTGCTTTTCCTCCATACCGATCCACCCCTGCTTTCTTCCTGTTGTACCTCTTTATACTCTATGCCGCAATCCTGCCCGAGATCCGCGATGCAGATGCAGCAGGCTTTGCTTCGTCTTACCCCGCACTGTTTCTGCACCCTGTCCCATATCACGGCAACTCCAGCGTAACACGTCCGAGCTTGCCGCTCCTCAGATCGTCCACAATCAGCGCGGCAGCTTTCGGAATATCCGGCTGTCCGCCCTTCAGCAGACATCCGCGCGCCTCCGCGATCTGCCCGAGCAGCGCGGCATCCGCGCCGTCCTCCAAAATCCCATAACGCGCGCTGAGCCTTCCCGGATAATCCTCCCTGAGAAAGGCCAGGATCCACACAGCCAGCTCCTCCGCCTGCAAAAGCTCATCCTTGATCGAACCGATCACCGCAAGCTTCTGCCCCACAGCCTGATCGTCGAACTTCGGCCAGAGGATCCCCGGCGTGTCGAGCAGCTCCACATTCCTGTTCAGCCGAATCCACTGCTTGCCTCTGGTGACGCCCGGCTTATTTCCCGTCTTTGCACAGGCCTTACCGGCGAAGGTATTGATAAACGTAGATTTTCCCACGTTCGGTATCCCCGCAACCATCGCGCGCACCGGACGGTTCAGGATGCCGCGCCGCCGGTCGCGCTCCGTCTTCTCCCGGCACGCTTCCTGGATCAGCTCCCGGATCTGCTTCATACCGGCGCCGCTCCTGGAATTCACTTCCGCGACATAACAGCCCTTTTCCCGAAAATATTCGGCCCATATACGGTTCCTGTCTCCATCGGCGAGATCCGCCTTGTTCAGGAGCACAAGCCTCGCCTTATTTTTCCCCAGCTCGTCGATGTCCGGGTTTCTGCTGGAGTACGGCGTCCTGGCATCGAGCAGCTCGATGACCAGATCGATCAGCCGGATATCCTCCTGCATCATCCGCCTGGCCCTTGTCATATGACCCGGATACCATTGATAATTCATGAAATATCCTCACAATCCTCCCAAACTGCCCGGCGCACACGGCCTCAGTCTCTCAAAAATCCCTGGTGGCCCTGCGACGAGAGCACAAACCAGACCTTGCCCTCGATGTAGTCCGCGTTCACCAGTCCGATATCCGCGAACCTGCTGTCCTCGCTGTTGTTGCGGTTATCCCCGAGCACAAAGTACTGCTTCTCCCCAAGCCTGATTTCGTCCGCCGCGATCCCGGGATTTGTTATCACCGGGTAGTTTTTCTTCTCAAGATAGACCGCGCCGTCGATATAGATCATACCGTCCTTGATCTGAATCGTCTCGCCCGGCAGTCCGATGATCCGCTTGATGCTCGAATGTCCGGTCGTGCTGCCGTTCGGCTTAAACGAGATGACGTCGCCGCGCTTCGGGGCGCCGAGCTGGTACGCGATCACATTCAGCAAAACCGTGTCCCCGCCGGACAGCGTAACGTCCATCGACTGTCCAACATTCGTGCGGGACTGTCCAAAAAAATAGACGACCACATATGCGAAAAGGATCACGACAAGGATCTCAAAAGTCCACACCAGGATGTTGCGCACCACGGATTTCTTTTTCTGCGGAACTGCGGCCGGCTGAGCGAACTCCATCTCGCCTGCAGCCTGCTGTTTCTGCGCTTTCTTTCTCATATCCTGCTCCTTATCTGCTCCGTCCGCATCGTCGGCCCTGCGCGGCGTACCCCCGCTGTCTGGAACCATTCCTAATTATCCATGCAAGACATAATTCTTAATCTCTTAATCTCTTAATCTCTTATCTCTTATTCTCTTATCTCTTATTCTCTTATCTCTTGCACCGTATATTTTCCTGTCTCATTCCTTGCATAGTTTACTTATTCTTCATGCAATGCAAAAGGAGCGTTGCAAAAGAAATAGCTCAGATTCTGCAACGCCCCCACCGATTCTTATTTCACCAGCTCTTTGACCTTGGCTCTCTTACCCACGCGTCCTCTCAGGTAGGTCAGCTTCGCACGTCTTACCTTGCCGCGTCTCACGACTTCTACCTTCTCAACGTTCGGAGAATGCAGCGGCCATGTCTTCTCAACGCCGACGCCGTTTGAATTCTTGCGGACGGTAAAGGTCGCTCTCACGCTTCCGCCCTGCTTCTTGAGCACGATGCCCTCGAAGACCTGGATCCTCTCACGGTTTCCCTCTTTGATCTTGCCGTAGACCCTCACGGTGTCCCCGACTCTGAACTCCGGAACCTCTGCCTTCAGCTGCTCCGCCTCAATGTTTCTGATAATCTCGTTCATTGTGTGCCTCCTTCTATTCTCGGATGTTCTTGCCGCAGGTGATTCACAACTGCTCCCTGCTTTCTCGTACAAAGCAACCCTGCGCAGAGGACCATCTCTTTCTCACAACGCGTATTATTCTACCATGCTTCTCTTTAAATTGCAAGAAGTTTTGTCAAAAAACATCTCTCCGCTTCCGTCAGCTCGCTCCGCTTTTCTTCGAAAAACGGTTTCTCACTGCCAGGGCGCAGCCCTGACGCCATCTGCTCTTCCTCCAGCAGGCTTTGCAGAAACTTCCGATCCTTTTTATCCAGCTGCGCACGCGCGAGCAGCTCCGGACGGTTCTTCAGCGTGCGCAGCAAAGACTGATCGCGCCGCCAGCGGTTCACGTTTCCATGATGGCCGGAGAGCAGCACGGGCGGCACCCGTTTTCCTCTCCACTCCTCCGGCCTGCTGTACTGCGGATATTCCAGAAGTCCGTCCTGAAAGCTCTCATACTGGCCGGATTCCTGGTTGCTCAACACGCCCGGCACCATCCGGGCGATGGAATCCATCATCACCATCGCCGGAAGCTCGCCCCCGGTCAGCACATAATCGCCGATCGAAACATGATCCGTCACGATTTCTTCAAGAACACGCTCATCGACTCCTTCATAATGCCCGCACAGGAAGATCAGATCCTCCTCCTGCGCCAGCTCCTCCGCCATATGCTGGCTGAACACCTGTCCCTGCGGCGTGAGGTAAACGACGCGCGGCCGCTTCCCGATCCTCTGCACAAGATCCTCATAAGCCCTGCAGATCGGCTCCGCCTGCATTACCATGCCAGCGCCTCCGCCATACGGGTAATCGTCGATTCTGCCGTTCCCGGTCAGGGAGTAATCGCGTATATTCAACGTCTCGAGCGACAGATACCCGCCTGCGATCGCCCGGCCGATGATGCTCGTGTTCATCCCGTTCTCGATCATCTCCGGAAACAAGGTCAGCACATAATAGTTCATTCGAGCAGTCCCTCCAGCAGATGTACCTTCATCCGGCCCGCTTCCACATCCACGCTGAGGATGCACTGCCGGATTGCCGGGATCAGCACATCCTTCCCGTTCGCCATCTTTACCACATATACATCATTTGCCCCGGTCTGCAGCACGTCTGTCAGCTCTCCGAGACAACTGTCGTCTTCCTCATACACCTTCATCCCGATCAGATCGGCGATGAAATATTCATTCTTCTCCAGCCGGACCGCGTTCGCGCGCGTCACATACAGGCTTCTGCCCTTGTACGGCTGAACGTCTTCGATCTTGTCGTATCCGCGGAATTTGAGGATCACCATCTGTTTAAAAAACTTCACTCCGGCAATCTCAAGCTCCTGCATACCTTTTCCGGTGTCCAGCAGGACATTCTTCAGCTTTTTGAAACGCTTCGGATCGTCGGTCGTCGGATAGACCTTCACCTCTCCCGCAATTCCGTGCGTGGACGAGATCACGCCCACCTGAAACATATCCTCCATGTTCCCTCCGAATAAAGTTCAGGGCTGTCATGCGACAGCCCATGTACGCAGCTTGCATTCGGTATGGATTCCACGGATTCCTCTGCGGAATACGCAGCCAGAATCTTACATGATATCCACAACCACTTTCTTGTCCTCTCTGGATGCCGCGGCTTTCACCACTGCGCGGATCGCCTTCGCGATCCTGCCCTGCTTGCCGATCACCTTTCCCATATCGGAAGGTGCAACCTTCAGCTCCAGCACGAGCGTCTTGCCACTCTGCTTTTCAGTAACCACTACCTCGTCCGGATGCTCGACCAGAGATTTCGCAATCACTTCCACTAACTCTTTCATCCCGCTCACCTCTGTATGTTACCGTCACTCCGTGACCTGCAACATCTGTCTTATTTCTCGATACCGGCAATCTTGAAAAGCTTCCCGACTACCTCGGTCGGCTGAGCTCCGTTTGCAAGCCATTTCTTTGCAAGCTCCTCGTCAATCTTGAACTCGCTCGGATCAGCGTTCGGATTGTAGGTGCCGATTTCCTCGATACATCTGCCGTCTCTCGGAGATCTGGAATCTGCTACAATAATTCTATAGAAAGGAGCTTTCTTCTTTCCCATTCTTCTCAGTCTGATCTTTACCGCCATCTTTTTCACCTCCCTGTCCTGCTTTGTTTTATTCTGATGCGGGGTCCAGAAGACGCCATACGGATTGTTTCGTATCTGGCACTGCCATGATCCTGCCACATCGCTTTCTATCAAAAAGGAAGTTTAAACTTACCTCTTTTCCCCATTTTACCGCCGAGCAGACCGGAGTACTGCTTCATCATCTTGCGCGCCTGCTCAAACTGCTTCACCAGCTTGTTGACCTCGCTGATGTCGACGCCCGCGCCGTCCGCGATCCTGCGCTTCCGCGACGGGTTCAGGATATCCGGATTCGAGCGCTCCTTCGGCGTCATCGAGAGAATGATCGACTCGACCTGCTTCATCTTGCTCTCATCAATCGCGTCCTCAAGCTGCTTCATCTGCCCGCCGACGCCCGGCAGCATGCTGAGAATGCTCGACAGGCCGCCCATGTTCTTCATCTGGTTCATGCTCTCCAGATAGTCGTCAAAGCCAAACTGCGCCTTGCGCAGCTTCTGCTCCATCGACTTCGCCTTCTCCTCGTCGATCGTCTCCTGCGCTTTCTCAATCAGCGAAAGCACATCGCCCATGCCGAGGATGCGCGACGCCATGCGATCCGGGTAGAACTGCTCCAGATCGGAAAGCTTCTCGCCCATGCCCGCGTAGAGGATCGGCTTGCCGCAGGTCGCCTTGATGGAGAGCGCCGCGCCGCCTCTCGTATCGCCGTCGAGCTTCGTCACGATCACGCCGTCGATGCCAATCTTCTCCTCGAACATCGAGGCCACGTTCACCGCGTCCTGACCGGTCATCGCGTCCACGACGAGCACCGTCTGGTCGACATTCACCGTCCGCTTGATCTCCTGCAGCTCCTGCATCATGTCCTCGTCGATGTGGAGACGTCCCGCCGTGTCGAGCATCACGGTGTTGATCCCGTGCGCCTTCGCGTATTCCACCGACTGCCGCGCGATCTCCACCGGGCTGATCTTGTCCCCGAGGGAAAAGACCTCAACGCCCTGCTTCTCGCCGTTGATCTCGAGCTGTTTGATCGCCGCCGGACGGTACACATCGCACGCCACAAGCAGGGGCTTGCGACCTTTCGACTTAAACTTCCCGGCCAGCTTCGCCGCCGTCGTCGTCTTGCCCGCGCCCTGCAGCCCGGCCATCATGATGACGGTCACCTCGGAGCCCGGCTTCAGCGCGATCTCCGTCGTCTCAGAGCCCATCAGCGACACCAGCTCGTCGTTGACGATCTTGATCACCATCTGCCCGGGGTTCAGGCCGTTCATGACGTCCTGTCCGATCGCTTTCTCCTGCACCGCGCTTATGAACTGCTTCACGACCTTGAAGCTGACGTCCGCCTCCAGAAGCGCCATCTTGACCTCGCGCAGCGCCGTCTTGACGTCCGCCTCGGTCAGTCTGCCCTTGCTGCGCAGATTTTTGAACACATTCTGAAGCTTTTCCGATAAGCTCTCAAACGCCATACTACAGCTCCTCTAAAATCTTCTCTGAGATCTCGCATACCTGCTTCGCCAGCGCCTCGCGGCTCACTGCCTCACAGTTCGCGGACAACTCCTGGATCTGCTGCACATTCGCCCGTATCCGCAGGAAACGATCCACCAGATGCAGTCTGGACTCGTAATCCTCCAGGATGCGGTTGCACCGCTTCACGAGCTCATGTATCCCCTGCCTGCTGACCCCGAACATCTCGGCCGCCTCCGAGTAGGACAGATCGTTCTGCACGACCTCCTCGTACACGCTCCTCTGGTGCTCGGTCAGCAGCTCCCCGTAAAAATCATACAGGAGGGACTGCTTCAAAACCTGATCCATGTCAATCACCTTGGCTATCATACAGGAAAAAGGAAGAGCTGTCAAGTATTTTTTCTTGACAGCCCCTCTTTGCAATGTATGAATTTATTTCACCTTCACCTTGCATTTCACTTTCTTTTTGCCGACAGTGACGGTAATCGTGGCGTTCCCTTTCTTCTTTGCCTTGATCTTTCCCTTAGCGGATACCGTCGCGACGGCTTTGTTCGATGTTTTGAATTTGATCTTCTGGACGCAGGTGATCGGCGTTACCGTCGGCTTCAAAGTAAAACTCTTGCCCTTTTTCAGCGTCACCGACTTTTTATTCAAGCTGATCTTCGTACAGGTCACAACCTTTTTCTGCACCTGCACCTTGATATCTTTAGAAAGGCCGCTTTTCAATGTGACTGTGACCGTCGCTTTACCCTTTTTCGCTTTTGCGGTGATCTTTCCGCTAGAGTTCACTGTCACGATTTTGGGATTGCTGGACGTCCAGGACGCCACCGCATCGCCGCGCGCAAGTCCGCTCACCTCAACCTT
>CANQWV010000109.1 GCA_947627645.1 uncultured Lachnospiraceae bacterium | reverse complement strand
TGATGAGCACGACCATGAGCACCATCACGAGCATGACGAGGAGTGCGGCTGTGGGCACCATCATCACGATCATGACGGGCACCATCATCACCACCACGACGCGGATGAGGTGTTCACGTCCTGGGGCCGCGAGACGCCGAAGAAATACACGAAGGATGAGATCGGGAAGATCCTGAAGGAGCTGGATGAATCGGAGAAATACGGCGTAGTGCTCCGCGCGAAGGGTATGCTTCCGAGCCCGGAGGGCGTCTGGCATCACTTTGACTTTGTGCCGGGCGAGTATGAGCTGCGCGAGGGCGCCGCGGATTACACGGGCAGGCTCTGCGTGATTGGTTCGAAGCTGAACGAGCAGGCGCTTGCGGAGTTGTTCGGGCTGTAAATTTCGCGAAAGCAACGAGCCGTGCAGATGGAACGCGAAACGCCTGCAGGCAATTTCGTAAAATAGCGTATTCATAGGGCGGTTTGTAAACGAAACAGATTCTATTTTAAGAAAGAGTGAATAGATATGGAGCGAATTCCAATTTATCTGATTACCGGTTTCCTGGAGAGCGGCAAGACGTCGTTCCTGCGCGATGTGCTCGACGGGGGCGATTTTGACGACGGCAGGCGCGGGCTTCTGATCCTCTGCGAGGAGGGCGAGGAGGAGTACGACGAGAAAGCGCTGGCAAAGATGAATATTTCCATGATCACTGTGGAGGAGGAAGCCGAGTTTAACGCGGAGTTCCTGAAGACCTGCGAGAAGCATTACCGGCCGAAGCGCATCTTCATCGAGATGAACGGGATGTGGGATCCGAAGTGGCTGTTCGGCCCGGAGATGCCGTTCAGCATGGACATTGCGCAGGTGATTACGATCATAGACGGCAGCACATTCCCGACGTATCTGACAAATATGCGCAGCATCCTGAGCAATCTGTTTCTCAATACGGAGATGGCGCTGTTCAACCGCTGCACGGAGGACATGGATCTGCACTCGTTCCGGCGTACGGTGCGCGGGCTGAATCCGAGGGCGATGGTGTACTTCGAGGACGACCAGGGCAATCCGATCGATCCGGGCATGGATCAGCCGCCCTACGATCTGAACGCCCCTGTGATCCAGATCGAGGACATTGACTATGGTCTGTGGTATCTGGATGTGTTTGAGTCGAAGGATCGCTATGAGAACAGGAAGGTTCGTTTCCGCGCCAAGGTGATGAAGTCGCGGCGCTTCCCGAGCGGCGTGTTTGTGCCCGGGCGCAACGCGATGACCTGCTGCGCCGACGACATCCGCTTTGTGGGATGCGTCTGCAAGGCCGCGTTTACGGATCAGCTCAAGTCCAGGCAGTGGATCTATCTGACGGCGAAGGTGCGCTATGAGTATACGAAAGAGTATGGCGAAGAAGGACCGGTGCTTTACGCAGAGAATTACGAGCTGACCGGGCCGCCGGAGGAGGATCTGGTGTATTTCAATTAATATTGAGAAATCAAAAAAGAATAGCGACAGGAACGCTTCGACGAGAACAGATCGCCGGAGCGTTTTTCATCTTAAATTGCGGACATTGCCGGTCATACGGATGGGAGACTTCATGCATACCCGGTAATAATGAACTGAAAAGAGGGAAATACTTAATGAGAGGAAATTCTGCAATTTACCAGAGAAAAAAGCGACAAATTTTGACTGGAAATTTTATTGAAAGGTTTTTGCGTAAGTTTACTTTGGAAAGGAGTGCGCAGTATGCGAATCGCGTTTTTCGGGACAAAAGACTACGACAGGATCTGGTTCGAGCCCTTGTCGAAAGGGGAAGGACCGGATTCCTTTGTCTGTGACATTACTTTCTTTGAGGCAAATCTCAGGCCGGAGACGGCGGTATTGGCCTCCGGCTGCGACGCAGTGTGCGCGTTCGTAAATTCGGATCTGGGCCGCCCGGTGCTGGAGAAGCTGCGGGAGCTCAAGGTGCGGCTGGTGCTGCTGCGCTGCGCCGGCTACAACAACGTCGATCTGGAGGCGGCGAAGGAGTGCCAGATCACGGTCATGCGCGTGCCGGGCTACAGCCCGCAGGCGGTGGCAGAGCACGCGATGGGGCTGGCGCTGATGGCCGTCCGGCACCTGCACCGCGCTTACACAAAGGTGCGGATCAACGATTTCTCGCTGACCGGATTGCTGGGACGGAATTTCTATCAGGGGACGGCCGGAATCGTCGGCACCGGAAAGATCGGCAAGGCGATGGGGAACATCTGCCGCGGGTTCGGCATGGAGATCCTCGCGTATGACAAATATCAGGATCCGGCGCTGGAGGGAGTCGTCACTTATGTGGAGCTCGAGGAGCTGCTGCGCCGGGCCGACCTCGTGTCGCTGCACTGCCCGCTGTTTCACGAGACCTATCACATGATCAACCGGGATACGATCGCGCTGATGAAAGACACGGCGGTGCTCGTTAACACTTCGCGCGGCGGGCTGATTGACACGGAGGCGCTTCTGGAGGCGCTGCGCGCCAAGAAGTTTGCGGGCGTCGGCCTTGACGTGTACGAGCAGGAGACCGGGATGGTCTACGAGGATCTGTCGGACGACATCATCACGAATGAGACGGTGCCGCGTCTGCTGGCCTTTCCGAACGTCGTGATCACCTCGCACCAGGGATTCTTCACACGCGAGGCGCTGCAGGCGATCGCCGAGACGACTCTGGCGAATGCGCGGGCCTGGGAGCAGGGGCTGCCGCTGGAGAATGAGGTGAAATAATTCTTCCTGCCTTTTTGTGAAAAAAGATGATTCTTTTTCCATTTATTCAACTGTCAAACTTCTTTATTCTAAATTGCCTGAAGTGTTTTTCTGTCAATTATCTTTTCATCAGAAGTTTTGGGTGGTATGATTGGGACATACCATACAGTTGTTGCGCGGTATGCATCTTTTCAAAACGAGATATGAGTAAAATAGAAGCATAAGCTTCATAAAAGAAAGCCAATTTCGGTTTCACGATGTTTCGGCGATTCACGCGGTTGCATTTTTATTGTATTTGTTTCTTATTCAGGGAGGTGTATGTGTATGAGAGATTTGGAACGGTTTATCCAGGCGCAGGCCTATAATTATGAGGATGCTTTGCAGGAAATGCAAAATGGCAGAAAGCAAAGCTGCTGGATGTGGTATGTGTTTCCCCAGATTCATGGCCTGGGATTAAGCCATATGGCAAAGGAATATGAACTGGACAGCATCGAAGAGGCGAAGGCCTATCTGGCGCATCCGGTTTTGGGGCAGCGGCTGCTTGAGATGTGCGAGGTGGTTTTGCACGTATCCTCTGATAACGCGCAGCTTGTATTTGGTGTTCCGGATAACTTGAAATTACGGTCTTCTATGACACTTTTTGAACAGGCGGATCCACAGCAGCCGATTTTTGGGCAGGTTCTGGATAAATTCTTTCATGGAGAGAGGGATGAAAGAACCCTGAAAATTTTGAGAGAAGACGAGAAGCGGTAATATATATGGTGAATGTCCTGCCGTTCGGCTTTGCAGCGGCGTTTCCCGCAGACGGCATACAACAATTTTGCCGATAAAAGCTTATATCGGTAATAAGACCGAACGGCAGTATTTTGCATCTGTAGCTCAGGTGGTTAGAGCGGTGGCCTTATAAGCCATGTGTCCAGGGTTCGAGTCCCTGCAGATGTATTTTTTGTTTTTCAGCGCAGAGCGAGCAGTATTCGATATTGCATATTAAGGAAAAGAGCGTATAATAAAATAAAGATACAGGAAGCCCGGGACAGGGCGTTTACATTGTCAATATTTTTTCTGGATCACTTTTAAACTTTTGCAGAAATGAGGAGAATATACAGGTATGGCGGCACGAAAGATAGTAGTATACAGCTACCGGGATTTTGACGAGGCGGTCTATTTTGAGAAATTTGGAAAGGAATATGACACGGAGATCATCATCTGCCGTGAGGCTCCGGATCCGGAAAACGCGCGCCTGGCAGAGGGCTGTGCGGGGGTGAGTGTGCTCACGACGGCGATCACAGAGGACATCATCAAGGTCTGGAAGGAGATGGGCGTGAAGCACATTTCGACACGGACGATCGGCTACGATCATGTGGATGTCGAGGCCGCGAAGCGCTATGGCATTACGGTGAGTAATGTCGCGTACTCGACGGGGAGCGTGGCGGACTACACGGTCATGCTGATCCTCATGGCACTGCGCAAGATGAAGATGATCATGAAGCGTGCGGACGGTATGGACTATTCGCTGAAGGATAGCATCGGGAGGCAGCTCGGGGATCTGACGGTCGGCGTCATCGGCACCGGACGGATGGGAGAGCACGTGATCCGCAACCTCAGCGGCTTCGGCTGCCGGATTCTCGCGAACGATCTGTATGAGAAGGACAGCGTGAAACAGTACGCGACCTATGTGGATCGCGACACACTGTTTGCGGAGAGCGACGTCATCACCTTCCATGTGCCGGCGGCGGATGGCACGCACCATATCGTCTGCAAGGAATCTCTTGCGAAGATGAAGGATGGTGTCGTGATTGTGAACACCTCGCGCGGCAGTGTGATCGATACGCCGGTTCTGATCGACGCGCTCGAACAGGGCAAGGTCAGCGCGGCGGCGCTGGATGTGATCGAGAACGAGCTGGGCATTTTCTACGGAGATTACAAGTACAAGCTGATCGGACACCGCGAGATGTCGATTCTCAAAGATATGCCGAATGTGCTGATGCTGCCGCATATGGCGTTTTACACGGAGAATGCGGTCAGCGATATGGTGCATTACTCGATCGAGAGCATCGTGACAGAGGCGGAAGGCGGGAAGAGCCGGTTCCGGGTCGGCTAGAGTCGGTACCAACGGCAGATATGAGCACAAAATAACGCCAACGGGCAATCGCCTTCCTGAGAGCAGATATTTGTGGCAAACAAGCAACAAAAATCCCCCAAGCGGAAAATGCTTGAGGGATTTTTTGACGGAGAGTGTGGGATTCGAACCCACGCGCCCAGTAAAGGACGACCGCATTTCGAGTGCGGCTCGTTATGACCACTTCGATAACTCTCCAAATCAATGCTTTTTTATTATAAGTCATGGGATTTGTTCCGTCAACTGTTTTCTTAAACTTCCTTTTGCTTCCTTTTGACACTCTTTTTTTGAATTTTCTTTTGACACGAACATCCTTCTGACACTATTTTCTTGAATTTTCTTTTGATACGAACATCCTTCTGACACTCTTTTTTTGAATTTCCTTTTGAAACATCCCTCTGAGAACATCTTTCTGAGGACATCACGGTACTTCCCGTGTTTCTGACTTCTGTTCTTTCTTCAGCTCCCGCAGTTCCCGAAAAAATCCGGACAGCATTTCGCTGCATTCCTTCTCCAGCACGCCCCGCTCGACGATCACCTGGTGATTGAATTGTTCCATCTCCAGGAGATTGAGCACAGAGCCTGCACAGCCGGCCTTGGGGTTCATGCTGCCGATGACCGCGCGTGTGATGCGGGACTGGACGATCGCCCCGGCGCACATCTGGCAGGGCTCCAGCGTGATGTAGATCGTGCAGCCTTCCAGCCTCCAGTCGCCAAGCTTCCTGCTGGCGCGGCGGATCGCGTTGATTTCCGCGTGCGAGGTGGTGTTTTTGTCGGTGTTGCGGCGGTTGTAGCCGCGCGCAACGATCTTTCCGTCACAGACGATCACGCAGCCGATCGGAACCTCCTGCAGCGCGTAAGCCTTCCGCGCCTGGCGCAGCGCCTCGCGCATAAATTTTTCGTCGGTTTCCGGGGATACCGGGGGCGAAGCGACCATGTGTGCCTCCTGAACTATCTGCCATGGATAAAAAACACGGATCGCCACGCACCCTGTGATTTTGCGATCCTACCCATAATTTGAAAATTTAAATCCGTGCGCCTCCCATCGAATGCATACCACGGACGTTACTCTGACAGTTAGCTCGGCCCAGGCGCCCTCACGGCACACAGAGAGTTCCGCTTAGTGCTGCTTTGTTCCCAACCTGACACGGTTCACGGGTCCCTGTTGCGCAAGACCCGGACGTCAACACCACTTATCAGAGGCTGCTCCGCAATCGTACACCCTCCGTTCGGCATCACCCCTGCTGTAGCGGATTGCAGGTACAGGGCACCGCTATCTCCCCGGCTGCACGGACTCCCTAACTATACAGGGTTTTCGGAGCTTTGTCAAGCCGTTATAATCCTTGAGCTTCCTCCTTGAGCTTCCGTAGTTTTGTAAAAAAGAATATGATAAAAAAGAAATCTCTGTCTTTTGCTATAATCTAAGATATGAGAGTAAGAAATCGGACAGCAGGAAAGGAGAAGCAATCAAATGAACACAACCATTATCACCCGCAACCATCTCGACGCGTTCAAGCGTCAGCTGCGCACCAACGAGAAAAGCTATCACACGATCCGGAAATACCTCCGGGATTCCTGGGCATTCTGGCACTTCGCGGACGACAGCCCGCTCACGAAGGACCTTGTGGTGGATTACAAACAATCCCTGATCGAATCGGGGAAATACACGGACAACAGCATCAATTCGATCCTTGCCTCCTTAAGGGGATTCTTTCGTTTTCTGGGAAGGGAAGACTGCAGTGTCACAAGTATCCGCACACAGGAGCCGCCCTATTGTCCCGACAGCAGATGGCTTGCAATGGACGACTACCAGAAGCTTTTGAACGCGGCGGGGAGAGGCAGCCGCATGGAGATGATCCTGAGGGTCATGGTCGAGACGGGGATCCGGATTTCCGAGCTGAAATACTTTACCGTGGAGGCGGTCAGGAAGAAGGGCAGCCATACGACCATCCGGGTGTCCTGCAAGAAGAAAAGCCGTGGGATCCTGGTCTCGGACAAGCTGCGGGAGGAGCTCCTCGACTATATCAAGGCGCAGGGGATCACGTCCGGGGCGATCTTCTGCACCCGCGGCGGAAAACCGGTCGACCGGAGCAATCTCTGGAAGCAGATGAAACGGCTGGGGCAAAAGGCAGGCATCGACGGAGAGAAGGTATATCCGCACAACTTCCGCAAGCTGTTTGCACGGATGTTTTACGAGGCCTCCCATGACCTCGCGCAGCTTGCCTGCCTGCTGGGGCACAGCAGTGTCAACACGACAATGCTCTATGTCAAGCGGACAGAGAGCGAGGTCAGGACGGAAGTCGACTGGATGCTGGAAAAAATGCAGTTTGAAAGGACAGCTCCCGAGGAGGAGCAGGACACGCAGGAGCAGAAAAACAGGGGCCAGAAACGCAAAGCTAAGAAGGTGAAGGGACAGGAATCCAGGGACACGAAAGCCCAGGGTACGGGACACGGAGGATTGAAATCCGGGGATACGGAAGCCCAGGGCGCGGGACACGGAGAATGGGAATCCAGGGACACGGAAGCTCAGGGTGTGGGATACGGAGAATGGGAATCCAGGAACACGGAAGCTCAGGGTGCGGGGTACGGAGGATGGAAATCCAGGGACACGGAAGCCCAGGGTACAGGATATGGAGGATGGAAATCCAGTGATAGCGGGTTCAATGGCGGGGAGCCGGAAAGGATAGAGTACAGGGGCTGGGGATCCAAAGAGAAGAAAAAAAGAAATACCACATAATCCGTATTATGTGGTGCATCAGGCTCCCATTAGCCCATTCCCGTATGTGAATCCGCATATAAAAAAGAGCCCGGCTGCCGTTTCCGCAGCATAGCTCTGGTCTCTTCCGAATATTTGGGCATGAAACACAAACCTTTGTCATGCAATTCTTTCAAATGCATACGCAAAGGCTCTTTTGGTATGTCTAAATTTTGGCCGTCTTCACTGCCCTCCGCACAAATTCCCTATGCCAGCCTGGACACGGGCAGGGTTTTCAACTGTTCGTTCTTGATTTTTCAGAAATATATGACAATATTTTTGAATATATCTGTTAAATATTTAAAATTACCATTTATGTACATCTTGATATTTTGCGCGGAAAGTGCTATCATAGAGCAAAGTTTAAGGCATAATAACATTATCTGCTTACATATTTCACCACATAATACGGATTATGTGGTTTCTGCAAAACGGCAGTGACAGTTCCGGTGCTGAACGGATTTTTCCTGCCGTCACAGACATCGCGGAGCAGCAGACAGGGGTGGAAGGACATGGGGATCCGGCTATATGAGCACAACCAAACTGCATACGAATCGGCCCTTGCCATGCTGGCAGAGAAAGGCCGCGCGGCTGTGATTCATCCGACCGGCACGGGCAAGTCCTTCATCGGCCTCAAGCTGTGCGAGGACTTCCCGGACAAGATCGTCTGCTGGCTCTCGCCCTCGGAATACATCTTCTGGACGCAGCTGGAAAACTGGAAGGCGGCAGGCGGCGTCAACACAAAAAAGAACCGGAAAACAGTTGGCATCACAAAAAGAGAGACGTCTGCCGGAAAGCTGCCGGACAGTTCGGCAGGTAACACAGCATTCAGCGTGATAAGCGATACAGAAGCTGATCCGACTGTGAATGTGGAACAGCAGGAGCAGTTGCAGAACATCCGCTTCCTTACTTATGCGCGGCTCATGCTCATGCAGGAAGACGAGCTGGCGGAAATCAAGCCAAACTATATCGTGCTGGACGAGTTTCACCGCTGCGGCGCGAAGATGTGGGGGCAGGGCGTGCAGCGCCTGCTGGCGCGGTATCCGGACGTTCCGGTGCTCGGCCTCTCCGCGACAAACATCCGCTATCTGGACGGGCAGCGGGACATGG
>CANQWV010000108.1 GCA_947627645.1 uncultured Lachnospiraceae bacterium | reverse complement strand
GATCCCGTCAGCACCGGTCGGCCCGATTGGCCCGGTTGCGCCAGTAGGTCCGACAGGTCCGGTCGGTCCCGTGGCGCCGGTTGCCCCGGCAGGTCCAGTCGGTCCAGTAATCCCGTCAGCACCGGTCGGCCCGATCGGCCCAGTCGCGCCAGTAGGTCCGACAGGTCCGGTTGCCCCGGTCGCTCCCGCTATTCTCGAAGCAGGTCCGGCAGGTCCGGTTGCCCCAGCAGGTCCGATTGGCCCAGGCATTCCAGCCGGTCCGGTTGCTCCAGTAGGTCCGACAGATCCGGTCGGCCCGGTTGCCCCAGTCGGTCCGGTCGCTCCAGTCGCTCCCACAGGTCCAGTCGGTCCGGTTGGCCCGGGTACTCCCGTAGATGGTCCTGCAGGCCCAGTCGCCCCGGTAGCGCCCACAGGTCCGGTAGCGCCCGTCGCGCCGGTCGGTCCGGTTACGCCAGGGAATCCCATCGGTCCTGTCGCTCCGGTGGCGCCGGTCGGTCCGGTCATGCCAGGCACGCCCGGGAAGCCCATCGGTCCGGTTGGTCCGGTCGGCCCTGTCGTTCCATTGCAGCAGGTACAACAGTTAGAAGGTCTTCCGCATCGCGGACAGGTATTATAGTAAGCATTATTCACAATGCATACCCCCTTTGCCAGTAATCCGAGACTTTTCGTTGTCTCATTCCAATATATTCAGCAGAAAGCGGAGTGTTCTGAATCCATGGCAGTGTGGTTTCGGAACTTATGTTTCGGTGCGGTTTGTGTGATTCATATTGCGGATATAGTTGAAAGGAAGATCTGTCTCTGGTATACTAAAAAAAACGTTTTTCTCATTGCCTGTGTTGTCAGTCACAGATAACGGGAGAAATTCGTGATGGAGGCAAATGATATGTGGTTGATTCTGGCTCTGCTGTCCGCCGTATTTGCGGCGCTCACATCGATATTGGCAAAGGTCGGCATTGAAGGTGTAAATTCCAATCTTGCAACTGCGATCCGAACAGTGGTGGTAGTGCTTCTGGCGTGGGGGATGGTTTTTTTGACGGATGCGCAGGGCGGGATTGTGAGCATCAGCAGAAAAAGCTGGATCTTTCTGATCCTGTCCGGTCTGGCGACCGGCGCTTCCTGGCTGTGTTATTATAAGGCGCTGCAGCTTGGCGAGGCGTCAAAGGTTGTGCCGATCGACAAGCTGAGCGTTGTGATCACGCTGGTGCTGGCATTTGTATTCCTGCACGAAAAAGTCACGACGAAATCCGTGATCGGCTGCATCCTCATCGGTGCGGGAACCTTGCTTATGGTTCTATAAATATCGATATCAGATGTTGCCGGGAGTTTCTGGCTCTGCGAATTGGAGGTGGAGATTGTGAAGAAACTGAAGCGGATTGCAAAGGTAATTCTATCGCTGCCGCTGATCCTGATCGGTATCGTTATACTCTATGAAGTGTTTGGTATGTGTGTAAACCATCTCGCCACTGCGCGGCAGACAAAAAAGCTGGTTGCAGCGCTGAAAGAGGAAGTGTCTGATATAGAATTGCTGGATATACATTCTGAGACGGGGAATACATCGGGGACAGGGAACCATGTCGACTGTCTCTCACTGATTACTTTTTCGACGAAGATGCCGCAGTCGGAGCTGGAAAATAAAATGTACCAGCACTATGATTACGACGAGTGGATGTGCTATCTGGCAAAGAACGAGGACGGAACTTATCGCTTTCGGCTCAATACGGCCGCTCCCTTTGCGGGCAATATCGAAGGACATTGATATCAGCTGGCGGAGAATAACAGAAAATGTTAGGGCGGAAAATATTCTTTTCTGTTATTTGCGCTGTCAATGGAAAAGCGGAGGGATGGAGATCAAAACAGACCAGAAAAATATATAAAATATTATATAAAGAAAGAACAAGGAGGGATTGTCATGAAAAACAGAGGCGCGTTTATGCAGGGGATCGATAAGATGGTCGTCCGCGAGATCGCGATGCCGCACGCAGGAGAAGAGCAGGTTGTGGTGAAGATGGAGTATGTCGGAATCTGCGGTTCCGACGTGCATTATTTCCACTCCGGCCGCTGCGGTGCGTATGTGGTGGGCGAGGGTGATTTCATGCTGGGGCACGAGTGCGCGGGAACGGTCGTGGAGGTCGGCGAGGGCTGCAAAACGCTCAAGGTCGGAGACCGCGTGGCGCTGGAGCCGGGCATCACCTGCGGAGAGTGCGAGTTCTGCAAGTCGGGGCGCTACAACCTGTGTCCGGACGTGCAGTTCCTGGCGACGCCGCCTGTCGCGGGATGCTACGAGGATTATATCGCTTTTCCGGAAAATATGTGCTTCAAGCTGCCGGATAATGTCTCGACGCGCGCAGGGGCGCTGATTGAGCCGCTGTCGGTCGGCCTTCACGCGGCGAACCAGGGCGAGGTCACGCTCGGAGATACGGTGCTGATCCTCGGTGGGGGCTGCATCGGTCTTGTCACGATGATGGCCTGCAAGGCGCATGGGGCGAGCACGCTGATTGTGGCGGATCTGGTCGACGCCAGACTGGAGAAGGCAAAGGAACTGGGCGCGACGCACGTGGTCAACAGCGGAAAGGAAGATATCTTCGCCGCCGTGAAAGAGATCACGGGTGGACAGGGCGCGGATAAGGTGTTTGAGGCGGCTGGTTCGCCGGTGACGATCGCCCAGACGCCGCATCTGGTGAAGCGCGGCGGCACGATCGTCTTGGTCGGGCTTGCGGCGCAGGAGGAGATTACCTACAACTTCGCCCAGATCATGGATAAGGAGGCGACAATCAAATCCGTGTTCCGCTATCGGAACATCTATCCGCAGGCGATCGCCGCGGTGTCGAGCGGGGCAATCGAGGTGGAGAAGATTGCGACGCACGAATTCGACCTCGACCACATCCAGGAGGCGTTCGAAGAAGCAATCAACAACAAGACAGATCTGGTCAAGTGCATTATTAAGATCTGACAGGGGGGTGCCTGTTTCCGAATGCTCTTTATGTAGATATTTTATGAAGATGATTTTCTGAGAGCTTTCTGTAAAACAGTTATCATTTTCTATACGATATTTGCGCGGTCTGAAAGAATTTCAAATTATAGAGATAAGCGGAGGAAGCGGGACGATATGTCCCGGCCATGCGGTTACATTCCTCCGCTTTTTTTCTGTCGCCGAGCCGGTAATAACAGACGCAGAGCTGGATGCAGGGCAGATAGCCATGACTGTCCGCGGACACAAAGCCGCCGTTTTTGTCATTTTCCGGGAGAGAGCGTGCCAACTCGAACCAGAAGACCGCGGCCTGGTAATTCTGCATCTGCATCAGAAGATTGCCGATCTCGCAGCAGATCTCCGCGCGCGGCAGATCGTAAAGGAAGGAACGGGAAAGTGCCGCGAGGGCGTCGGCCGGATTGTCGCGGGACTCCTGCATGCAGTACGACAGGATTTTGCATGCCTCGATCTTGTTTTCCACCCAGCCCTGCGCGTCGTCGAGAAATTTGCTGAGCACCTGGATTGCGCGCGCATAGTGCCTGTGATAATACAGTTCCCGTCCATAGTAAAAACGGTCGCGCGGGGAGAGTGGTTCTCCTTCCTGAAGCTGCCGCTCATAGATGCGCAGGTTCCGGTCGCTGTAGGTGGTTTTTGCGGACTGGTGCGTGACGGCGACTCCCTCCGCGTAGACGGTGCGGCCGGAGCAGACGATCGCCTCGTGCACGCGGCCCTTCCAGGCATACGGAACGCTCAGCCGGACGAGCCGTTCCCGATAATAGGAGAAGACCGGTTTTCCCTGCTCGTCGAACGCGGTGTTGTAGCGCATCATGACTACGTCCGCGTTTTCCCATGCGGAGGCTTTGAGACGCAGGAAGGCCTCGCGGTCTTTGTCCGTGAAGACGTCGTCTGCATCAAGCCACATGGCGAACTCCATGCCTGCCCTGGAGAAAGAAAAATTCCGCGCGGCGGCGAAGTCGTCAATCCACGCGAAATCATAGACTTTGTCTGTATAGCGCGCGGCAATCTCCTTTGTCGCGTCGGTGCTGCCGGTGTCCACGATGACAATCTCGTCTACCGCGTCCCGGATGCTTTCGAGACAGCGCGCAAGAACCGCCTCCTCATTTTTCACGATCATGCAAAGACTTACTGTCGCCATAATCCGGACTCCTCCTATCGTTCCGAATGTTTCGGTTTATCCGGTCCGGCTCGGTCTGCCAGAGCCGGATAAACGAAACAGGACGTATTCTGTTATGAGAATATGCCAGGGAGGTTTGTAAGGTGACAGCAGGAGAAGGTTTATCCCGTTTCCGCCGCCGCGGTCCTGCAAAAAAATGGATACTTTCTATCAAATGAGCGCGGTGCTGAAGTAGCGCTCCGCTCTGTCCGGCAGAACGGTGGCGATCACCTTGTCGTGCCCGTATTTTTCCGCCATGAGCTTCGCGGCCCAGACGTTCGCCCCGGAGGAGGTTCCTACCAGGAGCCCCTGAACCCTTGCCAGCTCGCGCGCGGTGTTGATCGCGTCGTCGTCGCTGACCTCCACGATATCCGTGATGATGGAGGTGTCCAGGACGTCCGGGATAAATCCGTCCCCGATCCCCTGAATCTGGTGAAGGCCGGGCTCATCGCCTAAAAGCGCGCTGACATTCTTCGGCTCCACCGCAACGATCTTGCAGTCCGGATTTTTCTCCAGCAGATACTTCGCGATTCCCTGCAGCGTTCCGCCGCTTCCAATCCCGGAGACAAAAATATCGATCTTTTTTCCCAGCTGCTCCACAATTTCGCGCGCGGTGGTGCGGTAATGCGTCTCTGGGTTCGCCGGATTCTGGAACTGCTGAGGCACAAAGTATTCCTCGGAGGAGGCGGCCAGCTCGGTCGCCTTCTGTACGCTTCCGTCAATGCTGAGCTTTGGGTCGGTGAGCACCAGCTCGGCGCCCAGCGCCCGGATGATCTTCTTTCGCTCGTCGCTCATATTTTCCGGCATGACAATGATGACCTTATAGCCCTTGCGGACGCCGCACAGAGCGAGCCCGATGCCCGTATTTCCGGAGGTCGGTTCGATGATCGTCATACCGGGCTTCAGCTTGCCGCTTTTTTCCGCCTCCTCGATCATATGCAGGGCGATCCTGTCCTTAATGCTCCCTCCGGGGTTCAGAAATTCTGCCTTCGCGAAAATATTCAGCCCGGTGGTCTGCTCCAGACTGAGCAGCGGCGTATTGCCGATCAAATCCAGAATGTTTGTGTAATACATGATTTCAGCACCTTTCTTTTCTATGATACAAATTTTTTCTGAAATTTTATTCTCAAACACAGCAGCAGGCTTTGCTTTATCGGGTTCTTCCGGCGACGCGTTTTGCACGCTCCTGTCTGAGCATCCTTAAGTATAGTACGGTACGGCGGTTTTGACAAGCGTTCTTATCCAGTGACGAAGGGCGCTGTTTCAGACCCGTAAAAGCAATAAAAAGACCGGAAGATAAGCGTAAATCTTCCGGATTCCGGTTGTCCTGCTTTTAGGCAGTAGACAGTAACGTAAGAAATTTATAAGCGGATGGGGAATTGCTTTTTTGCACATATTTTTTTATAATGGTACAAATAGCGCTGGATTTGTGAAGCGAGTTATCGTGCTTCGCTTTGCCGCTGCAGCGCGAAAAGAGAACGGCAACGGCAACGATTATACAGCAGAGTTGCCGTGAGGGAGGACGACGTCGTGGGAATGATTGAGAAGGATTACATTATGCGGTTGACCTATGAGATCATCCGCACGCTGCTGCGGCTGATCTTCGGAATCGATCTTGAGAAGAAGGCAGGGCCGCTTTTTGAGGAGGAGAAGCTGGCAGAGCGGTACGAGACGCTTCGGGAACTGATCGAGAGTGGAAAGGTTGAGGAGGCGGAGAACCGGCTGCTCGGAGAACTGAACGTGTATGACCGCCGGGATCTGGAGCTGGCGTTGTACTTTTATGCGTATCTGAATGAGAAAGACAGTGATTTTCTGGAGGAACATAATTTCTCGCGACGTGAGATCGCGGAAGGCATCAGGATGGTATGCAGCCTGTTTGGCTATGGGTCGATGGCGGAATCGCTGATGGATGAGATCGATCTGGAGTAGAAAGAGTATATGGACGAAAAGGCCGACAGAACAATGCGCTAAAGAATGCGTAAAAGGAAGAATTAAGAAAGGGCGATTGTAAAAAGGATACCTGCCGGAAAATGAGGGAGGCAATATGTATAAAGTTTTGATCGTGGAAGATGACGCGGCGATCGCGCAGGCGATGCAAAAGCAGATCAGGCTGTGGGGGCTGGAGGCACGGTGTGCACGGAATTTCCAGGATATCATCGGGGAATTCCGGGAGTTTGACCCGCAGCTGGTGCTGCTCGACATCATGCTGCCATTCTTCGGGGGCTACCACTGGTGCGCCGAGATCCGGAAGCTCTCAAAGGTACCGATCGTCTTTCTTTCCTCGGCCTCGGACAATATGAATATCGTGATGGCGATGAATATGGGAGGCGACGACTTTATAGCGAAGCCGTTCGACCTGAATGTGCTGATGGCGAAGATCCAGGCGATCCTGCGGCGGACTTATGATTTCGCAAGCCCGGCCGACACGCTGGAGCATGAGGGCGCGGTGCTGAACCTGTCGGACGCCAGCCTGAACTATCGGGGAGAGCGCATTGAGCTCAGCAGAAACGAGTACCGCATTCTGCAGACGCTTCTGGAACGCAAGGGGCAGGTGGTGAGCCGGGATACGCTGATGCAGCGCCTCTGGGAGACGGACAGCTTTGTGGACGAGAACACGCTGACCGTCAATGTCGCGCGGCTGCGAAAGAAGCTTGCGGACGTGGGGCTTGAGGAGTTTATCACGACGCGAAAAGGGCTGGGGTATCTGATCATGTGACAGCGAAAAAGCGGTGAGAAGCAGAAGAACTGGAAGAGTGGCGGTACAGAAGAACTGTGCGGAGGTTCGGGACGGAAGAGGGCGGAAAAAAACGACGGTACAGAAAATCAGTGTGAAGGTTTGAACTGGAAAAGGGTGGAAGAGACAGAAGAACGCACAGAAAAATTTTGAAAAAAACTGAAACGCTCAGAAAAGCACAGAAAAGTACAGGAAAGAAAGCGGGGAATGCTTTGTGCTTCGTTCATATTTGAAATTACATAGAAAGGGGATTGCGGCGGCGGTGCTTTTTGGCGTGATCGCCGCTGTGATTTTTGCGCTGTACCAGCTGCCTGTCTCCGCTGTCGCTTATGTGGCGGCGCTGTGGGCCTTTTTTGGTATGATTATTTTGGGGCTGGACTACGGAAAATTTTGCTTAAAGCACAGGGAATTGAGCCGGTGGCTCAATATTCTGAATGCCGGTCTTGAAGGGGCAAGGGGCGACGGGAGGAAGCGTGAACGAGAGGGAGGAGAGGGAACAGGACTGGATGCGGGAAGGACGCAGAACGCGTGGGGAAGCGTTTCAGAAAGCGGGGGACAGCAATCCGTCCAGGTTTTCGACCCGGATGTGATTCTGGAACATCTGCCGGCGCCTTCCGGACTTCTGGAGGAGGACTATCAGGAGCTTCTGAACCTGCTCTGCCGGGAGCGCAGGGAGCTGCGCGAGGAGATGGAACAGCGCTACCGGGAGATGATTGATTATTACACAGTCTGGGCGCATCAGATCAAGACGCCGATCGCGGCGATGCGTCTGATGCTGCAGGAAGAACAGACGGGGACGAATATACGCGCCCTCCGGGAGGAGCTGCGGCGGATTGAGCAGTACGTGGAGATGGTGCTGTGCTATCTGCGGCTCGACTCGAACTCGACGGACTATGTGATCCGCGAGTACGATCTGGATGAGATCGTGAAGCAGGCGGTGCGCCGGCACGCGACGACCTTTATCCAAAAGAAGCTCCGATTGGAGTATGAGCCGCTCGATGCGCGCGTCGTGACGGACGAAAAGTGGCTGCTGTTTGTGATCGAGCAGGTGCTGTCCAATGCGCTGAAATACACGGATGAGGGCGGCATTGCGATCACGCTGGAAGCGCCGAAGACACTGTGTATCCGTGATACCGGGATCGGGATCGCGCCGGAGGATCTGCCGCGCGTGTTTGAGAAGGGCTACACCGGGGATAACGGGCGCAGCGACAAAAAGGCGAGTGGGATCGGAATGTACCTGTGCAGCAGGATTTGCGCGAACCTCGGGCATGGGATTAGTGTGGACTCGACGCCGGGGCAGGGCACCGAGGTGCGCATCGATTTGAAGAACGCGGAACTGGAGATTGAGTGATACCGCGCAACCTTACAATAATGTAAGGAAAATGAAAGCTGATTCGATGGCGGACAGGATTTCCCGCAGATAGAATATGTCTGTACCGGGAGCATGGGGCTTAGGACTGCAGCATTTCTGTGCATCGCGAAGTGTTGTCACTTATGACGCAGATGTCGAGTGTTTGGACAGCGAAGCAGCATTTCTGTGTATCGCGAAACGTTGTTGTACTAAGGGTCTAGTTTCACGTCGCTGGGCACGGAGCGAACAGTAACCGCGGACTTGCCAAGCTACCTCTGAAGCTGATGCTTCCGGCAAATTTCAAGAGGAGGCATAACGATGGAAATTCTGGCTGTCAATAATCTGAAAAAAATCTACACGACGCGTTTCGGCGGGAACCAGGTGCAGGCGCTTTCGAATGTGTCGTTCAAGGTCGAGGAGGGCGAGTACGTGGCAATCATGGGCGAATCCGGCTCCGGCAAGACGACGCTCCTGAACATTCTCGCGGCGCTCGATACGCCGACCGCGGGCCACATGAAGGCGAAGACCAGGGACATGA
>CANQWV010000107.1 GCA_947627645.1 uncultured Lachnospiraceae bacterium | reverse complement strand
GGCATCTTCACCGCGCCGACGTTGAACTGCTGTCTGTTCATCGTATCCAGGCGCGCGGACTGGTCGTGGATATAGATGTAACCGTCCTTGCAGGCCTGCAGCTCGTCGCGCGTCATGAAAAACTTGCGGTAGAGCTCCTTGTTCAGCTCGTTGAAGATCAGGCTGCGCTTCGTCGCCACGAGCGCGCTGTCCGTGTTCGCGTTGCTCTTGTCGCCGATGTAGCGGATCGACTGGCTCTTCGTGTAGACGTCGTCCATCATGTGGATGAAGTCCAGCTTGTAATTGCGGTAGTCGCGGTAGCTCTTCGCCACGGCCGGGTTCACCGCCTCGAGCGCGCCCTCGACGATGTTGTGCATCTCCTGAATCGTGATGCCCTCCTTGCCCAGGGATTTCGCCTTGTCCTTCGCGAAATCGCAGAGGAACTGGAGCTCCTCGTCCGTGAACTTATAGAGGATACGCGTCGCAGATTTGTTCACCGCCACAATGATCTTCTGAACATTAAATTCCTCGTGGGTTCCGTCTTTCTTGATCACATACATAGCTCAATTACCTCATTACTCACTATATCTAGTGCTTTCCTTTTCATGCAAAAACTATATGTTGTCCCGAGTATACTCCAAAAAATTCTATTTGTAAAGGAAAAATCTCTACCTTCTCGCGGAGTCCAGGATCGACGACGTCGAGAAATACGTGCTGAAATTGCCCGGATAGTTCTCGAGCACATAGCCCGTGATCGTGCGGCGGGTCTGGCGCAGATACTTGGAATTCACCTCTGTGTGATCGCCGTCCGACCACATCCCGACGAGGTAGCAATAGCCCTGGTTGTACAAAAGCGCCGCCTTTTCCGTTGAATAATCTACCTCCGAGCCATACGGATAGAGCAGCGTATCGCATTCCCCAATCAGCGCTCCGATCGTGTCCTGCCACTTCGTGATATCCTCGCGCAACGTCTCGTAGGACTGATTGCCCATCTCCAGATAGCCATAGCCCTCCGTGGCAAATGTCCAGCCGTCCGCGCGCAGCTTGTCCGCGATTGCCTTTACCGTCTGCTGATTACTCTCATAATCCGGACTGCTTCCTTCCTCGACCGCGTAGCCGAACGCGCCCTTTGTCCCGGACAGACCGATGACCCCGCGCGCACCCTGGAAAGAAAAATCCGGGTGCTCCGCGATGAACTGCTCCAGCGCGGGCACGACGTCGTACGCGCCGATCAGATCGTGGCCGCCCTCGTCCGTATACACGGCTCCCACGTTGCCGTCCTTGTCGAGCGCCAGCCTCGTAGCCACGCCGTCGCCGTTGCGCACCGACTCATAGTTCAGATTCTCCACCGAAATAATGATCGGCTTTTTCCCTTCGGGAATCACCGGATCCCGCTCGATCAGGGTGATGTCGCCGTCAAGCGTCTCCGTCTTCTCTGCGAGCGTATGCAGGTCGATCAAAATATAGCCGTCCCCATACAGCGTGTTCAGGATATTTTCAAACTCCTCCAGCGTGATCATATTCTGCCGGTAGACCGGGGCGTACTCATCCCCGTCGAACGCGCGGTCCGTGTCCACCACAAGGTTTGTAAAGCACAGATGCCCGATCGCGCCGTCGTACGTGTACATCTGGTTCAGCTTTTTCTGATAGTCCTCAACCGCCTTTTCCGCACGCTCGTCGCCCTTCAGATCCTCAGAATTCTGGAGCAGCGTTACCGCCTCCTGGTAATGATAGGTCTTCGCGAGCTCTTCCGCCTGCGCCAGAAGCTTCTCCTGCGACTTCGCCAGCGCCTCCTCCGACTCCTTCATCTCCCGCTCCGCCTTCATCTTCGGCGTCTCCACCGGCTCGTTGTTCTCATATTTTCCAACGGTTCCAATGCACTCGGCGATCTGATAGTTGCGCACGCTCTTCGAGCAGCCGCACAGCATAAGCGCCGCGGCCGCGGCGAGCGTCAGAATTGCTCTCTTCTTCCCGGACATAGCGTTCCCCTTCTTCAACAGAAAAAACTAAAAATATGCCAGACAAACCATGTATGCTATTATGATACACGATATCCTGCCATTTTACCAGAGAGAAAACGATTTTATTTAAAAACTGCGGGAACCAGACCGGTCTCTCCCGCAGTTTCATTCATCTTAACCCGGCGAATCTCTCCATCAGCTGCATTCGCCTTAACCCAGCAGCTCCTTCAGCAGCTTGTTCACCGCCCCCGGATTTGCCTTGCCCTTCATCGCCTTCATCGTCTGCCCAACGAGGAAGCCGAGCGCCTTGTCCTTGCCGCCCTTGTAGTCCGCGACGGACTGCGGGTTGGCCGCGATCACTTCCTCGACGACGCGCTTCAGCTCGCCCTCGTCGTTGACCGTCTTCAGGCCGTGCTCCTCGACGTACTTCTCCGGATCGGCGTTGTCGTAAAAAACCCGCTCGAAGACCTCTTTCGCGACGGTCTGGTTGATCGTCCCGGCTTCGACGAGCTCGATCAGCTTCGCGAGATGGGCCGGGGAGAAGCCGAGCTCATCCGGCTCCATATTTTCTTCCTTGAGCAGGCGCAGCGTCTCGCCCATCAGCCAGTTCGACACCTTCTTCGGCTTGCCGCACAGCGCGGTCGTCTCCTCGAAAATATCGGCCATACGCTTCGACTCGGTGAGAATCCCGGCGTCGTAATCCGGAATGTCGAACTCCCGCTTGTAGCGCGCCAGCTTTTCGGTGCGCAGTTCCGGCTGGCGATCTCTCACCGCCTGCAGCCACTCGTCGCTGATCACCACCGGCACAAGGTCCGGATCCGGAAAATAGCGGTAGTCGTGCGCATCCTCCTTGGAGCGCATTGGGTAGGAATACTCCTTGTTGTCGTCCCAGCGGCGCGTCTCCTGGATGACCGGCTTGCCTTCTTCGAGCAGCTCGATCTGCCGGGCACGCTCGCCGTCGATCGCGCGGGCAATCGCTTTGAACGAGTTCAGGTTCTTCATCTCGGTGCGCGTGCCGAACTTCTCCGAGCCGACCTCGCGAACCGAAAGGTTCACGTCCGCGCGCATCGAGCCCTCCTGCAATTTGCAGTCCGAAGCCCCGAGATACTGGACGATCATGCGCAGCTTGTCGAGGTACGCGATGACCTCGTCGGCGTTTCGCATATCCGGCTCGGACACGATCTCGATCAGCGGCACGCCGCTGCGGTTGTAGTCCACGAGCGAACAATCCTCCCACTCGTCGTGGACGAGCTTGCCGGCGTCCTCCTCCATGTGGATCTCGTGGATTCCGATCACCTTTTTCCCGGCCGCGGTCTCGATCTCAACGCCGCCGTCGTGGCAGATTGGCAGATAGAGCTGCGAAATCTGGTAGTTCTGCGGATTGTCCGGGTAGAAATAATTTTTGCGGTCGAATTTGCAATACTGGTGAATCTGGCAGTTCGTCGCGAGGCCGACCGCCATCGCGTACTCCACCACCTGCTTGTTCAGCACAGGCAGCGAGCCCGGCATCCCGGTGCAGACCGGGCAGGTGTGGGTGTTCGGCGCGCCGCCAAACGCGGTGGAGCAGCCGCAGAAAATCTTCGTCTTCGTCGCGAGCTCCACATGGACCTCCAGCCCGATAACCGTCTCATACTGTTTCGCCATCTCAGCCCACCTCCTTCGCCGCCGGGCAGGCCGGCCGCAAATCGCTGTGTCCCTTGCATACTTTCTGTACACTGTCCGGCACGGCTTCGTGTATCTCCTGCATATTGCCGGCACCGCACGCACTTACACGATCACCGTTTTCTCTGCAGACCGCTGACGTACCGCACGCTTTCAGCTCGGGGGCTGGGAAGCGCCCTCTCGCCTGCTCGTATGCGTACGCCGCGCGGATGATATTCTTCTCCTTAAAGCAGTCTCCGATCAGCTGCACGCCAATCGGCAGCCCTTTGCTGTCCGTGCACACCGGCACGGAGATGCCCGGCAGACCGGCCAGGTTGACCGAGATCGTGTAAATATCGCCCAGGTACATTTTCAGCGGATCGCTTAAGGACTCCCCGAGCCTCGGCGCGGTCGTCGGGGATGCCGGGGCAAGGATCACATCGTATTTCTCAAACGCGCGGTCAAAGGACTGCCTGATCAGCGCCTTCGTGCGCAGTGCTTTCAGATAATAGGCGTCGTAATAGCCCGAGCTCAGGACGAAGGAGCCGAGCATGATCCGGCGCTTCACTTCCTCGCCGAAGCCCTCGGAGCGGCTCTTCTTGTACATATTGTGCAGGCTCTCGTAATCCTTTGCGCGGTAGCCGTACTTCACGCCGTCGAAGCGCGCGAGGTTCGAGCTCGCCTCCGCCGACGCGATCACATAGTAGGCCGGGATCGCGTACTCCACGAGGCTTAAGTCAAACTCCTCGACCACAGCGCCCTTTTCGCGCAGCACGTCCGCCGCCTTCATGACCGCGGCGCGCACTTCATTGTCGAGGCCTTCGCCCAGATAGTCGGACGGGATTCCGACGCGCAGACCCTTCACGTCGTCGACCAGCGCGGAAGTGAAATCTGTCTCCCTCCGATCGATTGACGTGCTGTCCTTCCGGTCGTACGAGGCGATCATCTCGAGGATCGCAGCACAGTCTGACACGTCCTTCGCGATCGGCCCGATCTGGTCGAGCGAGGAGCCATAGGCGACCAGCCCGTAGCGGGAAACGGTTCCGTACGTCGGCTTCAACCCCGTCACGCCGCAGAACGACGCCGGCTGGCGGATCGAACCGCCCGTATCAGAGCCCAGCGCATAAGGAGCTTCGCACGCCGCCACCGCCGCG
Source organism: uncultured Lachnospiraceae bacterium (assembly GCA_947627645.1). Lineage (GTDB taxonomy): Bacteria > Bacillota > Clostridia > Lachnospirales > Lachnospiraceae > Choladousia. The sequence goes on along the minus strand of CANQWV010000107.1, from coordinate 4,099 downwards.
CAGGAGCCGCCCGAGGAACCGCCCGGCACATGATCCGGATTCCACGGATTTCTCGTCGGCCCGAAGGCGGAAGTCTCCGTCGTGCTGCCCATCGCGAACTCATCCATATTCGTCTTGCCAAGGATCACTGCCCCGGCCCTGTTCATATTTAAAACGGCCTCCGCCGAGTACGTCGGCACGAAATTGTACAAAATCTTCGAGCTGCACGTCGTCTTCAGTCCTTCCGTGCAGATATTGTCCTTCACCGCAACCGGTACGCCCGCGAGCAGCCCTGTATACTGCCCGGCGTCAATCCCCTTCTGCACCTCGTCCGCGCGGGCGAGCGCTCCCTCCGCGTCCACGGTCACAAAGCCGCCCACCGCGCCGTCCGTCTGCGCGATCCGGTCGAGCGACGCCTGCACCGCCTCGCGGACCGAGATTTCTTTTTCTTTTATTTTCCTGCCCAGCTCGAGGGCAGTCAGATCTGTCAGCTGCATATGTTTTCTCCTCTATTCCACCGTCTTCGGCACCTTAAACGCGCCGTCCTTCTCCTCCGGGGCGTTCGCAAGAATCTTCTCCCGCTCGTCCCCGTTCGTCACCACGTCCTCGCGGAACACGTTGTGCACCGGGAACACGTGCGAGAGCGGTTCGACGCCCGACGTGTCCAGCTCGTTTAATTTATCGACGTAATCGAGCATCCGGCCGATGTCATGCTTCGCCTGCTCCTTTTCCTCATCGGAAAGCTCCAGCTTCGCCAGAATCCCGACGTACTCAATCGTCTCATCACTGATGATATTCGCCATGACTTTTCCTTCAGAGATCCCGTCACACGATTCCAAAACAGCCTCCGGGACCCCTTCTCCTTCCTTTCACTATTCTCCGCCGCAAAATACGGTAATTTTTTCCTCACAGTTTCCGGCGCGCACGCTTTTCAAAAATAAACTTTGCAGAGTTGCGAGCTACCCAAGCGGTAATTTTATCCTCGCAGTTTCCGGCGCGCATACTTTTCGAATGTATATACTTTGCAGAGTCGCGAGCTGACCAAACGGTATGCTATACGGCGTATTTAGACGCGCCGCAGATTTACACACCGTCAGAAGCTCGGAACAAAATGCGCCCCGCCGCTGTCGTTCTGGTATATGACCCTGATCTCTTCCCCTCCCGTAAACGGGATGTGCCAGAAGACCGGATGATAGCTGTCAGCCCCCGCATTGATGGTCTTGCCGGTCCGATCGATCCGAACGCTGATGGAACCGTAAGAGTACTCGTCGTCCGCATCGTCCAGCACCAGATTATAAACGCCGATCGGGAAATCCTTTCCCGCGATCAGCCCCTCCGTTACCTGCACTTCTTCAAGTCCTGGCTGCGGCATGCGCTCCCTGCAGACCGCCCCCGGATCGGTGAGCCCCTCAAGCTCCACACCCTCGGTGTCAAGACCCGTTTCCACCACGAACAGCATCCCTTCGCTCAGGGTGATCTCGTCGGAATACTGATGGTACGGGCAGTCCTCGTCCCAGAAATCCCGGTACGTCGCCTGCCGGTCGGGCGAGTAGAGCGTCAGATCCGTGTAGTCGTACTTGTCCGCGTCCGCGTCCTGCCAGTACACGTCCGCGCTCTCCCCGACACAGCAAAGCTGGTATTCTCCGGCCGGGATGTCGCAGCCCACCTCGTAGACGCCGGGATCCAGAATATTAAAGTAATATCTTTCGTCGTCCTCGTCCCACGAGACCGCCTCCGGCCCCTCGTCCTGAACGGCGCTTCCTCCGAAAATACTGAAACCGCCGTGGATCCTCCTGTACTCAATCACCTTCTGCGCCACGATCGGGAACACGACAGCCACAAAAAGAAAGCCTATAAGGATGAGTCTTACGAACCTGCCTGCCCCGCTCTTTCTGCGCACCGTGCCGGTCTGGCTGCGCTTCTTCAATTCCCTGCGCCGCGCCGCGGCCGATCTCGCGGAAGCAGAACCCGCGGCCGCGCCTCCGGAAACGCTCCGCGCTGTGCCCTGCGGCGCATAGGTCGACGCGGAAGATTCCGATGTCCGCGCGCCTGCTGTATCCGCTCCCGCCCGGGTCTTCGACGTCCATGCCTGTGCAGAAGCTCCCGACGCCTCTGCCTGTGAGGACGCCTCCGTATATGCTCCCGCGGCCGTTCCTTTTCTCTGATAGTGCTCCAGGCCGGCCGTCGCAGGCTGCTTCTTCCGCTTCCACGGCCAGTTGTCCCCGTATCCGTTGTCCCGGTTCAGATTGTCCTCACAGTCCCCGCGGTGAAACAACGCCGCAGATTTCTCATTGTGAGTATTCAGATGATATTTCTTGTCGTTCTTTGTGTTATCAAGCCCGCACTCCGTACATCTCCCGTTCACGAGCCTGCCCCCGCACAGCGTACACCGTTCCATATGATCCTCCTCCGACGCAGTGCTGCCGTCCGTTCCATGTCCGACAGCATGCAGCTTCTCCCGCGCAGAATTCTTCACCTAAATCCGCTTCTCTCAAAATACGCCGGGAACCTATGCACGCCGTAGCTTCAGCATATGTCTGTCACGGCTCCAGTCTCGACAGGTCGCGCGGGAACAATGTAGTTTCCCTTACATTATCCTCCCCAACCAGCTTCATTGTCAAGCGTTCCAGACCAATTCCCAGTCCTCCGTGCTTCGGCATGCCGTATTTGAACGTGTCGAGGTACTGATCCATGCCCTCCTCCGACATCCCGCGCGCCGCAATCTTGTCCCGGAGCATCTGGTAATCGTGGATACGCTGACCGCCCGTCGTGATCTCCAGCCCGCCGTAGAGCAAGTCGAAGCTGAGCGTGAACGTCGGATCCTCCGGGTCGTCCATCGCGTAGAACGGACGCTTCTTCGACGGGTAGTGCGTCACAAACACGAAGTCCGCGCCATATTCTTCCTTGAAATATCTGCCGATCAGCGACTCCTCCTCCGGCTCCAGATCGTACGGGTTGCGGATCGGGCGGCCGTACTTCTCGGAGACGAGCTGTTTCGCGCGGTCAAAGCGCACCATCGGGATCTGCTCCACATTCGGCAGCGTGACGTTCAGGATGCGCAGCTCGTCGGCGTACTTCTCCGCGAGCAGCCTCATCGTGTACTGCAGAAAACCGGTCTCCATCTCCATGATATCGACGAAGCTGTCGATATAGCCCATCTCGAAGTCCAGGCTCGTGTACTCGTTCAGATGGCGCTTCGTGTTGTGCTTCTCGGCGCGGAACACCGGCGCGGTCTCAAAGACGCGGTCAAACACGCCGACCATCATCTGCTTGTAAAACTGCGGGCTCTGCGCCAGCACCGCCGGGCGGTGGAAATAGTCCAGCTTGAAGATGTTGGAGCCGCCCTCCGCACCCTTTGCGCCGATCTTCGGCGTGTGGATCTCGGTGAACTGCTGGCTGTAGAGGAAATCACGGAAGCCGCGCACGATGCCCTCCTGCAGGCGGAACTTCGCGCGCTCGCGCACGTTGCGCAGCTCGATGCTGCGGTTGTTCAGCTTCGCCTCGAGCGAGGTCTTCAGCTTCCACTTGCCGATCGGCAGCGGCAGCGTATCGTACGGCGTCGTGAGGATCTCCCCCTCCGTTACGCGCAGCTCGACGCCGTGCGGCGCCCTCTCGTCCGCGGACAGCGTGCCGACAAGCTCCACCGTCTGCGCCTCGCGGATTTTCTCCGCGGCAAGGCTCGATGTGCCCTCCTCGAACACACACTGCAGCAGTCCGCCGCGCTTGCGCAGCACGACAAACACCACGTCGCCCATGTCGCGCACCGTGTGCACGGCTCCGTTTACCCTCACCACGCTGCCGATGCGCTCCGGCTTCAGCAACTCGTCAAGCTCCAAGGTCTCCTTTTTTGATACTCCAGATAAAAATTCCATAATGTTCTCCTCTCCGTTCCGGGACGCAAAGAGTCCCGGAACATCCTATGATATTCCGGGACGGATATGATAATTCCATATGAATATATCCGCGGTACCACCCGCATTGCAGACGCCCTTGTCTGCCACTCTTGTGCACTTAACGCGTGCGACGTACTGCCCTACTGAACGGCGCATCCGCTCCCGCACCAGATTCGGAAGCCTTCCCCCGGCCCGCTTGTCATATATTGCCGGCCGATATCGTATGC
>CANQWV010000106.1 GCA_947627645.1 uncultured Lachnospiraceae bacterium | reverse complement strand
CCATTTTAGGGTGATGTAGGGGCGTCGCAAAGTATGGAAAGTGATGAACCTGCTGCCGCTTCCGGCGCTCGACGGGGGGCGGCTGGTGTTTTTGATCATCGAGGCCATTCGCAGAAAGCGTGTCGACCCGGAGCTGGAGGCAAAGGTACATTTCGCGGGTCTGATGTTGCTGATGCTGCTGATGGTGGTTGTGATGTTCAACGATATCAAGCGGATTTTCATGTAGGGCTTCAGGGACAGATACAAAGATAAATCCGGATAAATAGACGGATGCAGAAAGAAATTCAGACAAGAAGACAGATACGGAAATAAATTCGGACAAAAAGATAGATATAGAGACAAATTTGGACAAAGAGATAAATGGAGAGATAAATTCAGATAAGAGGATAGATACAGAGATGAATTTGGGCAGATAGATTGATAAAGAGAAAAGCCAGGCAAACAGATGCAGGGATAAATATCAGAAAAGATGCAGATATGGAATTAAATATAAAGAGAACAGCAGCAGAGGGGCACTGTGATCGGGATCATAGCAGGGATGGCATAGGCCGCAGACAGGCATATGCCCGTCCTGCGGGATATCGAATTCGCAGGGCCCCTGTCTGATGGACGAGCTTTCCATATCCGGCGTAGCGTACACCGCTGATCTGGCGGGGCCTTTGTCCGTTAAAAAAGAGCCTGTTTTTCAAAAAAGTAATTGACATATGCTTGCAATATTGATAATATGAGCATATATATAAAAATAGTAAGCGCTGAATAAAGCGAATGAGAAATCAAATAATAATATGCTGAAGAAAACAGGCGGGAGAGGACGCCGGGGATATCGGGAATGCCGGAGTGCCGGAATGCCGGGAACGCCGGGAACGCCGGGAACGCCGGGGATGCAGCTGTAAGCAAAGATTTGCTTGACAAGGGATGCAAAATGTAATAGGATAGAACAAGATACGAACATAAGTTCGAGACAAGGAGAAGAAATATGGCACAGGAAGATAAATTAAAGGCATTGGACGCTGCGCTTGCGCAGATCGAAAAGCAGTTTGGCAAAGGCGCTGTGATGAAGCTGGGCGACACGGGCGCCAACATGAATATCGAAACGGTTCCCACGGGTTCCCTGAGCCTGGATATTGCGCTCGGGCTTGGGGGGATCCCGAAGGGGCGTATCATAGAGATCTATGGCCCGGAGTCGAGCGGCAAGACGACGGTGGCGCTGCACATGGTGTCTGAGGTGCAGAAGCGCGGAGGGATTGCTGGCTTTATTGACGCGGAGCATGCGCTCGATCCAGTCTATGCGCGCAACATCGGCGTCGATATCGACAATCTCTACATTTCCCAGCCAGACAACGGAGAGCAGGCGCTGGAGATCACTGAGACAATGGTTCGGTCCGGGGCTGTGGACATTATCATTGTGGACTCTGTGGCGGCTCTCGTACCGAAAGCGGAGATCGATGGGGATATGGGCGACTCCCATGTAGGCCTTCAGGCCAGGCTGATGTCGCAGGCGCTGCGGAAGCTGACCGGCGTGATCAGCAAGTCGAACTGCACGGTCGTGTTTATCAACCAGCTTCGTGAGAAGGTAGGCATCATGTTCGGCAATCCGGAGACAACTACCGGAGGACGCGCGCTCAAGTTCTACTCGTCCATCCGTCTGGATGTGCGCAGGATCGAGTCGCTTAAGCAGAGCGGGGAGGTCATTGGGAACAGGACGCGCATCAAGGTCGTGAAGAACAAGATCGCACCGCCATTCAAGGAGGCGGAGTTTGATATCATGTTCGGCAAGGGCATTTCCAGAGAGGGCGATATCCTTGACCTGGCGGCGAATAATAATGTGGTGAATAAGAGCGGAGCCTGGTATGCTTACGAGGGAGAGAAGATCGGCCAGGGCCGTGAAAATGCGAAGCAGTATCTGGCGGAGCATCCGGAAGTGATGCAGGAGATCGAGCGGAAAGTGCGCGAACAGTATGGGCTTGTGGAAGCCCAGGGCGCGGCTGACGCACCGGGCAAGGGCGTGGAACAGGATGCACAATAGATATAATAAGGTGGCGCAAGCCGGGAGAGAGCGGCGGAGGGATCGATGGGGCTTATAGACAGGATTGAGACGCTGAGCGGAGGGAGATGTCTTGTGTGCCTGGAAAGCGGATGCAGCTTTCCGCTTTACAAGAAAGAGCTGAAGGAGTTCGGAATCTGCGAAGGCGGGGCGTTTGCACCGGAGCTGGAGACGCGGATTCTGGGAGAGCTGCTTCCCAGAAGGGCGAAGCTCTGCGCGATGAATTATCTGCAGCGTATGGATCGCACAGAGCAGCAGCTTCGTGCAAAGCTAGCTGAATTGTCATATCCGGAAGACATCGCAGAGCAGGCGGTTGCGTATGTGAAGAGCTTCCATTATATAGACGACGTGCGCTACGCCGTGAATTATATCGAATGCCGAAAGAGCGGAAAGAGCCTGCGCAGGCTGGAGCAGGAGCTGTATCAGCGGGGCGTGTCTCCCGGAGATTTTCAGGAAGCGCTGCAGCAGACGGACACCCCGGATGAGGAGAGGCAGATCCGGGATCTTCTGGTGAAAAAGCACTATTCAGCCGGACAGGCAGACCGAAGCGAGACGGAGCGCACAATCCGTTTCCTGCTCCGGAGAGGCTATCCACTTCCGGCAATCCGAAAAGCGATGCAGGAGGATATGGAAGGAGAGTCTTTTGCCTGAGGGCAGAAAACAGGCAGGTATTTCGAAAACTGAAAACAGAACCAGGTGAAAACTGAAAACTGAATTTGGGCGATCGGCGCGTTTCCGCTTGACATAATTCCTAAAACAGTATAAAATTGATGTGTTGTTTACGGACAATGAAAATTGAATAAGGAGGTGCTCCTGTGCCTGGACCAGTAATGCTCATTATTGCTGTTGTGGTAACCTTGATCATTGCCGTTCCTATTTCAGCGTTCGTCGCGATCAACTACAGAAAGAATGTAGTGGAAGCGAAGCTCGGCAGCGCCGAGGAGAAAGCGAGACAGATCATTGACGACGCGCTGAAGGTTGCAGAGTCGAAGAAGCGTGAGGCACTTCTGGAAGCGAAGGAAGAATCTTTGAAGACGAAGAATGAGTTGGAAAAAGAGACGAGAGAACGCCGTACAGAATTGCAGCGCTTTGAGAAGCGCGTCTTGTCGAAGGAAGAGAGCGTCGACAAGAAGGCAGAAGCTCTGGAACGCAGAGAAACTGGTATCACAGCGAAGGAAGAAGAGTTAAAGAAGAAGAACGCAGAAGCGGAAAAGCTTCTCGGACAAAGAATCCAGGAACTCGAAAGAATCTCAGGACTTACCTCTGAACAAGCAAAAGAATATCTCTTAAAAACTGTTGAAGATGAAGTAAAAATCGATGTCGCCAAGCTCTACAAGGAGCTTGAGAGCAGAGCAAAAGAGGACGCAGGCAAAAAAGCAAAGGAATACGTGGTCACAGCGATTCAGAAATGTGCTGCGGATCACGTTGCAGAGGCGACGATCTCTGTGGTGCAGCTCCCGAATGACGAGATGAAGGGAAGGATCATCGGACGAGAGGGTCGTAACATCCGTACGCTTGAGACGTTGACGGGTGTGGATCTGATCATTGATGACACTCCCGAGGCAGTCATTCTGTCGGGCTTTGATCCGATCAGAAGAGAAGTGGCGAGAATCGCCCTTGAGAAGCTGATTGTGGACGGCCGAATCCATCCGGCCAGAATTGAAGAAATGGTGGAAAAGGCACAAAAAGAAGTAGAAGCGATCATCCGGGAGGAAGGAGAAAACGCCACGCTGGAAGTCGGCGTGCACGGGATTCATCCGGAATTAGTACGCTTACTTGGCCGTATGAAGTTCCGGACAAGTTATGGTCAGAATGCACTGAAGCATTCGATCGAGGTGGCGCAGCTCTCAGGGCTGCTTGCCGGCGAGATCGGAGTGGATGTCAGGATGGCAAAGCGTGCCGGATTGTTGCATGATATCGGCAAATCCATCGATCATGAGATCGAAGGTTCCCACATTCAGATCGGTGCGGATCTCTGCAAGAAGTATAAGGAGTCGCCGATCGTTGTGAATGCGGTGGAATCTCATCATGGCGATGTTGAGGCAGAATCACTGATCGCCTGCATCGTGCAGGCTGCGGATACGATTTCGGCAGCCCGTCCGGGTGCAAGACGTGAAACGCTCGAAACATATACGAACAGATTAAAACAGTTAGAGGATATTACAAACACCTTCAAGGGTGTAGAGAAATCTTTTGCGATTCAGGCAGGTAGAGAGATTCGGGTAATGGTAGTTCCGGATCAGGTCAACGATTCGGATATGGTGCTCCTGGCGAGAGACATTGCGAAGCAGATCGAAGCCGAGCTGGAATATCCGGGACAGATCAAGGTAAGTGTGATCCGAGAAAGCAGAGCAGTAGATTACGCGAGGTAAAGACAATAGGGCTGTTGTCATTTTTGACAGCAGCTCTTTTTGTCGCCATCAAGCGGGGTGCGGATCTGAAGAAAATCTGTTTTTCGGCAAGCTGAGAACAAAATTAAGAAGAAAATTAAGAAAACCTTTCGTGACAAATGAACAGAATACGATTATACTTGATACAGAAACGCGATTGCGGAGATGCTTTTGAGAAGATTGATTGGGAGATGACGCGATTATGAGAAGAACGGTTCGTGCGAATAAGAGAAGACTGACGGCGCGGGCGCTTGCAGCTGTGTGTCTGTCTGTATGCTTGTCTGTCTGCATGGGAGGCGTTCTGCAGGCGGAGGAGCAGTCCGGCAACTATGATGAATGGGGCAATTGGATCGAGGGCTCTGCATATCCGGACGATTCTTATTTCGGGGAGGCAGGCCTTGAGAACACGGACGCTCTGGCGGCTCTGACGGATGGATTTTCGCAGGATTCTGCGAATGCGTCGGCTGATATAGCGTCGTCGGATTTTGCAGACGCTTCCCTGCCCGGAACTTATTCCGTGGCGGAGGGGTGGTCCGTGGATTCTGACGCGAGCACGAGCGAGAAGACCGTGTATAAGATGGATTCCTGCCTAGAGCTGGAAGACACTTCTACGATCGCCTGCAGCTATATGGATACGAATTACTCGGTGCTTGAGTATGAGCAATTGCGTGATATGCTGACGAACAATCTGCTCTATGCCAATGTCAACGCGCAGATCAGCACGAGCGCGATCTACACGCAGGCGAAGGACTACCTGTATATCGTGATCGTGGATGATTCCGCGCTGGAGTACAAAGACATTTATCATTATGTTGTGGGAGATTACCGCTGCTTCTGCGTGGAGGTGCGCGAGTATCGGGACGAGGCCGATCAGGCTGCTGCGGAAGGCGTGAAGACCCCGCGCGAGGTCGGGCAGACGACGGCGGAAGAGTTCACATGGGCGTAATTATGGGCAGGGCAGCCAGGCTAACCGCAGTTTGAAGCCAGGGGAACCAGCAGGATCGATGCAAAGCTAATGTAGAACCAATGCAAAACCAATGTAAAACCAGCAGGAAAGGACAGGCTTTTCCTGCTCTTTTGCAGTAGAGGAAGATAGGATGATACAAGAAATAGGAAAATCCAGATTTCACAACGAATATAAGAATGCAGTTCCGAAGTCAGAGAGCATTGTTCTTGCTTACAGGGACAAGGAACTTCTGATGAAAGAAAGCGGAAAGGGGCTCGCCTTTCTGAGCTATCGTGAGGCGGAGGAGCTTCTGGCTGCGAAAGCTTCGAATGCAAAGCCGGCTGATTCGAGACGGTCTGGTTCGGAACTGTTGGACGACAATGCGTCTGTGTTTTCTGGGTTTGCGTTCTCACCGGTTTATCTGTTTGCAATCGACGAGACAGAGTACTTCTGGCTGCCGGAGCTGGCGTCGCTGGATCTGACTGGCTGTCCGGTCCGGGGAGATGCCGGGGCCGCTGAGAATACGCGGCAGAATCTTGCGGAAGCAGGGAAGAAAAGCGAAGCTGCGGATACAGGAGCAGAGGTGGGAGCGGCAGATGCAGAAGAATGTTTGTCCTGGCGGCCGATTGACAGTCTGCGCGCTGCCTGCCCGCGTGAAATTGCGTTTGCGGGAGTGACGGGATACCAGCTGGCCTCATGGTATTTGAGTCGCCGGTTCTGCCCGCGCTGTGGTCATGCGATGATGCACGATGAGCAGGAACGCATGATGCGCTGCCCAGAGTGCGGATTGCAGGAGTATCCCAAGATCTCTCCGGCCATCATCGTGGCGGTTACGGATGGAGACCGGCTGCTGCTGACCCGCTACGCAGGGCGCTCCTATAAAAAATATGCTCTGGTTGCGGGATTTGCCGAGATCGGAGAGACGATCGAGGAGACCGTTGCCCGGGAAGTGATGGAAGAGACGGGGCTTCGCGTGAAGAATCTTCGCTATTACAAAAGTCAGCCCTGGTCTTTCACCGGCACGCTGCTGATGGGATTTTTCGCGGAGCTGGACGGTCCGGATAAGATTACGCTCGACGCGTCCGAGCTCGCTGAGGCGGTCTGGTGTCCGCGCGCCGAAGTCCCGGCGGACGACGGCGTCAGTCTCACCCGTGAGATGATGCGTGTATTTGCACATCAGCAATGAGACGTGCAGGCGCGGCGCGCGAAGGATGCGCTAGTCCTCTTGTATCCCGCTGATATCGGAGCCGATCATCATGGAATAGTTTGTGTAGTATACGACGAAGCCTGGTTTTGCGCCGTTCGGCTTTTTCACGTGTTTTTTTTCGACATAGTCGATCTCGACTTTCTCGGCGCCGCGGTTGCGCGAATAGTGCGCGGCCAGGCGGGCGGCCTCTTCAAATGTGCGGTCAGGGAGCTCCTGGCCGTTTGTTTTTACGATGACGTGCGAGCCGGGCGCGCCTTTGGCGTGGAACCACCAGTCGCTGTTTCCGGCGAGCTTGAAGGTCAGCTCATCGTTCTGGTAATTGTTTTTCCCGACATAGATGTCAAAGCCATCCGAGGAAATATAGTGGAAGGGCTTTGAGGTGATCTTTACTTTTTTGCCGGTATATTTGCGGCGGATGTAGCCCGCGTCGGTCAGCTCCTCGCGCACCTGCACGAGATCGTCCTCCGAGAGCGCCATATCCATGAAGGTGCAGATGGATTCCAGCTGCGCAATCTCGGCCTCGGTTTCCTGAATATGCTCGGACAGCGCCTCGTAGGTGCGCTTCAGCTTGTTGTACTTGTCGAAATATTTCTGCGCGTTCTCGTGTGCGCTCAGGCTGCCGTCGAGCGGTACCGTTATCGGTTCGTTCGTATAATAATTCAGCGCCTCGAAGCTCTTTGCGCCAGGCTCGACACCATAGCCGTAGGTGTTGATCAGCTCGCCGTAGATCCGGTATTTCTCACGTTTTTCCGTGTCCTTCAGCTGGCGGCTCTGCAACTCGTATTTTTTGCGGCAGCGGTCGAGCGCCGTTGTCGCGATGCGCCGCAGGTCCGAGGACTTCTGGCGGATGCGCGTCACGGTGTTGCGCAGGGCGAAATACTGTTCGAGCATCTCTGAGGCGGAGCCGAAACGCGCCTGCTCCAGATCCGCGTACATCGTAAGCGGCACGGAGGAGAACTCGACCGGCGTGTGGTCGCGGTCGTAGATGATCGCAGGCTCGAAGCGCTGTTCGCGCACGTCCTCCATGAGCAGCTCGAACTGACGGTACAGGTGGAGCTGTCCCAGCTCTTCTATTGTGTTCGCACTCTGCGCGGATTCGAGGCCGGCGCGGTGGCAGAGTTCCTCCGCGATCACCGGGCTGACGCCGGTGTAAGAATTGTAGATGGCTTTGGAAAGCGGCATTGGCTTTGAGAAGACTGCCGCGCAAAATTCCTGTTCGGATGTCGCAAGGGGATCGCATTTTTCCTGCGTCACGGCGACAAAATAGCTGCGTCCCGGGAGCACCTCGCGCACGGAGCTGGTCTGTGCGGACACATGCTTGATGCTGTCGATGATCATGCCCTTGTCGTCGCAGAAGATGAGATTGCTGTGCTTGCCCATCAGCTCCAGGATCAGCTCCTTACGGCAGAGGTCGCCCATCTCATTGTAGTGCTCAATCTCAAAATGGATGATGCGCTCGAGCCCCGGCTGCCAGATCCGCACGATGCGCCCGTTTCCGATGTGCTTGCGCAGCAGCATACAGAAATTCGGCGCGGTCATAGGCGACGGCTTGTTCGCGGCGGTCAGGTAGATCAGCGGCAGGCTGGCCCCGGCGGAGAGCAGAAGTCTCTGCTGCCCGCTGTTCCCCTTGAGCGTGAAGAGCAGCTCGTCCGTCTCCGGCTGGGCAATTTTGCTGATGCGCGCCCCTGCGAGGGCTGTATTTAATTCTGTGACGATATTTGCGATAACGATTCCGTCAAGTGCCATGATGAAATCCCCTCCAGCGAAAATAGATATAGAAAAAGAAACGAACTTATCATACCAGAAAACAGGCAAAAAGACAATGCTTCTTGACTTGCTGTCTGTAATCGTATACCATAGAACAACGAAGAAGTGTCAGACTATTTGCAGTGACACCACACTGCGGACAGATGGGCATTTCGGAGGATGCTTTGAGGAAGGAAAGGGCTATGAGGCGGAAACATAGCGGTTTGGAATATATTTGTGCGTTTGCGCTTCCTGTTGCGGTGATGCTCCTGATCTATTGCATGATGGGGATTGCACCGTTCGGGAAGAAGAGCGTTCTGACGATCGATCTCTATAATCAGTACATTCACTATTTTTCCTATCTGAAAGAAATCATAAAAGGAAACCACGGTTTTTTTTACAGCTTTTCCAAAACGATCGGCGGGGATATGGCGGGATTTTCCGCGTATTATCTGATGAGTCCGTTCAACCTGCTTTTGATGCCGTTCCCTAGGGATTTACTTCCGTATGGGATCGAGCTCATCACGCTGCTCAAGCTGGGGCTTTGCGGGCTGACCTTTTCCCTTTTCCTGCGTTCCCGGGGAGCCGGCAGGGAATGAGGCCGTCAGATAATTGCCCAGAATCCCCGGATCCCAGAATTTTT
>CANQWV010000105.1 GCA_947627645.1 uncultured Lachnospiraceae bacterium | reverse complement strand
GACCAGTACTGCTCCTACGTGTCCGAACAGCTGGAGGAGACAAAAGCGCTCTGCAAAGACCCCATCGTTCTGGTGGAGCAGAGGCTGGATTTCTCCAGATGGGTGCCGGACGGCTTCGGGACAGGCGACTGCCTGATCGTGGCGGACAAAGTGCTCCAGATCATAGATTTCAAATACGGCACCGGCATCCTGGTTGAGGCGCAGGACAACCCCCAGATGATGTGCTACGCATTGGGCGCGCTGGACACTTATGACGGCATCTACGATATTGAATCCGTAAAGATGACCATCTTCCAGCCCCGCCGTGAAAACATCAGCACCTTCACCATCGGGAAAGACGCCCTGCTCCAGTGGGCGGAAGAATACCTGAAGCCCACGGCGCTTCTCGCCTGGAACGGCGAAGGCGAATTTCAGGCAGGGGACCACTGCCAGTTCTGCAAAGTCAAAGCGGACTGCCGCAGGCGCGCCGAATACAACCTGGAGCTTGCAAGATATGATTTTGAAATGCCGGAAAAGCTGGAAGACAGGGAGATCGCCGCGATCCTCGCAAGGGCGGATGACCTGGCGGCATGGGCAAACGACATCAAGGAATATGCCCTGCGGCAGGCACAGTCCGGAACCCATTATGAAGGCTGGAAAATCGTGGAAGGGCGAGGTAAACGGTTTCACCGGGCTGCTCGGCTCCGGCCGAAGCGAGTGCGTGCGCGCGATTTTCGGCGCGGACAGGGTGATCGGCGGAACGGTGAAGAAGAACGGTAAGCAGGTTAAGATCGCCAAGCCGATCGACGCGATGAAGAACGGAATCGCCTACCTGCCGGAGGACCGCAAGGTGGACGGCATTATCGGAGACCTGTCGGTGCGCGACAATATCGTTCTCGCGCTGCAGGTGCTGCAGGGCTTCTTTAAGCCTTTCTCAAAGGCGAAAATGTACGAATTTGCAGATGAGTATATCAAGCTGCTCGAGATCAAGACAGCCTCGGCGGACACGCCGATCAAGTCGCTTTCCGGCGGCAACCAGCAGAAGGTTATTCTCGCGCGCTGGCTGCTGATGCATCCGGAATACCTGATTCTCGACGAGCCGACGCGAGGCATCGATATCGGCACGAAGATTGAGATTCAGAAGCTGGTGCTCAAGCTTGCCTCGGAGGGCATGAGCGTGACGTTCATCTCCTCGGAGACGGACGAGATGCTTCGCACCTGCTCCAGGCTCGTCGTCATGCGCGACCGCAAGGTCGTGGGCGAGCTTTCCGGCGACGATCTGACGCAGAACAAGATTATGAGTACGATAGCGGGAGGTGAGGCACATGAGTGACACGAAAAAGAAAACGGACGCGGCAGGGCTGCTGACCAGGCTGGTGCGGAATCAGATCTTCATCCCGCTCGCGGCGCTTCTGCTCCTTGTCATTGTCAATCTGATCGCAGGGCCTTCATTCTTCAAGATCTCGCTTGGCACAAACAACGCGGGCAACATGATCCTTTCCGGATATCCGATCACGATCCTTGACTTCGGTTCAGAGCTGGCGATCCTGGCGATCGGCATGACGCTGGTGACGGCGGCCTCCGGCGGACAGGATATCAGCGTGGGCGCGGCGATGGCGATCGCCGGTTCCGTGATACTCCGTGTGCTCTGCGGCAATGCCGGCTCCCACCCGGAGACCATGCAGGCGCCGATCATCGTGGCGTTTCTGATCGGCTGTGTCGTGGCGATGCTCTTCGGCGCGTTCAACGGCATACTGGTCGCGTATTTCCACATTCAGCCCATGGTCGCAACGCTGATCCTCTACACGGCAGGGCGTTCGATCGCGGCCTGGATCAACAACAATGAGCTTCCGATCATCAGCGAGCCGGAGTTCGGCTATTTCGGAGGGTTTATTCCGGGAATTCCGATCCCGACGCCGATCTTCATCGCTGCCGCATGCATGATCGTGATGGCGCTGGTGCTGAAGTTCACGACGCTCGGGCTCTATACGCAGTCGGTCGGTATCAATGAGAAATCCGCCCGCTTAAACGGCCTGAACCCTACGTTCATCAAGTTCTTAAGCTTCGTAATCCTTGGCCTCTGCGTGGCAGTGGCAGGTTTCATCAAGGTGAGCCGCCTTTCGACCATCAACTATTCGGTCATCGCGAAGGACATCGAGATGGACGCGATCCTCGCGGTCGCGCTCGGCGGCAACGCGTTGAGCGGCGGTAAGTTCAGCATGGTGGCGTCGATTCTGGGCGCATACGTGATCCAGTTCCTCACGCAGACACTCTACCGCTTCAAGGTTTCCTCGGACGCCCTGCCGGCGTACAAGGCGGTCGTCGTGATCGTCCTCGTCGTGGCGAGCGCTCCGACAGTGAGAGAAAAGCTTTCTTCCATGTGGAAGAGCAGAAAAGCACATACAAAGGAGGTTGGCTGATATGAAAAATAAGAAAAAGCTTTCGGATTCCAACCTTCTGCTTCTGATCACGATCGTGATCTTCTTCGCGATGTACATCGGCGCGATCCTGTTTCTCAAGGGCGGTTTCCTGCGTCCGCAGGCGTTCCTGAACATTTTGAACTCGAACGCGGCGCTGATCATTCTGGCGTGCGGCATGAGCCTCGTCATGATCACCGGCGGCATCGATATCTCCCTCGGCGGACAGATGGCGCTGATCAGTATGTGCTGCGCGGTCTATCTGGACGAGATGGGAGGCAATATCTTCGTATCGATTCTGATCGCTCTGGCGATCGGGATGGCGTTTGGCGGAGTCATCGGTTTCCTGGTCGCGTACCTGGACATTCAGCCGTTCATCGTTTCGCTGGCCGGTATGTTCTTCGCGCGCGGCATGACGACGATCGTGCGTACGGCTCCGTTCAACGTGGCAAATGAGGCGTTCACAAAGCTGAAGAACACGAGAATCATCGTTCCGGGACTCGGAAGCGTGAACCGCAAGGGAATCTATGTGGACGCGTACATCGAGATCGGTGTGATTGTCGCGCTGCTTGTGGTAGTGCTGATGTTCATCCTGCTCAAGTGGACGAAGCTTGGGCGCGCGTTCTACGCGGTCGGCGGCAACAAGCAGAGCGCTCTGATGCTCGGCATCAACGTGAAGCGGACCAAGTTTCTCGCCCATCTGCTCTGCGGACTGCTGGCAGGCATCGGCGGCTATGTGCTGTTTATGATCCGCGGCTCCGGCTCTGTGGCAAACGGGAGCGGATTTGAAATGGACGCGATCGCTTCGTCCATCATCGGCGGCACGCTGCTGACGGGCGGCGTCGGCAACATCATCGGTACGCTCTTCGGCGTGCTGTCCCTGAGCACAATCCAGAACATCGTGTCCTCGGCCGGTTTCGACGAGGCGTGGTGGATCGGCATCACGACCGCCGGTATGCTCTGCCTGTTCCTCGTGATCCAGAGTATCGTGATGTCGCGGAAGAAATCTTCGTGAGAATATCGCGGTGTTGTGGAAGAGGATTTCGTGACAATAACGTGATGTCGTGGAAGAATTTTCCGAACTAGACGAAAGAAAGAGACAAGGGACGTTTCCTTTGGGAGGCGTCTCTTTCTTGCGTCTTTGCGCAGTTTGTTCTGGACATTTTGAGGCAGATTCGTTATAATGGATATAGATAATTTTTTATCTAATATTATTTAATTTATTGTATTTTGTATAATATATTATCTAATATAATGAAGCGAAAGCAGGAGGCCGCGGTGAATTACTTTGAAGATGATTACGTCTGGGAGACGGCGGAGGAGCTGGATCAGGAGCTTGCGCAGCGAATCCGCAGGATACGGAAGAGGCGCGCGATCTCCCAGGAGAGGCTGAGCGAGATGAGCGGCGTCAGCTTTGGTTCGGTCAAGCGCTTTGAGGCCACAGGCAAGATTTCGCTGTTGTCGCTCACGAAGATTGCGATGGCCCTGGGTTGCGCGGAGGAGCTGCGCAAGCTGTTTACGCAGGTAGTATATCTGGATATTCAGGAGGTTATCCGTGAGAACCAGTAAGGTGTTACAGGTACGATACAAAGGGGATCTGGTGGGGACGCTGGCGACGACGGCGGATCGCCGGGTCGCTTTTGCGTATGAGGACAGCTGGCTTGAGAACGGTTTTTCTATCAGCCCGTTTTCGCTGCCGCTTCGGAAGCAGGTGTTTTTCCCGACTAAGAATTATTTCCGCTCAGGCATGGGAAAGCGGCGCTGCGCGCACATCATCGACGAGATCGAAGAGACCGTCGGGGAGATGCTGGGGAGATATCTGCATTTGTAAAAGAAAACACCTTCGGGCAGGCCTGTACAGACGGCCGCCCGGAGGTGTTTTTGCGGGTGATTATTTCAGCTTTTTCCGCATCTTTGCTTTGGAAATGAATGTTAACTCGAAGAACGGTTTGGAGTTCTTTGCGGATACTTTTTTATCGAATTTTGATTTGCTCATGGACTTTTTGCCCCATGTGCATTTTCCGCTGATATAATTTTTTGTTCCCTGGCCGGCGTTCCTCCACTGTCCGCCCTTCCATTTGTAAACGATATAATCATCGACAGGACTCATGGAATGACCTTGACAGGAGACAAGCTTCCCTTTGCGAGGGACGTAGCTGATAGTTATGCGTGCTCCGCCTGTGCCTGCGGCGTCCTGAAAGGCTCTTTTGACAATTTTTCCGCCCGAGTAGGAGCAGATGATATAATTATTGATTCCGGGATACCCTGTTCTGTTATAGACTCCGATCAGCTCCGGTATCTTGTCGGAGTCCAGTTCTACAAGGCAGAACTTTTTGTATTTTGACGCCTCCTTCGAGTTCATCCAGTTGGTGTACGCTTTGTAGACAGCTTTCTTGCCCGCGGCGTGGGCAGAGACGGGCGATACCGCAAAGATCAGCAGCATCAGCAGTAAGAGTCTGGTTGCAGTTTTCTTCATTTTCTTTTCCTCCTTTAGATGAGAGATCAACGGGATCCCTGAATTCCTTTATAGATTATATAAAATCTACATCGTTGTCAAGTGAATTTGTCCGCTCAGCCATGACGGCATTCCTTATCGAAAAAGCTGAGATATCCGTTTTGCGAAAACGGCGTCTTCTGTGTGTTGTTTTTTCTGGACATTCCGAAATGGATGCGTATAATAAGATCAGATCGTAAATGAATACACGGGCAAAAGGAGCAGACGAATGAGTGTCGAAAGAGTGATTGCCGCAAAATTCGGCGGGAGCTCGCTCGCGGACGCGAGGCAGTTCCGGAAAGTGAAGAAGATCATAGAGAGTGACCCAAGCAGGCGCTACATTGTGCCGTCCGCGCCGGGGAGGCGTTTCGGGTCGGACGAGAAAGTGACGGATCTTCTGTACGAATATTACGCGCAGATCAGCCAGGGTAAAAGCGGAATCGCGATCCGGAAAAAAATCCGGGCGCGCTACCAGGAGATCATCGACGAACTGGGGCTTTCCGTTTCGCTGGACAGGGAATTTGAGCGCATCGAGTACGCGTTTTCGAAGGGCGCCGGGGAGGCGTACGCGGCGTCCCGGGGCGAGTATCTCTGCGGACTGCTGCTGGCGGATTACCTGGGATTTGAGTTTGTGGACGCGGCGGAGGTCGTGCGCTTCGGCCAGGACGGGCATTTCGAGGACGAGCGGACGAACTTTTTCCTGCGGGGGAGGCTCGCGCGGGCCGAGCGTGCCGTGATCCCGGGCTTTTACGGGGCGGACGATTCTGGGGAGATCCACACGTTCACGCGGGGCGGCTCGGACGTCACAGGGGCGCTCGTGGCGCGGGCCGTGCAGGCGGAGCTGTATGAGAACTGGACCGACGTCTCCGGTTTCCTGCTGGCGGATCCGGCGATCATCGGGAATCCGAGGAAGATCGATGCGATGACCTTCGCGGAGCTGCGGGAGCTTTCTTACCGCGGGGCGGCCGTGCTGCACGAGGATGCGGTTTACCCGGCGCGCAGGGAGGGGATCCCGATCCACATCCGCAACACGAATCTCCCGGAGGAGAAGGGCACGGTGATCTGTAAGGCTCTGAGCCCGGAGCAGGAGATTCCGATCACCGGGATCGCGGGCCGCAAGGGCTTCGCGGCGGTCAGTATCGCAAAGAACCGCATGAACGCGCAGATCGGGTTTTGTCACAGGCTGCTCGAGGCCTTTGATGAGAACCACATCACGTTTGAGCATATGCCCTCCGGCATCGACACGATCAGCGTGATTCTGCCGCTGGAGGAGTACCGTCAAAAGCAGGAGGCGATCATGGCTTCGCTGCAGCGGCTGCTCCGTCCGGACAAGATCAGCGTGGACGAGGACATGGCGCTCGTGACGGTCGTCGGCAAGGGGATGCGCTCCCGCAGCGGCATTGCGGCCAGGTTTTTCGGGGCGCTCGGGGATGCGGGCGTCAACATCAAGATGATCGATATGGGTTCCAACGAGATCAACTGCACGGTCGGCGTGTGCAACGGGGATTTCGAGACCGCGGTGCGGGCGCTGTACGCTGCGCTGGTGGAGTAGGGATCTACACATTGGCAAATGCTCACGAGGCAAGGAGCAAAATGTTGTACACTGCGCTGGTGGAGTAGGAATTCACTGCTTTGGCAGCAAATCCCGAGCGGGCAGTATCGCCTCTGGTTTTTTGGAGGTGCATACCCAGCGCGGAAATTCGTGATTACTCAAAATTTAATCTGGACGAAACCGGAAGATTGCGTTAGAATGGATGGAACGTAAGCGGGAGGGACGAAGCGGGAGCCGTTCCGGCACCGGCTGCGGACGTTTGGCGCCATGCGGAAGAATTCAGAGAAAGCGCATGGCAGGCTGATTTTGTGAGGAAAGAAGGCGTCGCCGAATGTATCTTTTGTTTTTTGCGCTGTGGGTGATCTTTAACGGGGCCGTCACGCTGGAAATCTGCCTGTTTGGGCTGGTGATCGCGGCGGTCATGTTTGCGTTTATCTGCAGATTTATGGACTACAGCGTCCAGAAGGAAAAAGCGCTCCTGAAGCGGGGCGTCGGATTCGCGCGTTATGCGGTCGTGCTGGTGAAAGAGATCGTGGCGGCGAACTTTGCGGTTATGCATATGATCCTCTCCGAGCGGGAGGAGCTGGAACCGGCGCTTGTGAGCTTTCATTCCGACATGAAGACCGCGACGGGCAGGGCGTTTCTGGCGAACGCGATCACGCTGACGCCGGGGACGATCACGGTGTCGCTGGAGGGCTCGGAATATGTTGTGCACTGCCTGGATGAGAGCCTGGGCGAGGGCGTGGACAGCTCTGTGTTTGTGGAGATGCTCTCCGCGCTGGAAGAGGAATGAGAACGGAAAATAAGAAAATAGATGAATGCTGTCATCTGCGCCTGGAGGGAGACGAAGGGGGCAGATGTGTTTCTGTATTCCGATGGAAAGAAGGAGCGTTTTATCCTGAAAGAGGATTTTGGAGCAGGCGGTCGGAGATCCTGAGGGGAAGAAGGAGCGTTTTATCCTGAAAGAGGATCCTGGGGCAGACGGCCGGAGGTCCTGAGGGGAAGAAGGAGCGTTTTGCCCTGAGAAAGGATCCTGGGGCAGACGGCCGGAGATCCTGAGGGGCATATGGAGCGCTCTGTATATCGACGACATCGGAAATACTGGATATCATTGGAATGAGGTGGAAGAACGATGGGAAAAGGAATACCGGGGCTTGAGACAGCGTACCAGGCGCTGTTTACCGGGGCTTTGATCTTTCTGGCAGTCATGGTCGTGCTCTGCCTGGTGCGCGCGATCATCGGGCCGCGCGTGGCCGATCGGATCGTCGCGGTCAACATGATGGGCACGATGGTCATGGTGATCATCGCAATCCTGGCGCTGATGCTCGAGGAGGGTTATCTGGCGGACATCTGCCTGATCTACGCGATGCTGAGCTTTCTCGCGGTGATCGTGCTGACGAAGGTGTACATGGGGGTTTACCGGGAAAAGAAGGAGAAGGAGAAGGAGAAGGAGGGAAAGCAGCATGGCGGCGATTGAGTGGATCCGTTTTCTGGCCGGGGCGTTTCTGCTTCTCTTCGGCCTGGTGATTTTCCTGATCGAGATGATTGGGGTGTTTCGGTTTAAATATGTGCTGAATCGCATGCACGCGGCCGCGATGGGAGACACGCTCGGCATCGGTTTCTCGCTGGTCGGCCTGATCCTGATGAGCGGCTTTACGTTCACCTCGCTGAAGCTTTTCCTCGTGATCGTGTTTTTGTGGTTTTCTTCCCCGGCGTCCTCGCACCTGATCGCGAGGCTGGAGGTGTCGACCGACGAGGAGCCGGAGAAGCATTACCACAGATACACGATCCGGGAGCTGGAGCAGAAGCTGCATAAAGCGGCGGAGCGTGCGGACGGGACGACAGCGGATACCCGGTGCAGGGAAGAAGCGGCAAATACAGTACACACAGGGGCTCAGACAGCTGCGGCGCAGGAATGGGAGCAAGGCGGCGCCCCGGAAATTGAGTCGGCAGCTGCGGCCGGATCGGACGGCGCGCCGGGCGCCGGCCCTGCGCAGGAGGAGGCGTGATATGCAGATCTTTACGTATATTTTGCTGGGATTTCTGGTTGTCTGCGCCGTGTCGGTAAGCCTTTCCAAAAACCTGCTGAATTCGATTCTTATCTATATGTCCTACAGTCTCGTGATGTCGATCATCTGGCTGCTGCTGGAGTCGCCGGATCTGGCGATCACGGAAGCAGCGGTCGGCGCGGGTGTCACAAGCCTGCTGTTTTTTGTTACGCTGAAGAAGATCCAGGCGATCGTGAAAGCGGACGAAAATCTGATCGGGCAGCCGGACGAAGAGGCCAACGGAAAACCGGGTGAAAATTTGAACATGGGACTTGACGGGAAAAGGGCTGAGGGACCGGACAGGAAATCTGGGGAGAATTCGGCTGAGGGGCCGGGCAGGAAATCTGAGGAAAACTCGGCTGAGCGGACGAACAAGGAATCCGGAAAAAATTCGGCTGAGGAGTCGGACAGGAAATCCGAGGAGAATTCAGGCGGGAAGCCGGACGGGAAGGAGGAGACAGATGAGCAGAAAGCTTTCTGAACAGGAATACAGGAAAACAGCC
>CANQWV010000104.1 GCA_947627645.1 uncultured Lachnospiraceae bacterium | reverse complement strand
TCACTTTGACAGAGAAAATATAAAACTGAATCAGCTTGGTTCAGAAATTCAAGAGCAAAAACTGAACCAAGTTGGTTCAGAAATGCGATTTCCACCATTTTTCGCCTATATTCCATGGAGACACCATGTCCTTATTATACAAAAATGTAAAACTATCGAAGAAGCGCTGTTTTATATAAAGCAGACAATTGATAAGGGCTTAAGTCGTAATGCCTTAGACAATTGTATTCGCTCCGATATGTATCATGTGATGGGCGCAGCGGTTACAAACTTTAATGTACAGCTTCCGACTCCTCAAGGCAAGCTTGCACAAGAACTACTAAAAGAAAGATATGATTTAGGATTCGTCAGTCTTTCTGCTGAATACGATGAAACTGCGCTGGAAGATGCCATTGAAAAACAGATGACGAGGTTCCTGCTTGAATTAGGTGAGGGATGGGCATTTGTCGGTAGGCAAAAAGAGATTATTATTTCAGGTAAAGCCAGAAGAATTGATCTGCTTTTCTATCATATCTACATAAAATGTTATGTGGTGATAGAATTAAAGGTAAAACCATTTGAACCAGAATTTGCCGGTAAATTAAATTTTTATGTAAATGCGGTAAATGAGCTGATTCGCAGAGATGGAGATAATCCATCCATTGGACTTTTGATTTGCAAAGATATGGATCGAACTGAAGTGCAAATGGCGTTTGAGGGAATTACGACGCCTATGGGTGTTGCCACTTATGACAATGTAAAAATCAAAGAAATTCAGGAACATTTGCCAACCGCTGAACAAATTAGGCAACAAATTGAGATCGCAGAGGAAGAGTTTAGATTGAATATACAAAAGAAAACGAACGAAATAAACCATGAATCGTAAAACTATTCTGTCCGGCGGTTTAAAAGGTAATTATATAGTAATATAAAACTGTGGCGGATTTATATTTTCAAGGGCAATACATTTTTTCCATGGCCCAAACGGATCTGGAAAGACTAGTTTTTGTGAAGCGTTGGAGTATAGCGCGCTAGGTATGATAGAAGAAGCGACAGCGCGAAATATTCTTTTAGATAAATATATTCTGCATATTTGAGAAAAGAAAGTTCAGAAACCGATAATGATGTGCAAATACTCTTCAGGTGACATTAAACAGTGTGAACCAAATTATTATGATTATCGCTTCGGCTTTATAGAAAAGTAGGGATGTATCCATAAACTGCCAGTTAAGCAGCACAGGCGGAGAAAGAAAACAGGGAGACTGAACGGATGCCCCCGATCTCCGCACATACCCTGCGGCACACCGGATGTACAAGGATGGCGGAACAGGGACTTGACATGAAGGTCGTGCAGTACGTCATGGGACACGCCAGCGTGGGCGTGACGATGGAAGTCTACAACCACATCACGGAAAAGACACGGGTTGAGAATGAAATCGCCAAGATGGATGCCGTCAAAATCGTATGATACGCCATGCACCTCGCGAACAAGTTCGCTCGGCCGCGGCTGTCGCCGTATAAGGCAAATCCCGAAGCCGCCCTTATGTGAGCAGGCTCCCATCGGGCGTTCGGTCTTGCCCTGCATGGCTCGTAGCTTATGCGCATTTGGTGTAAAATTGGTGTAGTAAGCCTAAAAAATGGGGAAATTGAAAAACTGCAGACGCTGTGAAGCCCGTAAATTCGGGACTTCACAAATTTTTCACAAACAAATTAGCACTCACCTCTTGACAGTGCTAACAATGCGTGCTATATTACGACTAGAACGAGCAAAGAAAAAGATTTTTCATTCGATTTCTTTTCTCAGGTTCTAAAAAACACAAACACAGGAAATAATAAATAAAAAAAGGAGAGATGACTTATGATGATGCCTAGTATTTTTGGAAGAGATATGTTTGATGACTTTTTCAGCTTCCCGTTCAACACGTTCCGGACAAGCGAACTTGATCACAGCAACTTTGCAAAAGCCGGTATGATGAAGACCGATATCAAGGACACAGATGCCGGCTACGAAATCACGATGGATATCCCGGGCGTCGACAAGGATCACGTCCAGGCCGAGCTGAAGGACGGCTACCTGACCATCCAGGCGAGCACCGATTCCAACAACGAGGAAAAGGATGAGAACGGCCGCTTCATCCGCCGCGAGCGTCATTACGGCACCTGCAGCAGAAGCTTCTACGTAGGCGAAGCTGTCACGCAGGATGAGATCAAGGCGAAGTTCGAAAACGGTACGCTGAAGATGCTTGTCCCGAAAAAGGAGAGCAAGCCGGCAGTTGAGGATCGGAAGTATATTGCCATCGAGGGTTAATTTCCGAAAGCTTTCACTCTTAACCAAACGTATCACTCAAACGACAATCCCGGGCGTCTGCCCGGGATTGTCCGCGTTATTGGAACCATATCCTCGTTTTCTCTGATCGTTTATATCCCGGGCGCCATCCCAGCAAAATCCGACGCTAAAGGATGCCCGCCAATTCCAGTCCCGCAATTTTATTTATCAAATCTGTCCGTGTGATGGCTGCTTCAGCTCCTCCAGCCGCTTTGCCGCGTCCTCGTAGGAGCGGAACACGATTCCGTGGAAGCCGAGGCTCTCCGCCACAGCGACGTTCTGCTCCGTGTCGTCGATGAAGACGCTCTCCTGCGGCTTCAACTGAAAATGCTCCAGAAAACTTGTGTATATCCGCGGATCCGGCTTCGTCATCCTCTGCTGAAAGGAGAGGAAGCCGCCGTCCATGTCGTCCATGAAAGCGAGAGAATCCCGGCACTCGTCGTAGGCCTTCTTCGAATAATTCGAGAGATAATATACGCGGTAACCCGCTTCTTTCAGGCTCCTGATCCAGGGAACGGCATACTCCCGTATTGTCAGCATCCCGTGAATATTGGAGAAGGCCTCATTCAGCTCCTGCTCAATCTCCGGATCCAGGTTCACGAATGCCCGCATGGCTTCGTCCTCCGTGATGTCCGCGCGCTCGAACTGCTCCCAGTAGGGGCTCATCACAGACGCCTTCAGAAGCCGTTTGATTATCGGGCCGTCGAAGCCCTTTTCCGCCAGAAATTCCTTCAGCCGGAAATCCACCAGCACATTTCCAATGTCAAATACAATATTTTTTATCATCGGATCTTTGTTCCACCGCCTTATACCCGTCCGAGCTTCTCTGCGAAGCGGTGCAGCGCGTCCGGAATATGTATCGTCTGCGGACAGACCTTCTCACAGCTGTGGCAGGCCACACAGCATTCCGGCTGTTTGTCCGCGTCTATGGACGAGAGCCCCATCGGCGCGATGAAGTCTCCCGATCCCGCAACCACCGCCTCGTTGTAGAGCTTCAGCAGGAACGGAATGTCCAGCTTCTGCGGGCAATGGCTCACACAGTAATGGCAGCCCGTGCAGGGAACCGTGGTACGGGCGATCATATCGTCCGCCACGCTGAGGATCAGCTCCTTCTCCTTTTCATTCAACGGCTTATCTTCCGCAAAGGTCGCGATGTTGTCCTGCAGCTGCTGCATATTCGACATACCGGACAGGATCATGGTTACCTCCGGGATCGCCTGCAGGAAACGGAACGCCCATGCCGGCACGCTTTCTTCCGGCCTCGCCGACTTCAGCTTCGCCTCAAATTCCTCAGAAAGCGTGGCAAGCTGTCCGCCGCGAACCGGCTCCATCACCCAGACCGGAAGGTTCCGGCTCTTCAGCAGCTCGACCTTTTCCTTCGCGCCCTGGAATTTATAGTCAAAATAATTCAGCTCGATCTGACAGAATTCCATGTCCTTCCCGTAGGCGTCAAGGAACTTCTTCATGCAGTCGAGACTGCCATGCGTGGAAAAGCCCAAGTGACGGATGCGGCCGTTTTTCTTCTGCTCCAGCAGGTACTCGTAGATCCCGTATTTCGGGTCGAGATAAGCGTCCACGTTCATCTCGCAGACATTGTGGAACAGATAGAAGTCAAAGTATTCCACCTTGCATTTTTTGAGCTGCTCCTCAAAGATCTCTTTCACCTTCGGCATATTGGAGAGATCGTAGCCCGGGAACTTTGTCGCGAGATAAAAGCTGTCCCGCGGATATTTTTTGAGCGCCTCCCCGACGACCAGTTCCGACTGCCCGTTGTGGTAGCCATAAGCGGTATCGTAATAATTGACGCCCGCCTTCATGGCATAATCGATCATTTCCTGCGCAGCTTTTTTATCAATCTTTCCGTCGTCGCCGTCCACCACCGGCAGTCTCATGTTTCCCATGCCGAGCGCGGACAACTTCATTCCCTGAAATTCTCTGTAAATCATACCAGTATCCCCTTTCTTTTTTGATTTCACAGCAGCCTGAGGCGAATGTTCTTCGACCCCGGCAGCACTGTCTTAATCATAACATTACCTATATCAATTGTGCAAGGTAGATTTTTGGCCTTATCTCTTTCGCTTCAAATATTTGTCAGGGAATAATCTATCGTATCTTTTATGTAAATCCAATCAGACTTGCTCTTTTTATCTGATTCGACAGCAAAGATAAGCTGAAGCCCCATCACTCATCCCCCTCGTCGGTATCAAACACTCCGATAAAGTCAATAGAATCTACATTAAAGGGAGAACCCTCGATCATGCCGTTCCTGTAAAGTCTGGACGGAGAATAATTTCCGTTTGTCTTCCACGGATAAATCTTATGATCAAGTGATAAAAAGTCGATTGATTTCTTGTTTCGTTTTAAAACATCCATCGGGCCGACATTATGGGTCGTAAAGCAAAGCTGCCCTTCGCCGTATTCCATCAGATATTCCAGCAACGCGCACAAGTATACATCATGCAGATTCGAGTCAAACTCATCGATAAAGACGATACCACCACGTACCATTCCTTTTAAATACGCATACAGTTTGACAAGCTTTTTTATTCCGGTGCTTTCAAATTCCACATTTACTTTGTAAGAATCATATACCATAACCAAACTGCAGATATAATCGTCGTGGTCTTCTTTTTTGTCAATCTCTATATCCTGAAGATCCGGCTTAAAGATTCGGAGAAAATCCCGTAATCCTGCAACCATTTTTTTGTAAAGCCTATATCGTGATTTCGGTACAATATTTTCTGCAACTGAAACAACATTAAAACTACTGCTCGTTTTAAGAAATCCTGCCAATAAAGAAATCGTTTCAACATCCATCTCAGAGCTCACTTTCCCTAAGTCAGCAGAATATCCGAGTGTATTTTCAATAAGATAATCAGAATGTTCATCAGCCTGATCCAGATAAACATATATATTCGTACCAAAATATAGAAGTGTATACAATCCTACAAATAGAAAACTTCCATCTAAAAAAATAGTATCATGTGACGGCATTAGAATCTTCTCATAAAACAAGGCGCAGAATGTAGCATTCGGCAACAAGTTGGTAGTTTTTTGCTCCATGATCTGAGAAAATCCCCTGTCCCATTTTTTACTGACGGTAACGAGTTCCCCATTTATTACTTTAAAAATAATTTCAGAAATATCTTTCTTTCCGCTTGTCTTCTTTGAAACCAACCGTTCATAGCTTATCATATATTTTCCGGAAGCATCCTTTGACAAAGTAACTTCATAGCCAAAAAGCATCAAATCCTCTTCTGACTCAATGAAGAACTCTGCCCCTATATACAGTTCATTTGTCTTTTTATTAATAATAGCATCCAGATTCTTCTGGACAATAGGATTGTTTAAGTATCCCGCATTCAGCAGTAAATTTCTCAGAATACCAACTGATGTAATGATTCCGGACTTTCCGGAACCATTCATTCCGTAAATCCCTTTTATGTTATACTCTCGCGTATCCGTCGGCTTTGAAATAGTTTTCTTGTAAAAAGACAGTGAAACCGTCTGATCTATTGTTTTAACACCTTTCACAGAGTATTCGACTAAAAATACATTTATCTTCATATTTACCCTCCTTGCATATAGTATATCATGTATTTTGGAAAATATAAATACAAAATGTATTTCTATTGAAATATTTTCAACATGCCGCTCTCGCTGTTCCTTTTCAGGTATCCAGCAGCTTCTGAGCGTCCGGGAATGGCCCGAGGCTGCGCCTTAAGATGCCGTGCATCTGCGCGATCGCGATACCGTAATTCGTGATCGGAACGCCCGCGTCGACCGCCTGCCGCACCCGGTACTGCATCTCACGCTCATTCAGCATACAGCCTCCGCAGTGCACGATCAGCGCGTACTTCGAGAGGTCTTCCGGAAAGCCCATGCCGGAAGTAAACTCGAAGCGGATATCCACATCCGACGCGTCATATGCCGGATCCTGCCCTGTTTTTTTACCGTTTTCCTGCTGTGGCTGAGCCGAAAGCACTGTGTTGGCGTGATCTTCGCAATCCGGTGAAATGCACTCTGACCGATGTCTTGCCACATACTCCCGAATCCACCGCGGCAGCTTGACCGTCCCGATGTCGTCGCACTGACGATGATGGGTACAGCCCTCCGCGATCAGCACCGTGTCACCGTCTTTCAGATGATCGAGCTGCGCGGCTCCTCGGATCGCCGCGCTCAGATCTCCCTTGTATCGCACAAACAGGATTGAAAACGACGTCAGCAGGATGTCCTGCGGCGTGTCCTTCGAGACCTTTCCAAACGCCTGCGAATCCGTGATCACGAGACGCGGTTTCTTCTTCAGGGAGGCCAGCGTCTCCTTCAGCTCGCTCTCCCGCGTGACGACTGCCGCCGCTCCCGCCTCGAGGACATCGCGGATCGTCTGCTGCTGCGGCAGGATCAGCCGCCCTTTCGGAGCCGCGGAATCGATCGGCACGACGAGCACCACGACGTCGTTCGGCGCGAGCAGATCCGCGACGATGCGTTTGCGGTTCTCCTCCTGCTTCACAAGCCGCGCAATCAGCTCCTTCAATTCGTAGATATTTTGCCCGGTCTTCGCACTGACGTAGATTGTGTTTTCCGTTCCGTTCTCATTTGCATCGAGCAGATCCGCCTTGTTGTACACGACCGCATAGGGAATCTGTTTGTCTTCAAAGAGCGCGACCAGCCCCCGGTCTGCCTCGCTCATGCCCTTCTGCGCGTCAAGCACCAGCACCGCCACGTCCGTGTAGTTGAGCACCTGCCGCGCCCGCTTCACGCGCAACTCACCCAGCTCGCCCTCGTCGTCAATGCCCGGCGTGTCGATGATGACCACCGGGCCGAGCGGCAGAAGCTCCATCGCCTTTTTGACCGGGTCCGTGGTCGTCCCCTTCACATCCGAGACAAGCGCCATCTCCTGTCCCGTCACCGCGTTCACAACACTCGATTTCCCGGCGTTGCGCACCCCGAAGAAACCGATGTGCACACGCTCCGCCGATACTACATCATTCATGCTCATGTTTCTGCCTCCTCGATGATAAATCTCCGCAGGGAATCTCTGTCATTGATCCCTCTGCCTGTCTCCTCTATGATAAACCTCTATCATTGATTCCTCTGCCTGTCTTCTCTATAGATAAACCTCTGCCATTGATCCCTTTGCCGGTTTTGCTGCCACGCTGTCTCATCTCCCGCAGAACAATCCGTCCAAGTATGGAAAATGCCCCGAAAGAATGCTTTTACTTTTTGAGTATAGCAAAAACACCCCTTGCTTTCAACCGCATCTATACGATCACCGGCAGCTTTCACGTTCCGGCACAAGTCCCTCCTGTGTCAGTCGGTATACCACGCTGCAGACCTCCGCGATGTATTTTCTGTCATGCGATATGCTGATCACTGCGCCCGGGAATTCCCGTATCATTTTTCGGATCACCGGGCCGGACAGCGGAGAAAAATTTCTTGTGGGCTCGTCCAGGATCAGAACGTTCGCGCCGGACATGCTCATCTTCAAGAGTAGCACCTTCGCCTTCTGCCCGCCGGACAGCTCGCGGATGGGGCGCTCCATTTCGTCCACTGTAAATTTCAGCGAACCAAGGTAAGTCCGGATTCTCGTGCGCTTTTCTTTGCTGCCGGATTTGTCCAGAAAGTCCACCGGCGTCATAGCCAGGTCTAAAAGCTCCTCGTAATTTTGCGGCATATACTCCGCGCGGACGTCCGGTCTCTCCAGAAGCTCCTCGGCAATCTTTCTCAGCAGAGTCGTCTTGCCGGTGCCGTTTGCCCCGACAATGCAGATCTTCTCCGGGCCCCGGATCCGAAGGAAGATATTTCTTGCAAGAAGCCGTGCATTCCGCGCGTCGCTCACTACCCGCGAATCGGTTTGATCAGCAGATCGCTCTGCATATGCGCTCATGTTCTGCGCGCCGCCCGACGTCCGCGAATCAGTATGATCGGCGGCATACTCCGCATATGCGCTCATACTTCGCGCGCCGCCCGGCGTCCACAACTCGTCCAGCGAATACTCGATGACCGTCTTGCCCGCCGGCATATGCGACTCCTGCCCGCCCAGCTTGAAAAAGATGGCCTCCTCCTGCTCCGGCAGCTCTGTCATCTCTTCGTCCTGCCGCGCGAACCGCCTGCCCATCGCCTTGACGACGTGCATCTTATCCTTCAGGTTTTTGGCGGCGCCGGGATTCTGTCTTGAAACCGCCGCCTGCGCATATTCCACACTCTGGTATATTTTCCGGAATCGCTCCTCCCGCAGTTTCTTTTCCCTGCGATCGTTCAGCGCCTGCTGCTCCTGCCGCTCGAAGCTGTGAAGCCGTTTCTTCACATAGTCTCGATACGGCATTTTTGCGACCGTATACCTGCTTTTTGTTTTCCGTCTGATCTGCTCCAGATGCACCACCATATTGGCAGTGTTTTCAATCAGTGTCTCGTCGTGGGAAATGAAGAGCACGATTTTTTTCCAGCCGTTGATCACCGTCTCCAGCAGCTCCATCGTGGCAAGGTCGATGTCATTGGAAGGCTCGTCCAGAAGCAGCACTGTCGGCTCCTGGATCAACAGCCTTATCAGCTGCGCCTTTACCTTTTCGCCGCCGGACAAACTGCCCAGCAGCTGCTCCCGGTAGAAGAATTCCGGTTCAACGCCGAACTTCCCGGCCAGCTCCGCCAGTTCCTTCGGCGTCCGATTCCAGAAACAGTCTTCCTCCGTAAAAAATTCGTATAAGGTTTTTTGCCTGTCCTTCTCCGGCAGCTCCTGGGGCAGATAACCCAGCTTTTCGTTCCCGAGCACGCGCGTCCCCTTCGTCTCGGCATATTCCTCCGTCAGCTCCGGGTCATAGAGCCATTTCATCAAAGTCGATTTGCCGTTCCCTTCCTCCCCGATGATCACCGCCTTGTCCCCGTCGTTCAGTACCAGATTAAAGTCTTCCAATATCACGCGCAGATCCTTTTTGT
>CANQWV010000103.1 GCA_947627645.1 uncultured Lachnospiraceae bacterium | reverse complement strand
TCTTAATCGCAGGCGCGTCGTACCGAAGCTGGCTAGCCTTCTCCTCCAGTGTCATCTGCGCGACAAGCGCCTCTGCCTTTTTTCTCGCTTCTTCTCTTTTCATATTGGTCTCCTGTCATATTGTAGTGTGGGGTTGGACTTTCTCAGCCCTTCACCGCGCCGGTCGTCAGGCCTTCAACAATCTGGTTACTGAACATACAGTATACGATAACCGTAGGCGCGATCGCGATGATGATCGCCGCGAACATCTGCACATAGTTGGT
Source organism: uncultured Lachnospiraceae bacterium (assembly GCA_947627645.1). Lineage (GTDB taxonomy): Bacteria > Bacillota > Clostridia > Lachnospirales > Lachnospiraceae > Choladousia. Next base: position 9,185 of record CANQWV010000103.1, on the reverse strand, counting down.
CGCGTAAGGTCCCACGAAGTAGGTCAGCGTGACCGGCAGCGTCTTCTTCGCCGGATCGGAGATGAAGACCATCGCCAGGAGCAGCTCGTTCCAGTTGTTGATAAAGGTCATCAGGCCGGACACGAAGAAGCCCGTGCGCGCCAGCGGCAGCGCGATCTGGAAGAAGCAGCGGTAGATTCCGCAACCGTCGATCGCAGCCGACTCGAACAGCTCTCCCGGGATCGACTTGAAGAAGCCGGTCATCAGGAAGATCGTCATCGGCAGCGAGAACGTGATGTACGGAAGCATCAGCCCGAAACGCGAGTTCGTCAGTCCCATGTGCGAGAAACGGACGAACAGCGGAATCAGGATACAGTGCACCGGCACCATCATACCGATCAGGAAAAAGGTTCCGGTCGCCTCAGAGAGCTTCCAGCGCATACGCCCGATCGCGAACGCGGCCATCGAGCCGAAGAACAGGCTCACGATCAGCGTCACGCCGCAGACAAGCACCGAGTTCAGCAGCGCGATGCCCAGCTTTCCGAGCGTCCACGCCTCCACATAGTTGTTCCAGTGGATCATCTGCGGGAAACCGAACGGGGATTTCATCAGCTCCGGATTGTCCTTCACGGAAACCAGCAGCATCCAGAAAAGCGGCGCCAGATAGAGCACTGCCAGAAGAAGCAGCAGGATGTAGATCAATACAATAACCGGACTGAGCGGTTTCTTTTTCTTACTTATATTATTATTCATCGATCCGCCCTCCTATCCTTCATAAGTTTCCACTTTGATGACTCTCTTGACCAGCAGCGTCACAAGCAGGCAGAACACAAGCAGAATCACGGAGATCGCGCTCGCGTAGCCATACTTGAAGTAGTTAAAGCCCTCCGCATAGAGCTCGGTCGCAAGAACCTCGGTGCGGTGGTTCGGGCCGCCCTGCGTCATGTTGTAGACGAGGTCGAAGAACTTCAGCGAACCGATGCAGTTCAGCGACAGCGAGGTCACCATCATCGGCTTCACGAGCGGAAGCGTGATGTAGCGGAACGCCTTCACCTTCGACGCGCCGTCGATGTAGGAAGCCTCGTAAACCTCACGCGAGATGCCGGTAATCTGCGCCATGTAGAGCATCATGTTCTGGCCGACGTACTGCCACAGCGCCACAAACGCGATGACCCACATCGGAAGCACGATAAAGCCCTTGGAATCCATCAGCCACAGCGGACCCTCGATCCCGAACTTCGCGAGAAGCTGGTTGATACCAATCCTCGGGTTAAACAGAAACGCCCACAGAAGACCGAGGGCAGCCGAGGAGAGGACGCACGGCAGATAATAGATATTCTTGAACACGTTGCGTCCCTTCGGGATGTTGGTCAGCAGCACCGCAAGCAGAAGACCGATGATCTGCTGCGTGACCGCAGAAAAAATCATGAAGAAAATCGAGTTTTTCAGCGCGATCTTAAAGGTATTGTCTTTAAAGAACAGGTTCTGATAATTCTTAAGTCCCACAAAGGTTGGCGGCGTCAGCGCCGCGTAGTCGCAGAAAGAATAGTAGATCATCTGGAACATAGGAATTATCAGAATCAGCACGAACATGATCAGCGCCGGGGCGATAAAGATGCAGATCGCCTTTTTATTCCGTAATATCTTATCCATAACATTCTCCTTTTTTGTTTAAGAAAGCCGCTGCAGAAAGAACTTTTTCTCGCCTGTTCTGCAGCGGCTCTCAGCCACTAATCCATTATGGCTATATTCTCAGATTCAGCTTACTCCCAAACGTTGCTCTCGTAGAAATCCTGCACCGTCTGCAGAGCGTCCGCCGGCTCCGCATTGCCGAGGAATACGTCTACCATCGCGTTGTCGAAGCAGTCGCCAGCCTCTACGGAATCCAGGGACTCATTGTAGAATCCAAGGGTACCGGTCGCCTGAGACATGATGTCCTGCACATACTTCAGCTGAGCCGGAGCTACGTCGTAGTCGATCTCAACGTTCTTGTTGATCGGGAACTTGCCGGCAACCTCTGCCATGTACTTCTGAGCCGTCTCATCCGTGAACATCTTCATCAGAGCGATTACCGCATCCTGATGCTCGGTCGTGGAGCTCATCAGCAGGTTGTCCGTCTTAACGATCGTACGGTTCGGATCCGCGCCGCCCTCGATCGCCGGGAACTGGAACACGCCGCACTTAGCTTCGATCGTATCGCTCGCGCCGTTCATCTGACCGATAACCCAGGAACCCTGAACGAGCATAGCAGCCTCTTCGTTGTAGAACGCTGCCGTAGCCTGATCGTTGGAGTCGCCTGCCGCGGTCGGCTGGAAGTACTTGGAGAGCTCCTGAAGCTTCGTAGCCGCCTGTACGAACACATCGTCCGTCCAGTTCGCCTCGTGGTTCGCAATTGCCTCAAGATCCGCGCCCTGGCGGTCGCACAGATAACCTGCGATCATCGACAGGCACCATGCCGTGCCGGCGGAGCAGCTGATCGGGGTGATGCCCGCATCCTGAAGGGTCTGGCAAACCGTGAGCAGCTCGTCATAGGTCGTCGGAACCTCTACGCCCGCCTGCTCGAACAGCTCGGTGTTGTAGAATACGCACGCCGCCTGGAAGCAGGTCGGGATGCCCATGATCTTTCCATCATAAGTCATTCTGTCGAAGATGCCGTCTGTGAACGTTGCGTACCAGTCAGCTTCCTGATTCTGAAGAATGTCCGTGAGATCCGCAGCAGCGCCCGCCTCTACGTATACGTCCATGTTCGGACCCGGGTTGCAGATGTACAGATCCGGTGTGTCGCCCGCCGCGATCAGAGCGTTGAGCTTTCCGTCGTACTCCTCAAGGTTCGTGGTGATCGGGGTTACGTGATACTGTCCCTCGTACTCGGTGTTGAAACGGTTGATGACATCCGCGTAGCCGAGAGATGTCGTGTCTGTGGTTGCCTCGAGGTCATCCCAGAACATCCAGGTGATCTCTACAGGCTCGTCCGCCTGTACCGGAAGCGCTGCCACCGTCATGCTGCCAACCATGGCTGCCGTCAGAGCGACTGAAATCCATTTTTTCATTTTCATTGCTAATCCTCCTTTTGATTATGATTTACGTGTTACGATACACCAACTATAGCAGAATTCCTGAATCAATTCTTTTTAATTATTGCTGTCTGATTCCAAATTATTGCTCTAATATTTTATCCATTTTTTTCAATTGTTAGAAATGTCCAATTGAAAAACCCATTTTTTATACATTTTTACGGTGTTTTTTCTCGCGCTTTGCAGAAAGTCACGATGATTCAATTTGATATTGAGTTTTTTTTGTGTTTTTGGTATAGTAAGAAAAAATGCCGTTTTCGCAATTTCTCATACCAGAAAAATTGCCATAAAATTCAAATGCCGGACAGGGTTTGGATGCGCAGATACAGAGCCGTCCGCACGGCAGCTTTCCATCGCGGCATCACAGCATTCGGGGGGAGGGAATCAGCTTGATCGAGAATCTGAGCGGCCTGCACGAGACCGTCAACTACAAGAAAAATATGCAGCTTCAGCTCTACAACAACGATGAGTACGAGAACTATCCGCCGCACTGGCACACGCCCTTCGAGCTGATCATGCCCACGGAGAGCGGCTACCACGCCATCTGCGGCGACAAGGATTTCAATCTGCGCGAGGGCGACGTCCTGATCATCTGCCCCGGCGTGGTGCACGAGCTGTTTGCTCCGCCGAAGGGCGTGCGCATCATTTTCCAGCCCGGCCTCACCCTGATCGACAACAAAGAAGTGAATGTCATCATCTCAATGATCAGCCCGGCCATCCTGATCACCCCGGAGGAATACCCACGGATTCACACCAGACTTCACCAGCTCATGCTGGATATCCGGGACGAATATTTCAGCCAGCCGCTGTACGCGGAGTCCTGCATCGCCTCCAAATTCATCGAGATCCTGGTGCTCGTCGGCCGCTGCCAGGCCGAGATCGCACAACAGCACTTTGAGGCGAAAAACGACAAGCAGAAGGAGTACATGGACAAATTTCTCTTCATCTGCAACTACATCAACGATCACTTCACCGAGCAGCTCACGCTGGAGGAGGTCGCCGCGCTGGCCGGCTTTTCCAAGTACCACTTCACACGGCTGTTTAAGCAGTACGCGAACACTTCATTTTATAAGTATCTGAACCAGAAGCGCATCGCGCACGCGAAGAAGCTGCTCGTGGACAAAAACTACTCCGTGCTCGAGGTAGCGCTGCAGTGCGGCTTCTCCAACCTGTCCTCGTTCCTGCGGATGTTCAAGCAGCTGACCGGGTGCACGCCGACCGAGCTGCGCAAGATGTACGACGGAGGTTTTGATTATGTGTGAGAAGCCGTTTCTTAAGCTTGACACAAAAAAATGTATATGCTATAGTACGAACAAAAGAGGAAACAACCGCCCACAAAGTGGTCGACCTCCAAGCTGTTATACTAAAGCCTGCCTGGTAGGGTCAAGTACAAGGCAGGCTTATTTTTTTTAAATTATAGACAAGGAGGACTTGCATATGCGAAAATTCGAAGGATTTCAGCGGGGCGTCAATCTGGGCGGATGGGTCTCCCAGTGCGTCAGCCGCAGCAAAGAGCATTTCGACACATTCATCACGAAAAAGGACATTGAGCAGATCGCAGGCTGGGGGCTCGACCATGTGCGTCTGCCGATCGACTACGACGTCGTCATGAACGAGGACGACACGTTTCTCGAGGACGGCTTCGCGCTCATCGACAACTGCATCGCCTGGTGCCGGGAGTGCGGCCTGCACATCATTCTCGACGTACATAAGGCGAAGGGCTATATGTTCGACACGCAGGCCGTGCCGGATCCGGACGCGTTCTTCCAGAACAGCGAGCTGCAGGACAGCTTCATCCATCTTTGGAAGGAGCTCGCGCGCCGTTACGGCAAGGATTCGGACGTCGCCGCGTTCGAACTGCTCAACGAGATCGTCAACCCTGCAATGCGCGACATCTGGAACGGAATCGCGCGGCGCGCGGTCGAGGCGATTCGCGCCATTGCGCCGGACACCTACATCCTGATCGGCGGCGTCTGCTACAACAGCGTCGCAAACGTAACGGATCTCGACGCGCCCTACGACGACAAGATCGTCTACAACTTCCACTGCTACGCCCCGCTGATGTTCACACACCAGGGAGCTCACTGGGTCAAGGATATGCCTCAGGATTTCCGCACCAGCTATCCGCAGACGGCCGCCGAGTTCCGCGTCATCGGGGACAGCGTCGAACAGGCCCGCGTGGATGCGGTCACCGAGGATTTCATCGCCCCGGAGGATTCCGGCGCAATCATTTTTGAGAAGATGTTCGCAGCCGCGGTCAAGTACGCCGACAAGATGAACGCCCCGCTCTACTGCGGCGAGTACGGCGTGATCGACCTGGCGCCCCTTCCGGACACCGTGCGCTGGTTCGACGACATCCACTCCGTATTCGAGAAGTTCGGCATCGGCCGGGCGCTGTGGAATTACAAGAACAAGGACTTCGGGCTTGTGGACGAGCACTACGCACCGGTGCGGGACGAGCTGGTGAAGAGATTATAAAGAAGCGTACCTCGACTCCGCTACGCTTCGTCTCGGTCGCGGGCCCCTCGCCGGGGCGGCATCGCCCTCTTTCAGAGAGCGATTGCTTCGCCCTAAATGAGAAGCGTACCTCGACTCCGCAGCGCTTCGTCTCGGTCGCGGCATTCGCCGGGGCGGCATCGCCCTCTTTCAGAGAGCGATTGCTTCGCCCTAAATGAGAAGCGTACCTCGACTCCGCTGCGCTTCGTCTCGGTCGCGGCATTCGCCGCATCCGAATAAGAGAAAAGGCTCTGATGCAAATAAATTTGCACAGAGCCTTTTCTCTTATTCGACGCTTCTCATTGCTTACGCGTAAAAAAAACACCGTCCCCGGTGCTCTTTCGTCATCGAAAACAGTGCTTTAATGCGCGATCAGGGGCTCGAACCCTGGACACCCTGATTAAGAGTCAGGTGCTCTACCAACTGAGCTAATCGCGCTCGAATTACTCAACAGCTTTGTTCACCTTTATTAAGGATTGACATCCCTCATGAACAAAAGTAATTATAATACAAGGTTCCTCAAATTGCAATCCACATTTTATACTTTTTTTATATTTAAATCCCTGATTTTTTAGAGTTTTTTCACAAATTTAACCCTTGAATCCCATTCAGAAATCCACTATACTGATTCTTATCTGGACAGGAAACTCTTATTCTGACCTGTCTTACACGGTTGACACTTTTTCGTGATTACTGTACTTAGAGATTCGCTGACCCGCAGATATATGCGTGGTTCTGATATAGAAAGGTACGTATCGTTATGAGCAAGAAACCAACACCAGCCAGTCAGCAGCCTCGTCCTGCAAATCCGTCACCGGATCCGGTGCTGCCGCAGTCTGCGGCGCAGCAGAATGTGGAAATTGCCGGAGGTTCGCAGAGATCTGACGACTCCAGAGCTGCACAAAAGAAGCAGCGCTTCATCAAGAACAACCAGTACTTCACGATCTGCATCTATGCCGGCGTCATGGTTCTCATCGCCGCGATCATTTTCAAGTGCGTCATCGATTTCGATAAGACCAAGGCCTGGTTCAGGCAGTTGATCGGTATGCTGTCGCCTTTCATCCTGGGCGCGCTGCTTGCGTACGTGCTCAATCCGATGGTGCATATGTTTTACCGTCTGATCGGCAGGCTCTTCGATTGCCTGAACTTGAAGCATTTCCAACTGAAGCATGGGCTGCACACGATGCTCTCGATCCTGATCACCTATATCATCGTGATTGGTTTCGTGGTGCTCACACTGCTGTACGTGTTCCCGGAGATTGCCCGGAATATCGTGGATTTCGTGAATTATCTGCCGACAGCCTACAACACCGTGCTGAATATGCTGGCGCGCCTGCAGAAGCGTTTCCCGCGCCTTGAGATCAGCATGATCCGGGACTACCTGTCCGACGCAGTGCCGGAGCTGGCTTCGTATCTGCAGAACTTCGCCACCAACATGGTACCGGCCCTCTACACGATCTCGATGTCGATCGTCGACTGGGTCGTCAACCTGTTCGTCACCGTAATCGTGTCAATCTATATGCTGTACGACAAACGCCGGATCATGCGTACCTCCTGGCGGCTCATCTACGCGTTTCTCCCGAAAAGGCACATTCCGGCCTGCCAGGAGATCCTCGCCGAGTGCAACCGTCTGTTCAGCAGCTTCGTCGTCGGCAAATTCATCGACTCGCTGATCATCGGGATCCTCTGTTTCATCCTGATGACGATCCTGCGGCTGCCATACACGTTGCTGATCAGCATCGCAATTGGCGTCACGAACATGATCCCATACTTCGGCCCGTTCATCGGAGCGATCCCGGGCATCCTGATCATGCTGTTCATCAGCCCGCTTCAGGCATTTGTATTCGCGGTCATGATCCTGTGTCTGCAGCAGTTCGACGGACTGATCCTCGGCCCAAAGATCATCGGCAGCTCCACAGGTATGAAACCTCTCTGGATCATTTTCGCGATCACGATCGGCGGACACCTCGCCGGGATTATCGGTATGTTCCTCGGCGTCCCTGTCGTCGCGATCCTCAGCTATCTCTTTGATCTCTATCTCGAGCATCGTCTGAGCAGGAAAAATATTTCCGATTCGATGGTCGAGAATGTACTGCAAAAAATGGAGCTGGACGACTGAGTCCGGCTCCCTGTTTTTCTCTGATTTCCGCTTTCTCCAATATTCTTTTTTATCTCTATCCGCCTCGTCACGCCTATTCATGCTTCTTCCTTATTCTTAGTTTCATTTACCTTTATGCTCTTACTTATCTATGCTTCTCTCTCTTTTCAGCCATGCCTTCTTTTCCCCGTCTTTCCGCCGCCTATACCCTCCAGCAGCTTTTGCACCTCTTCGAGTGAGTTTGAAAGCTGCAGCACTTTTTTCTGTACGCCCGGACGGTCGTACGCAAGCCGGTACAGCTTCTTCTGAATTCCTCTCCTTCCCATAAAAACCTCCGAAAAACTGCTGCTGTTCACTCCGACGCCAATATGTCGTCAGCCGCAGATCATGCAATCCGACGCTTCACCAGCCTGTCGTCAGCCGCAGATCACGCAATCCGACGCTTCACCAGCCTGCCGTCAGCCGCGGATCATACAATCCGGCGCTTCACTAGCCTGTCGTCAGCCGTGGATCATGCAATCCGACGCTTCATCAGCCTGTCGTCAGTCTCAAATCAGCAGCGCATGATTTTCTGTTATCATTAGCTTATGCACAAAATCTGCGGACGTCACTTATCCTCTCTTCATCTTCTGCCCAGCACTACCTTGCAGATCGGATTTCCCTGCGCAGAAAAGCGTTCCTCGTACTCGGTCATGATGTTTCCCTGCATCATCTGCTCATCGTGATGCAAATCGAACGTACACTGTTCCACGACCCAGACGGCCGCCTCCGCCTCCGCGAGCGCAAACTCGAACAGCGCCCGGTTGTCCGTCTTGAACTCCACGCGGCCGTCCGGCACAAGGACATGGTCGTAACGCGCCAGGAATTCCCGGCTCGGCAGGCGCCGCTTCGCATGGCGATCCTTCGGCCACGGATCGGAAAAATTCAGATAGATCCCGGCAACCTCGCCCTCACCGAACACGTCAGTCAGCTCCTCCGCCTCCATGCGCAGGAACAACAGATTTGTCAGCTGTTCCTTCTCACTGCGCTTCTCCAGCGCGCGCAACAGCACACTCGAATACTTCTCGATCCCTACATAATTGCGCTCCGAATGGCGCTGCGCCAGCTCCGTGATAAAGCGCCCCTTGCCCATGCCGATCTCCAGATACAGCGGATGATCGTTCCCGAACACCTCGCTCCAATGCCCCTTCTTCCCGCGCATCACGTCCTCATGCACCACATATTCGCTCGCGGCGATTGCCTCCCGGGAACCGGGAATATTCCTCAGTCTCATACCATTCTCCCCTCATCGATGCAGCAATGCCAAATCCTGGCTTTCAAGCTGTTCCTGCCCCGGAAACGCTCCGCAATGTCTCGCTCCCGGAACCGCTGCCTTCTCTGGCACAGCAGTGTTTTTATTGTAACAAATTAAAAACCTGATGTCTACCTCGGAATCATCCGCAGAAAAAAGGACTGCCGCAATCGCGGCAGCCCCAATATCGTTGTATTACATATGATGATGCGTGATCAGCCCTTTACACTGCCCGCGGCGACACCGC
>CANQWV010000102.1 GCA_947627645.1 uncultured Lachnospiraceae bacterium | reverse complement strand
CCAGAACATGGTACGCAGGTATTTGAGCGCTGTCGGATATACGAGGCTGTTTGTATGCATCACATGCAGCAGGGGCGCGGAGCCGATCTGGCCGAAGAACAGCATCAGGGCGGCGAAGACGGCGGCCAGAAATGTCGCATTGACGACGACATGGCGCAGTTGTTTCGGATGTTCTGCGCCGAATTCCTGCGCCATCCAGATCGAGAACCCCTGCGTGAAACCCTGGATCATGCCCAGCATCAGCCAGATGGTCCATTCGGCGGAGCCGACGGCCGCAATGGCGTTGACGCCCAGCACCTGTCCGACGATCATGGTGTCCGCTACGGTATAAAGTTGTTGGAACAGATTTCCGATCATCAGGGGGAGGGCAAAGAGAAAGATTAGCCTGCCCGGTTTCCCGGATGTCATATTTTTTATGGTTGTCATAGGTAAACTTTCTACAGCAGGGAAACCCTGTTGTCATGTATTGTCATGAAAAAATCCGGCCATCCAGGAGATGACCGGAAAAATATCAGGCAATCAAAACCGTAATGCATGTTTCCAGTTGTTTATCCTGCGCAGCGTCAGTCTGTCCGCCGCACAGTCGTCGTCAAATTTCCGCCAGAGACTGCAGGGCGTTTCCGGAGAGGATCACTTTTAAGTGCTCCGCAAAATAAGCCTGCATGCCGGGCGTATATTTTTTCGGCGTCAGGTAAGCGGAGACGATATTATTTACTTTGTTAAAATCAGATATGGTATGCCCGCCCTGCTGTAATACAAGATGGTAGAGTCCGTCTTTTGGATCCTTGTACAGCGTATTTTCCCCGTTGTAAAATCCGCCCAGCGCTTTGGCGGCTTCGATCGCGTCGTCCAGATTACCAAAGGAAAACAGCCGTGTGATCTCGGCGGATTCCGCCTGTGGTTTTTCCGGCTGCTGCGGTCGGTCTGTGTCCTGGCCTGCTTTCAGATGGGCAAACAGGTTCAGCAGATCGGAGGTTATATCTTCCACATCCGGCGCGCTGTCCTCGATCCGGGCAGGATCCGATCCGTCTTCTTCCTCCTCGTCAGGATGGGTAAAATTGGAAAATCGGGTATCCAGTTCATCCGGAGCTTCCACCTTGGTGATGATCAGTACGATCTTTTCGGAGGAAAGAGGGATTGCTTCTATCATAAGCGGAATATCTTCCGCTTCAAAACCAAAATCAGCGGCGGCCTGCTGCATCATATCGCGGAAGAGCGATTTTGCTTTTTCCGTACCGTAGGCCAGTTCGCTCAGCTTGATCTGGCGCATGGCCAGATCTTCTTTTGTGAGAATACAGCGAATCTGATGATCGTTCAATTTTTCAATTTTCATGTCATCACTTCCTTACTTGTTAGAAAAGTATATAGAATATTCACGGCTTCGTCAAGTTGCCGATTGTGAATTAATTGTAAAATTATTTCCATATCCAGAAAAATAAGAAAAAATGAATTTAATAGTTGAAATATATTTCCATATATGGTATAAAATTTATATGAGTTTTTGTTCCCGACGGACAAAAATATACGGTTGCAGAGATCATGCATGGTACGGTTCCGTACATTTAGAATGCTTCTGCGGCCTGCCCGGAGAACGGAATGGTTTTCCGGACAATCTCAATGGTCAGTGACCATCTTTAGTATTTCCGGTTTTATGTTTACACACACAACATGGTTTTATTCGCGTTGACAGTGAGGTTTTGATCACCGATTCCTGCCATGCGGAATCCATCATCTGTCTGTGGGAACGGAGACTCTGACACTATACCTTTTTGTCAGTATATGTATCATTTCGAAAAAGCTGACAAAAAGGGCGAGAAAGGAGGGAAGAATTTTTTTCAGGTCAGGCGCTCCGCAGGAAATTTATAAAAGGAAGGACATCACGTTCGGTGGTAAGAAACGAAGAAGAAAGACAGAAAGATAATAGCGGGGCGCCGGATCGAAAACAATGCGGATACATATATCACGAAATACTTCCGCTTTGGTCGAAAAAGAGGTGTAAGAGTATGCAGCTTGATCGTAAAAAAAACGTGCAGCCTCTTTTGGTGGAACTTCAGAATTATGAGCGGCAGGGGATTTCCATCTGGCTGGAAGGATGCCCGAGTAATTCCGATGAAGTGACGAGAGCGCTGTGTGTCCGGGAAGACATCAGCTATATGCGCGATTACGTCTTCCGGAAAGGAGAATTAAGCGAATTGCGGTTTGATAAGATTACCAGATCGTAAGCCATGAAAAAAAGGTAAAGCGTCCCTCAATGTTTTTACCGGAAAATGCCCCGGCGACTTTTTCGTGCGGGGCGTTTTCACGTGTTTTTGAAATAGAAATTTTGTTCCGGATGTTTTTATGGTTATTTCATTGCAGGAAAGATAAAAGTAGGGTATACTAATATCCGAATCAGAAAACAGACGGGAAAAGAACCGAAAGAGACAAAGGAGGAAGCAATGGCTTCACGAAGAAGACAGACGGGGCGGGGACATTCACAGAGAAGTTCACGCCGGGAATATTCGGAAAGAGAATACGCAGGAAGGGAACGCTCGCAAAAAGCCGGTTCAGGCAGGGAGTATTCCCGGAACGGGAGCGCACAACGGAGAAGATCCGAGCGGGTCAGGAGGCGCCGGAGGCAGCAGAGGATCCTGCTCATGTCGGCGGTGCTGGTACTGATCGTTATCGTGGCTGTTTTGATGGGGCTTACGAAATTTGTAAAAAAATACGCGCCTACGAGCGAGAAGACGGATTATGCAGCCTATTATGATCTCGGCGAAGACTCTGTTTTTGTCACTTACAATGAGACGACGGCAGAAAATAACGGGATTTTTGTGGATGGAGAGGCGTATATCCATTATCAGACGGTAAAAGATTATATCAATGACAGATTTTATTGGGACGGGGTCGATCAGATCCTGCGCTATACCGTGCCGGAGGGCCTGATCAGCATCAGCCCGGACACAACGGAATACACCGTCGGGAAAGACAACAAGGAAGCGGAGCATACGATCGTGATCGTGCGTGGCGATGATATGTATCTGTCCCTGTCCTTTATCCAGCAGTATTCCGATATCCGTTCCGAGGTATTCAAGGATCCGGGGCGTGTGGCGATCTCCGACAAATGGGGTGAAGTGGAATATACGGAAGTGAAAAAGAACGCGGAGATCCGTGAAAAGGGAGGCGTCAAGAGTCCGGTCTTAAAAGAGGCGAAAAAAGGAGATCTCGTGACAGTCATTGACCGGGTGGAAAGCTGGGTGAAAGTCTGCTCACAGGACGGATTTGTAGGTTATATCAGAGATAAGGCGCTCGGCGATAAGCAGACCGTGCTCTATGACGACAATTTTGAGGAACCGCAGTTTTCCCATATCCAAAAAGAGTTTAAGATCAATATGGCCTGGCATCAGGTGACAAATCAGGCGGCCAATAACAAGGTTTCCGATCTGGTGAAGAGGACCAAGGGGCTCAATGTGATCTCTCCCACCTGGTTTTATCTGAATGATAACAAGGGCGGGATCGAGAATCTTGCCAGTACCTCCTATGTCAGCTATTGCCATCAGCAGGGGATAGAGGTCTGGGCCCTGATCAGCAATCTGGAGAATAAGGACGTGGATACGACGACTGTCCTGAACGTCACGACCAACCGGGATAATCTGGTGAACAATCTGATCGCGGAGGCGATAAAATACGATTTGGACGGGATCAATATCGATATCGAGTCACTGCCCGAGGAGGCGGCCGGCGGGATTCCGGCGATTGCAGAGGTGAAATTCAGCCTCACAAGCAGCCGCGGATGCTTTGGAGGCTGCAATTTCTGTGCGCTGACGTTCCATCAGGGGCGGATAGTACAGGCGCGCAGCCACGAGTCCATCCTGCGTGAGGCGCGCGCGCTCACGGAGGATCCGGAATTTAAGGGATACATCCACGACGTCGGAGGGCCGACTGCGAATTTCCGCTATCCGGCCTGCGAAAAGCAGCTGACAAAGGGCGTCTGCAAAGACCGCCAATGCCTGTTCCCAACCCCGTGTAGGAACCTTCGCGCGGATCACGATGATTATCTGGCGCTGCTGCGAAAGCTTAGGGAACTGCCGCGGGTAAAAAAGGTCTTTATCCGCTCCGGGATACGCTTCGACTATCTGCTGGAGGATCCCTCGGATCGTTTCTTCCGGGAGCTTGTGAAGTATCATGTCAGCGGCCAGCTGAAGGTCGCCCCGGAGCATATCTCAGACCGGGTGCTGGACAAGATGGGAAAGCCGCGGCACAGTGTCTATCAGAAATTTGTCCGGCGGTATGAGGAGATCAACCGTGCCTGCGGCATGGATCAGTATCTGGTTCCGTATCTGATGTCGTCCCATCCGGGCTGCGAGATGGAGGACGCGGTCGCGCTTGCCTGCTACCTGAAGGAGACCGGGCATCAGCCGGAGCAGGTGCAGGATTTTTACCCGACCCCGTCCACGCTTTCCACTTGTATGTACTATACAGGGCTGGATCCGCGGACGATGGAGCCGGTTTACGTTGAAAAGAACCCGCACCGCAAGGCGCTGCAGCGCGCGCTGATCCAGTATCGCCGGCCGGAGAATTATGAGATGGTCGCGGAAGCGCTTGCCCTTGCCGGACGGCAGGATCTGATCGGATATGGCCCGGAATGTCTGATTCGCCCACGCGAGAGCGGCGGACGCGTCAGAGATAAAAGAACCGGGGCAGGCCCGGCGCGGGCCGCAGCGCCCGGGAAGCGGACACGCGAAGAGAAGCGGGCCGCAGCGCATGGAAATAGGATGCGTGAAGAGAAGCAGGCCGCAGCGCCTGAAAATAGAATGCGCGAAGAAAAGCAGATCACGTCGCCTGGGAAGCGGGCGCACGAAGAGAAGCAGATTACGTCGCCCGGGAAGAGCCGGCCGGTCCGCAGAAAGCGCACGATCCGCAACATTCACCAAAAGAAAGCACAGGGGCGCTGAAAGAGACAGCGATCCATAGCCGCTCATCTTTATGACGCCAGGAAAAACGGAGGAATAAAGCCGCATGAAAAAGGTAAAAAAAGGAAGCTATGGCTATATCAATTATGCAAAAATAAAAACGTTTCTGATCACGTTTATCCTGTTTGCAATCCCTCTTGTCATCTACGTGACCGGATACATTCAGACAAAGACAAGGCTGAATCTCTTTACGTTTGTGGCGATCCTCGGCTGTCTGCCTGCGTGCAAATCGCTGGTCGGCCTGATCATGATCGCGATGCAGAAATCCATGCCGGAGGAGAAATACCGCGAGGCGAGCGCTGCCGCCGGGGAGCTCGTGGCAGGGTATGAGCTTGTATTTACGGCTTACGAGCATACGACCCCGGTCAACGCGCTGGTCGTCTGCGGCGACCAGGTGGTCTGCTATACGCCGGACGAGAAGGCGGATCCCGCTTACGTCGAGAAGCATCTTGCGCGGATTCTCACCGTGAACGGTTTCCCCTCCGCGCAGCCGAAGGTGATGAAGGATTTCCGCAAGTACCTGCAGCGAGTGTCGGAGATCGCGGGACGGGCGGAGCACTACCGGGAGGGGATTTCGTTTACCCCGGATGAGCGCTATCCGGAGCTTTCCCGCGAGGAGCTGATCTTCCACACGCTGCTCGCAATCTCGCTTTGACGAAGGGAAAAGAAACGATGAGGCAGATCACAGTCACATCAAGGGAAGCCGGGCAGCGCCTGGACAAGCTGCTTGCCCGCTATCTGAAGGAAGCGCCGAAAAGCTTCCTTTATAAAATGCTGCGGAAAAAGAATATCACGTTGAACGGAAAGCGGGCACAGGGGAATGAGCTCATACAGGCGGGGGATGAGGTTCGTCTGTTTCTCGCCGACGAGACAGTTGAAAAGTTCCGCGGCGCGGCGCGTCAGGAGAGTCTGACAGGACTTTCGCATACCTTTTCCGGGCCGCTTCCGGCTGTCGGACAGCCGTCGGCGTCAAAGCCTGTCCCGGATATCATCTATGAAGACGAGCACATCCTGCTGGTCAATAAGCCTGCCGGGATGCTCTCACAGAAAGCCAGGCCGCAGGATGTATCCCTGGTCGAGTTTCTGACCGCGTATCTTCTGGAGACCGGCGCGATCTCTTCCGGGGAGCTTGCCATCTTTCACCCGGCTGTCTGCAACCGCCTTGACCGGAATACCAGCGGGATCGTTGCCGCGGGCAAAAGCCTCGTCGGCCTGCAGACGATGAGCCGGCTTCTGAAAGAGCGCACAGTGCGCAAATATTATCGCTGCGTCGTGGCCGGAGAGCTTTCGGGAAGCAGGGATCTGAACGGATATCTCAGAAAGGACGAGAGAAGCAATACCGTTGAGGTGACGGAAGAAGAGGCTCTCGGAAGCAAGGCGATCGAGACCGAATACCGCGCCGTTGCGGCCAAAAACGGGCTGACGCTCCTGGAGGTGCACCTGATTACGGGGAGAAGCCATCAGATCCGCGCGCATCTTGCCTCAATCGGGCATCCGATCCTCGGCGACCCGAAATACGGGGATCCCGGTATCAACCGCAGATATGCGCGGTCTCATGGGATACGCGCACAGCTGCTGCACGCGTACCGCATCGAATTCCCCACAATCGAAGGAGCGCTGGGCGCGCTTTCCGGGAAAAGCTTTACTGCGCCGGAGCCGCCGCTATTCCTTCAGCTGCTGAGCTGAAAAAATATGCTGCCCGCTTTTGGCGGAGCAGCTTTCGGAAGGACAGCAGTGCAGCCTGGGGAGCGCCGGGCACGAAGAGCTGTCCCGGGCTCGCGTTTTTGCAGGGCAGAGTCAGAAATTGATGCTGCTCTGATTTGCGTAGTTGATAAAGCTGCTCAGGACAAGGTTGTAAAGATTCTTGCTGACCGGAATGAGATCGTTGGACGAGAGTCGGATCTGATATCTTGTGATCTCGGAAATATGCCCGAGGTTGACGAGATAGCTCCGGTGCGGGCGGACAAAGGTGAGCTCCGGCAGAAGCGGCTCCAGGCCTTTGAGCGTGCCGACACAGGTCTCCTTCGAGCCGTTCGCCAGATGAATGATGATCTCATGCCCATAGATTTCGATGAAAACGATATCGGCGATGGGCGCGCACAGATGCCCCCGCGTCGTCATGAAATGCAGCTTCTGGGGAGAGTTTTTCTCCAGAAAACGGAGGATGGCGGTATTCAGCTTCTCCGGATCGATCGGCTTGAGCAGATAATGCAGAGGGGAGGCGTCATAGCTCTCCACCGCATAGTTGGAGAGCGCCGTCATGAAGATGATGTCTGTCTGATCGTTTTTGGCGCGCAGAGCTTTTGCAAACTGAATCCCCTTTTCCGTGTCATAATAAATATCCAGGAAGAGAAGATGGAACCTTTGTCCGTTCTCCATCTCCCGGATCAGGGCGGAGGGGTCGTTGAAGAAACTCAGATGGTATGCTGCGTTCTGCGCGTGCAGGGTCTCCTCCAGCATCGGCTGGAACGCAGCCAGAAAAACAGCATCGTCATCGCAGACGGCAATTTCATAAGTCATAATCTTTCCTGCTTTCTCTTGGCACAGCTCTTTGCATACGGACGGCTGTCTGTATGGCAAGAGAGTAGTTTACAATATACTTTACTTATCCTAACACTGCTTGATGCGCCAATGCAAGAACTTTCAATTCCTATTCGTGTTCCAGGAAGGGCGATTCGTGTATTGCTGATTGTAATTTGTTTAGTTTTATGTCATGCTTTTTAAATATGTGCAATTAATATATGTGATATTCTGAACGGGAGAAGGAGGGACGCTATGCCGAGCCAGTTAGAAAAAATAGATGTCCTCATCGTGGACGACAGTGCGATCAACCGCAAGTTTGCAGAGCGGATTCTGAAGGAGGATTACCGGGTGGTCTCGGCGGATTCCGGCCGGCAGGCTCTGGAGTATCTCGAACTGTATGAGCCAAAGCTGATCCTGCTTGACTTCCGTATGCCGGAGATGGACGGCGCCGAGACGATGGCGAAGATTCGCGAGAATCCGGCCTGGGAGAAGATTCCGGTCATCATTTTGACGGCGGACTCCGCGCCGGAGACAGAGAAGGAGTTCTTCGAGCTGGGTGCGGCGGACTTTATCGTCAAGCCATTCGTGCCGATGACGGTCAAGAGCCGGATCGGGCGCATGATCGAGCTTTACGGGCTGCGTGTGGAGCTTGAGAGCAAGCTGGAGGAGAAGAGCAAGCTGCTGGAAAAGGTATCGCTGAATTCTATCCTCGCGATCGCCAACACGATCGACGCCAAGGACGCGTACACCTCCGGGCATTCGGTGCGGGTCGCCAAATGCTCCGAGGAGATCGCGAAACGGCTGGGCTGGAGCGAGGAAGAAGTCCGCAACATTTATCACATCGGCCTGCTCCATGACATCGGGAAAATCGGCGTGCCGGATTCCATTCTGAACAAGCCGAGCCGTTTAAGCGACGAGGAGTTTGTGCAGATCAAGAAACATCCGGTGATCGGCGGGGAGATTCTCAAAAATATCCGCATGATCCCTGGCGTGGCGGACGGCGCGCTCTATCACCATGAGCGTTTCGACGGGAAGGGCTATCCGTTCGGGCTCGCCGGGGAGGAGATTCCGTACTGTGCGCGCATCATCGCAATCGCGGACGCCTACGACGCGATGACGTCGAACCGTATCTACCGTGCGAAGCTTCCGGATGTCAGGGTGGTGACGGAGTTTGAACGCTGCGCCGGCACGCAGTTCGACCCGCACCTGGCACATGTGTTCGTGGGAATGCTGAACGAAGGCTTCTACCTTTCGCCGGAGACGAGGCGGGAGGGCGACGACGCCGTGAACGAACAGTGGAACATTGTGGACGACAACAGTACGCTGCTCAACCGGATTCTTACAGAGTATGGCTCCGGGAAGAACGCCCTGGATTCGCTGACCGGCCTGCATAACCGCGGCTACGGCGAGAAGGCGATCGACGAGCTCCTCGCGAGCGCGCACAAGGGCGCCCTGATGATTGCAGACCTGGATAATTTTAAGAGTGTGAACGATACCTATGGCCATCTGATGGGAGACAAGGTGCTGAAGCTGCTCGCGGCCTCCCTGTCCGCCAATGTCGAGGACAAGGACGTCCTGTGCCGCCTCGGCGGGGATGAGTTTGTCGCGTTTTTTACCGACGACGTAGACCGGGAGGGGCTTCAGGCGAGGATCCAGCGGATCATGGACGCGTTTTCTGCAAGCCTTGCCGAGATCGAATTTGAAAATCTCACGCATATTTCTGCCGGGATCGCGCTGTGTCCATCCGACGGAAAGTCCTTCTCGACCCTGTACAGCAATGCGGACAAGGCATTGTATTTCGTGAAGAAAAATGGCAAGAACTCCTGCAGCTTCTATCGAAGCGTCGGCGGAGGACAGACTTCGGGGCAGAAGCCTGGCACGGATCTCGACCACATCCGCCAGATGCTCGAGGGAAATATGGAAGAGAGCCGCGGTCTGTTCAAGGTGCCTTATGAGGAATTCCCGAATCTTTACAA
>CANQWV010000101.1 GCA_947627645.1 uncultured Lachnospiraceae bacterium | reverse complement strand
CAGCACCGCGCCAACAGCCCGGGCGGAGCGTGGCGCGCTGGGTGAGGCCGGACGGCGCGCTTGTGTCGCCGGTCGAGTTCGTACCGGTATTGGAGGAATCGAGCGAGGTCACGCAGCTTGACTGGCATATCTGCAGGCAGGTGTGCGAGTTCCTGAGCAGACAGAAGGAGCGGGACATCCGGCAGTTCCCGATCTCGGTCAATTTCTCGCGGTGGCACGTGGAAGAGGCGGATTTTGTACATAGGCTTTGTGCGCTGGCAGATGAGTATGGGGTGGATCATAAGCTGCTGGTCGTGGAGGTCACGGAGTCGGCGCTGGTGGATCACGGCGAACGGATCGCGGATCTGGTGCGGGGCGTGCGCGACGCGGGATTCCCGGTGGCGCTGGACGATTTCGGAAGCGGGCTTTCCACGCTGAGCTTTGTGAAGGATATCGCGATGGACACGCTCAAGATTGACAAGTCTCTGCTGAGCCGGAACTGCGAGGATGAGAAGGAGCGCATCGTGCTCGAGAGCATTTTCACCTTTGCGCACCGTCTGAAGCTGACGACGGTGGCGGAGGGCGTGGAGACGAGAGAACAGCTTGGCTTCCTGCGCACCTGCGGCTGTAAGGTGATCCAGGGCTTTCTGTTTGCGAGGCCGATGCCGGAGGAGGAGTTTTGGAAGGTCTGCGAGAAGCGCATGGCCTCGGAGGAACCGGAGGATATTCTCGTGGTTCAGACGCCGGCGAGCGCGTTGCAGCTTCTGATGGATGTAGTGTTCCTGCGCTATCCGCTGGTGATTTTTTCGAACCTCACGCGGAACAGTTTTTATATGATGGCGTTTGAGAATTTCACGAATCAGTCCTGCCCGTCGACGGGTGTGTTCACGGAGCTGATCGAGCACGGCGCGACGACGATGGCGCCGGAGGA
Organism: uncultured Lachnospiraceae bacterium; assembly: GCA_947627645.1. Taxonomy (GTDB): domain Bacteria; phylum Bacillota; class Clostridia; order Lachnospirales; family Lachnospiraceae; genus Choladousia. Next base: position 8,551 of record CANQWV010000101.1, on the reverse strand, counting down.
TCAGCAGCTCTTCAAGGATACGTTCAACATTTCGAACCTGATGGCCGCCTATGAGCGGGGCGAGAAGTGGGTGCGGATTGTCACACGGCAGCGCGGGGACGACGGGATCTACCGCCGGGTTGAGACGACGGATTATTTCGTCAAGAACCCCTCTGTGGACGACGTCCTGGTGATCACGCTCTGCCAGAATCTGGAAGACTGAGCGGAAGAGAAACTTTTGCAATTACATTTTGCCGGAATCTAGAGGATTAAGACAGAACTGGCCTGCTCTTTCTGGAGCTATCTCTTAGAATCCTATGGGAACTTCCCGCACTTCCGTGACTGTTTCCGCATATGCTGAGACAGGAGGGGAGTAGTATGGATCATGTCAGAGCAAAGCTTCACGCGGACGAGATCCACAGGGCAGGAATCACGGGACGGGGAATTACGGTCGCGGTGCTGGATTCCGGGTGTTCGCATCCGGACTATGCCGACCGGATTGTAGGATTTGTGGATTTAATTAATGGAAGAAAAGAATGTTATGACGATGCGTCGCATGGCAGCCATGTGACCGGGATTCTGGGAGGCGACGGTCGGAGCTCCCGGGGAAGGTACCGCGGCGTCGCGCCCGGCTGCAATCTGCTGCACGTCAAGGTGCTGGACAACAGGGGGCAGGGGAGCCTCCAGGATATTTTCAGGGGGATCGACTGGGTGATCGCCAACCGGGAGCGGTATCATATCCGTATTATGAATATCTCGGCGGGGGCGACGAGGGACGAGGACGCGAGGGCTCAAGGCTGCTCGTGGAGTATGTAGAACGTGCGTGGGATGCGGGCCTTGTCGTGGTCACCGCGGCGGGAAATATGGGGCCTGAGCCGATGAGCATTACCGCGCCGGGAAACAGCCGGAAGGTGATCACGGTCGGCTCGTCTACGCGGTTTCGCTATCGCCAGCCGAATGTGAACGCGGACTATTCCGGCTGCGGGCCGACCCATGAGTGCATCTGCAAGCCGGAGCTCGTGGCGCCGGGGACACACATCGTCTCCTGCTCGCCTCTCTGGCGGCAGGGAGTCTACTACGCGAGAAAGAGCGGTACCTCCATGGCGGTACCCGCGGTGAGCGGAAGCATTGCGCTTCTGCTGGAGAAGGAGCCGTATCTGACGAACGTTCAGGTGAAGATGCGGCTTCGGGAGGCGGCGGTCGACCTGGGTTTGCCGAGAAACAGGCAGGGCTGGGGGATGCCGGATCTGAGAAAGCTTGTGAGCGTATGAGAGTATGCCTGGTCGCAGAAGAATTGGAAAGAGAAGGTTACTGCTCAGACCAGGCCGAAGCACTTGCCGCCGAGGCCGTATGAAAGTGATTCAGAGTACTGCTCAGACCAGGCCGAAACACTTGCCGCTGAGGCTGTAAGAAAGTGATTCAGATATGAGGAAAATGCACTGTCTTGCCTGAACCCGAAGTGTATGATAAAATAAAAAACGGAAAACAGCGCAGCGCAGGAGGAAAGCCGTGGCAAGGAAGAAGCAGGAGCAACTCGAATTTCGCTATTACGAGATGCCGCAGGGCAGCTATGTGCTGCCTTTGCTCGGCGAGCACTGGAGACGCGTCTACGGGCGCGATGTGGAGCTGCTGCATTTTCACAATTTCCTTGAGATCGGCTACTGTTACGACGGGGAGGGCACGCTGGTTCTGAACGACCGAAATTGCCCGTATTTCGCGAACACCTTTTCCGTGATTCCGCCGAACTATCCGCACAACACGATCAGCGGGCCGGACAAGAGATCGACCAGCAGCTGGGAGTATCTGTTTGTGGATGTGGAGGGATTTCTGCGCGATAACTGTTCGGACAAGCCGAGGTTCGCGCAGGAGCTGTTGAAGCGTATCTATAAAGATGCGTATTTCCTGACCTACGAGGGCGATCCCGGACTCGGGGGCGTGATCCAGGAGATCATCCGGGAACTGCGCTGTCAGGAGGAATATTACAAGATAAAACTCAGAGGACTGCTGATGGCGATGCTCGTGGAGATCGCGCGGCTGTCGACAGGAGAGCTCCCTCGCAGACAGGACGTGGAGGATCGGAGCAGGCAGGCGAAGATCAGCAACGCGCTCCATTACGTAGGAAAGCATTACAGCGAGCCGATCCACATCGGGATGCTCGCGGAGCAGTGCAACTTAAGCGAAACGCATTTCCGGCGGATCTTCCGCGACGTGATGAACATGGCGCCGATGGAATATGTGAACCTCGTGCGCATCCAGACGGCCTGCAACCTGATGGAGCGGACGGACGCCTCGATCGAGGAGATCGCGATGAAGATCGGTTATATTTCGCTTTCCACCTTCAACCGGAACTTTCAGAAGATCATGCAGATGCCGCCGCACCGCTGGAGGCGGAAGCTCTCTTTTCAGAAGGAGCAGCTGCGCGAATACAATGTTCGTCTTGAGGACGGCTGGGAGTGAGGACTCGTCCTGGCAGATCAAATCAGATACAATATTATGCAAAATGACTAAGGAGCATTTCAATTATGGTTGAAAATGCTCTTTTTTTGATTGAAAACGATTACTTTAGTATTCTGTTAATTGTTACAATAATTACGTAAAGCGCTTGTAAAAGTGCTGAAATATAAACAATTTGCACAAAAGGAGGCATTGTAAATGAAGTTTAGGAAAGTTTTAAGCGGCATTCTTGCTGCGACGATGGTGCTTGGCATGACGTGCATGAGCACTTCCGCGGAAGAGGAAGAGAAGCTTACGGTATGGTGCTGGGATCCGGCATTCAACATGAACGCGATGTATGAGGCTGAGAAGGTTTATCAGCAGGATCATCCGAATTTCAAGCTGGATGTTGTGGAGACTCCGTGGGAGGATGTTCAGACGCTCCTCACCACAGCGGCTTCCTCAGGAGATCTTTCAACCCTGCCGGACATCCTGCTGATGCAGGACAACGCGTTCCAGAAGAACGTGATCAGCTATCCGGACGCGTTCACGGACCTGACTGACAGCGTCATTGATTTCTCGCAGTTCGCTGAGGCGAAGACGGCGTACTCCGTAGTTGACGGAAAGAATTACGGCGTACCGTTCGACAACGGCACCGTGGTAGGCGCTTACAGGACCGACGTTTTGAAGCAGGCCGGTCTCACGGTCGACGACTTCACGGATATCACATGGTCGGAGTACATTGAGCTTGGCAAGAAGGTTCTGGATGCGACGGGCACTCCGCTTCTTTCCATGCAGGCAGGCGAGTCCGACCTGATCATGATGATGCTGCAGTCTGCGGGCTCGAGCCTGTTTGACGAAGAGGGCAATCCGGCGATGGTCGGCAACGAGGTTCTTACGAGCGTTATGGGCATCTATCAGGAGCTGGTTACCTCCGGCGTTATGATCGAGGTGAACAACTGGGATGAGTACATCCAGACGATGAACGCCGGTACGGTAGCGGGTACGATCAACGGCTGCTGGATCATGGCTTCCATTCAGACCGCTGAGGATCAGTCCGGCAACTGGGCACTGACGAATATGCCGTCTCTCGATAACATCGACGGCGCTACGAACTACTCCAACAACGGTGGTTCCAGCTGGGCCGTTACCTCCAACTGCCAGAACGTAGAGCTGGCGACTGACTTCCTTGGCGCTACGTTCGGCGGCAGCGTTGAGCTGTATGAGAACATCCTTCCGAGCGGCGCTCTGGCGACCTACCTTCCGGCAGGCGAGAGCGATGCGTACGCAGAACCGTCCGAGTTCTTCGGCGGCGACGCTGTTTCCGCGAAGCTCACTGAGTTTGCAGGCAAGACCCCGAGCAACAACACGGGCGTTTACTACTACGAGGCGCGTGACGCCGTTGCGACGGCTATCGCGAACGTGATCGCGGGCGGCGACATCGTGTCTGAGATTCAGACAGCAGAAGACACCGTGAAATTTGCGATGGGTATGTAATTCACGGGAAGTACAAAAGCGGGGAACGGATCTTCGGACCCGTTCCCCTTTATCATGATACGGAAAAACCGTATGCAGTAAAGGGGGAATACATGTGAGTCAGCCGAGAAAGAAAATGTCTCTCAGCAAGAAACACAGCTTGTCCGGCTGGATATTTCTGGCTCCGGCGACGATCCTGATCGCCGCTATGAGTTTCCTGCCGATGATTCGGGCCTTGATCCTTTCGTTCAAAACAGGCGTCGGCGTTAATATGAAATGGGCGGGTTTGTACAATTACACCCGTATGTTTCAGGATAGAATTTTTAAGACGGCTCTTGTCAACAACTTTTTATATCTGATCATACAGGTGCCGGTCATGCTTGTGCTGGCACTGATCCTGGCTTCCATGCTGAACAACAAAGATCTGCGCTTTAAGGGGCTGTTCCGCACGGCAATCTTTCTTCCGTGCGCGACGTCTCTGGTTTCCTACGCGATCATTTTTCGCTCGCTGTTCGCAGTGGACGGATTTGTGAACAATGTTTTGATCCATCTGGGCATTCTGAAGATTGCCTACAATTTCCTGGGGCATCCGACCAGCGCGCGCATCATTATCATCATTGCGCTGATCTGGAGGTGGACCGGGTACAATATGGTATTTTATCTTGCGGGATTGCAGAACATCGACTATTCAGTCTATGAGGCGGCGCGCATTGACGGGGCGTCCCCGATGCAGTCGTTCTTCCGGATCACGATCCCGCTTTTGAAGCCGACCATTCTTCTGACGACGATCATGTCGACAAACGGTACGCTGCAGCTCTTCGACGAGTCCGTGAACCTGACGAGCGGAGGACCGGCGAACGCAACGATCACGATGTCGCATTACATATACAATATGTCATTCCAGAACGTGCCGAACTTCGGATACGCCGCGGCTCTGTCCTATGTGATCCTGATCCTTGTGGCGATCCTGGCGTTCTTCCAGATGAAAGTAGGTGATAAGCGTGAGTAAAGGGAAAAAGATTGCGCAGTATGTTTTTCTGACGATCGTGTCGATCATTTCCGTCTTTCCGCTGTACTGGATGGCGTGCTCGGCCACGAACCAGAGCGTTGAGGTCATCCGCGGAAAACTGGTTCCGGGTACTTACCTGATCGAGAATTTCAAGAATCTGATCGGGAACCAGAACCTGGGCGCGGCGATGATCAACTCATTCAAGTATTCCGTGATCCTCACGCTGATCTCGCTCGTGGTGTGTTCCCTGGCCGGGTATGGCTTTGAGATCTATCACGATAAGGGGAAGGATCTCGTGATGTCAATCATCCTGCTCGCGATGATGGTGCCGTTTGCGGCGATTTTGATCCCGCTGTTTCAGATGTTCTCTAAAGCAAAGCTGCTCAACACGACGATCGGCTTCATGCTGCCGACGATCTCGACTCCGTTTTTGATCATGATGTTCCGGCAGAGCGCGCGTTCGTTCCCGCACGACATCATCGAGGCGGCGCGGCTGGACGGTCTGAGCGAGTTCCAGATTTTCTACAGGATGTTCTTCCCGACGATGCGGTCGACCTACGCGGCGGCGATGACGATCACGTTTATGAACGCGTGGAACAGCTATCTGTGGCCGAAGGTCATCATGACGAACGGAAAGAGCCTGACGATGCCGATGCTGGTCGCAAACCTGGTGGGCGGCTATGTGACGGATTACGGTATGCTGATGCTGGCCGTTTTGTTCTGCTCCGTTCCGACGATCGTTGTGTTCTTTGTTCTGCAGAAGAGCTTTGCGGAAGGCATCACGGGCGCGGTGAAATAGAATTGCGGACAAGAGAAAAAAGTTTTGCATTTCGGAAAGTAAGGATTGTTTTTTCCGCGGTTTATGATAGGATAATGTGCGGAGAATATTGAGTGAAAAAGGCTCCATGTTGTTTTGCGGCAGGAGCCTTTTCTGACAAAGGAATCGGAGAATTCCGGGACAGCGGCAGGCAGATCCCGCCTGCAGGGGAGGAGGAGAAATGTTCGACTACAAGAAATTGAGCGACCCTGAATTTTTCAAGGAGAATGTGCTGCCGGCGCATTCCGACCACATTTGTTATCCGGATGAGGCGCATCTCATGTCCGGGGAGAATCCGTTTCGGTATTCGCTGAACGGCCTCTGGAAATTTTCTTATGCGCGGAACCTGACGGAGTGCGTGAAGGGCTTTGAGCTGCCGGAGACGGACTGCCGCGGCTGGGCGGACATCCGCGTCCCGGCGCATATTCAGCTGGAGGGGTACGATATTCCGGCTTATGTGAACGTGCAGTATCCCTGGGACGGTCACGAGCAGATCTGGACGGATGAGATTCCGACACGCTTCAATCCGGTGGCCAGCTATGTCAAATACTTCACAGTGCCGCAGAAGCTGCAGGGCGGACCACTGTACATTTCGTTCCAGGGCGTGGAGAGCGGTATGGCGCTCTGGCTGAACGGACATTACGTTGGTTACAGTGAGGACAGCTTTACGCCGTCCGATTTTGACCTCACGCCGTATGTGCAGCCGGGGGAGAACAAGCTGGCGGTGCAGGTATACAAGTGGACGAGCGGAAGCTGGGCGGAGGATCAGGACTTCTTCCGGTTTTCCGGGATTTTCCGCGATGTATTCCTGTACACGGTGCCGGAGGTACATATCGCGGATCTGAAGATTCAGACGCTGCTGAACGATACATACGATGCGGCGGAGCTGACTGTGGATGTGCAGGGCTGCGGGAGCGGCACGGTGCATATGCGTCTGCAGGAGCACCACACGCAGGCGGAGGAGCTTGCCGATGTGCTGAGGCGCGGGAACCGTCCGACGGCTGGGGCAAAGGTTCTGGCGGAGGCGGAGTTTGCGTTGGTGGAGGTTGGTATGTCACAAGCCCGCATATCGTTAGAAATGGAGGATAGTGCTCAGGCGAAGCTTGAGCGAAAGGATGGCGGGCAGCAATGTCTGGGAATTGGTATGCCGCAGACACGGACGGCAGAGGACGCGGGGCAGACACGGGCGGTGCGCAGGTGTGCGGACAGTTCCGGACATTTGTCGCTTCCGGTAGGTGAGTTCAGGCTCTGGAGCGCGGAGGAGCCGAACCTTTACGATCTGGTTCTCACGGTCCGCGACGGGCAGGGGAAGGTGACGGAGGCGATCTGCGAAGCAGTCGGTTTCCGCCGCTTTGAGCTGAAGGACAGCCTGATGCTCCTGAACGGGAAACGCATCGTCTTTAAGGGCGTCAACCGGCATGAGTTCAGTTCGCGCGCGGGGCGTGTGCCGCAGGAGGATGAGATCCTGCAGGATGTGCTCACGATGAAGCGCCATAACATCAACGCGATCCGCACGAGCCATTATCCGAATGATTCACGGATCTACCGGCTGTGCGACCGACTTGGAATCTATATGATCGACGAGAACAACATGGAGTCGCACGGCACCTGGGAGCCGATCGCGCGCGGTGCGGGAGAGATCGATCTGGCGGTGCCGGGCGATCATCCGCAGTGGCTGCCTGCGATGCTGGATCGTGTCAATTCGATCTACCAGAGGGACAAGAACCATCCGGCGATCCTGATCTGGTCCTGCGGCAATGAGTCGTTCGGCGGGCTTGATATCAAGGAGATGTCAGACCAGTTCCGAAGGCTTGACCCGACACGCCTCGTGCATTACGAGGGTGTGTGCAGCGATCGCCGTTACAATGAGACGAGCGACATGGAGAGCCAGATGTATCCGCCTGTGGAGCGGATCAAAGAGCACCTCGCGAACGACCGCAGCAAGCCGTTCATCTGCTGTGAATACACGCACGCGATGGGGAATTCCTGCGGCGGGATGTATCTCTACACAGACCTGACGGACACGGAGCCTCTCTATCAGGGCGGCTTTATCTGGGATTACGTGGATCAGTCCCTTTACCAAAGGAACCGCTGCGGACAGGAATTCCAGGCCTATGGCGGCGACTTCGGAGAGCGCCCGAGCGACTACAACTTCAGCGGAAACGGGATCGTGTATGGCGGCGACCGCACGCCCTCTCCGAAGATGCAGGAGGTCAAGTTCAATTACCAGAACATCGGCGCGGAGATCTCGCGGGACAAGGTACTGGTTAAGAATAAGAATCTGTTTGTCGGAACGGAACGATTTGCTTGTACGGTAACGGTGGAGAGGGACGGGCAGTTCGTGGCGCGCGCACCGCTGGCGACGTCTGTGCCTCCGCTGGAGGAACGGGAGTATGCGCTTCCTGCGGCGATCATGCAGGCAATCTGCGGAGTCGCCGCACCGCTGGAAAGTCAGGAAGGCGCGTCTTCCCCGGCGAGTGCACGGACAAAGCCGGAATCCGCCGATTCGCTGGCAGGCGCGCAAATCCTTCCGGGTGAGTATGCCATTACGGTGTCGTTTGCGCTGAAAGAGGACTTGCCCTGGGCGAAGGCCGGGCATGAGCTTGCGTTCGGACAGGGTGTTTACCGGATTGAGGAGAGCGCAGAGCAGCGGGCGCAGAAAGCGAAGCAGCGGCAGAAGACGTTCGAGGTCGTGCGCGGCAGGTGGAATCTTGGCGTGCGGGGAGATGGCTTTGAGATTCTGTTTTCCTATATGACGGGCGGGCTGACATCCTACCGCTGCGGAGGCGTGGAGCTTTTGAAGAGTACTCCGATGCCGAATTTCTGGCGTGCCCCGG
>CANQWV010000100.1 GCA_947627645.1 uncultured Lachnospiraceae bacterium | reverse complement strand
CGTGATCGTCCCCTGGCGGACCAGACGGCACAGCTCGCTGTTCAGCGTGTGCATACCGTAGGCCGCGCCGGACTGCATCGCCGTCCCCATCTGGTGCGCCTTAGCCTCACGGACCAGGTTCAGCACCGCGTCCGTCCCCACGAGGATCTCAGTCGCTGCGATACGTCCGCCGCCCGAAGCGATTGGAATCAGGCACTGCGTCACGACGCCGTTCAGGACGCCCGAGAGCTGCGTGCGCACCTGGTTCTGCGTCTCGGATGGGCAGGCGTCTATGATGCGGTCCACGGTCTGCGCCGCGCCCGTCGTGTGCAACGTGGACAGTACCAGATGGCCCGTCTCAGCCGCTGTCAGCGCCGCGGAGATCGTCTCGTAGTCACGCATCTCGCCCACGAGGATCACGTCCGGATCCTCACGCAGGGCGGAGCGCAGCGCGGAAGCAAACGACACCGTGTCGTGGCCGACCTCCCGCTGGTGGATGAGAGAACGCTTCGTCTGATATACATACTCGATCGGATCCTCGATCGTGATGATGTGGCGCGCCTCTTTCTCGTTGATGTGATCGACCATCGCCGCTAGCGTCGTAGACTTACCGCTTCCGGTCGGCCCGGTCACCAGGATCAGCCCCCTAGGCTTCTCCGCCATCTCACGCAGCACATCCGGCAGCTTCAGCTCCGCCAGCGTCGGGATCGTGTTGTTCAGCAGACGGATCGTGGCCGCGGCCTTGCCCTGCTGCATGAACACATTGACTCTCTGGCGGTTGCCGTCCGAGGTCGTCAGCGAGAAATCGATGTCCTCGCCCTCGGCCAGACGCGCTTTCTGCTTCTCGTTCAGCATCGACATGATCACGGCCCGCGTCTCCTGCGCGCTCATCGGGATCCCCGCGCTCGTCATCGAGCCGTGGATACGGAAGATCAGATCCATCCCCTCTGAAATATGTACATCCGAACAGTTCCTGCTCCGTGCCTGCAGCACGATTTGGTCTATTGTCATTTTCCTGTCCTCCTACTCCATTTATATGTTCCACCGTATTTGCATGGCTCATTTTTTACGAATAGTACGCCACCTTCTGCAGCTCCTCCACCGTACTGATGCCCTTTTTGACCAGCTCGGTGCCCAAGGTCCGCAGCGTGCGCATCCCCTGCTCTTTGATCGCGTATTCCTCGATCTGGTCCATCGTCGCCCCGTCCGTGATCATCTTGCGGATCGTGTGGTCGATCAGCACGATCTCATGGATCGCGGTACGCCCGGAGTAGCCGGTGTTGTTGCAGCGGTTGCAGCCCTGCGGCCGCTTGATCAGCGGGACGTCCTCGCCCAGGAGCTCCTTTTCCATCTCGTTCGGCACGTCGTCCTTCGCGCAGTACGGGCACACCTTTCTCATCAGACGCTGCGCCACGACGCCCACGAGGGAATTCGCGATCATGTACGGCTCCATCCCCATATCGATCAGACGGACGATTGAGGAGACCGCACTGTTCGTATGCAGCGTGGAGAGCACCAGATGACCCGTGATCGCCGCACGGATGGAAATGCTCGCCGTCTCCGCGTCACGCGTCTCACCGACCATGATAACATCGGGATCCTGACGCAACAGAGCGCGCAGTCCGATCTCGAACGTCAATCCGGCCTGGTTGTTCACCTGCATCTGATTGATCTTCGCGACGTTCTTTTCGACCGGATCCTCGATCGTCGAGATATTCACCTGGCGGTGCGACATATCCTCGAGTATCATGTAGAGCGTCGTCGATTTGCCGGAGCCGGTCGGCCCGGTGATATAGATAATCCCGTTCGGGGAGCGAAGCATTCTGGAAAATTTCTCATAGTCGCTGTCCGTCATTCCGTAGGTCCGGTTGTGGTCGATCGTGGCGTTGCTCGCCAGCAGACGCATAACCGCCTTCTCTCCGAACACTGTTGGGATGACCGACACACGGATGTTGATCATCTGACCGTTCACACGCACCTTGCAGTGGCCGTCCTGTGGGATACGCCGCTCCGCGATGTCCATGCCGGAGATGATCTTGATACGCGCGATCAGTGAGCTGTGCAGCCCCTTCTGCAGCGTCACGTAGTCGACGATCGTGCCGTCGATCCTCATGCGCACAAGCGTCTTGTCCTCGAACGGCTCGATGTGGATGTCGCTCGTGTTCGTCGTGTAGGCGCGCTGGATCAGGCTGTTCAGAAGCTTGATGATCGGCACCTCGCCGTCGCCGTCCTCAAGCTCCAGCTCCTCCATCTCGTCGTCCTGGAACACCTCGTTCGCGGTGCTCGCCGCACGGTGCGCGGAAACCTCGGAATAATAGTAGGAGATCGCCTTCTCCAGAGGCGCTTTCTCAGCGAGCTGGATCTCCAGATCCATGCCCGTGATCTGGCGGATATCCTCCATCGCGTAGAAATTCAGCGGATCGTTCGTCGCCACAAGCAGCTGGTTATCCTGGGCGGAGAGCGCCAGAATCCCGTATTTCTCGGCTAACTGCTGCGGAATCTTCGACACCGCCTGTACGTCGATCTGCCGGTTGGTCAGATCCACCCGCTCCAGATTCAGACGGCTCGCGAGCGCCTCCAGCATCTGCTGCTCCGAGATATAGCCCTGTTCAATCAGCACCGTACCGAGCCGCTTGCCGCTGTCGCGGTGCTCCTTCTGATAAGCCAGCGCCTGCTCAAGCTGTTCGTCGGTGACATAGCCGTACTCCTTGAGCACCTCACCGATTCGGATATTTTTGATCTGGCTCATGCCTGTCTACCTCCCATTTGTCACTTACTTTCATCTGCCCCACCCCTCGAAACGCCCGCATGGCAGAACTTCGCTGCGCGCATCTCTCGGCCCTGCTCTTTGAACCACCTGCATGACGGGATATCGCTGCGCGCATCTCTCTGCCCTGCCCCTCAAATTCTATGTATGGCAGGACTTCGCTGCGCCTACTGCGCCTCAGTCTGCTGCGCCGCTGAAAACAGGCTGCCCGCCATGTCCAGCATCTGTCCCAGCACACCTGCGCCGGCTCCTTCGCCGCCGTCCGCGGCAAGATCCGCATAGAGGCTCTTGTCGCACATATACATATCCAGATTGAGGACAAGCTGCCTCAAGCCTTCCTCAGACACAGTGCTGCCATCCTCCTGTACCACTCTGCGGGTCGTCCCTTTCTGATAAGTGATGCCGGTCACACGGATCGCCGGATAACCGTTTACCAAAGTGTCGATCAGCTGCTGATAGCTCTCCTGCGCGCCTTCCACCGCCAGGGTGATTTTACAGGTATAGATCTGATCCTGCACGTCCACACGAGTGGGCAGCTCCGTCCCCTCATACGCCGCGGCCGCCGCATCCAGGGCCTGCTGCTGATTCTGCATCCCCTCGTTGATCGCGCCGACCGCGCCGCTTCCGGAATCGTTTTCCGCGGCTGCGTCCGCAGTCCCGGCCGCCTCCCGTGCCGCTTCCTCGCGGGCAAGCATGGAGCGGCTGTAAGGATCCGCCACCGTAAACACAGCCGGCTGAATGCTCAGCCCGACACTCTCAAGGCCAGTGGAAAGCACAATGTTCGTAATCTCACGGTCTACCTCCTGGCTCGTCATCCGGTCATAATACTGCGCAGTCGCATCCGCCGCCGCCTGGCGCAGATCCTGAAAACTCTGCTGATAGTCCGGAAGCATCGTGATCTTCATTTTCATCTCCTGCTTCTCCATCTCGGCGTCCGAGATCTCAAGCTCCAGATCATCCATCCGCGTCATCGCCGGAAGGATAACGTAATAGCCCAGACCTACCACGATCAGCACGACCGCCATCAGGGAAAGCAAAAACTTGTCCTTGCTCGTCAGTTTCATCTGCATCCTTCCATCACCTTACCTTCCCGCGTTTTCAGACAGATAACAGTTCACGTTGATCGTATACAGCAGGCTCGTCTCGTCGAACGAATAACCCGAGTACTGAATGTCGTCAAAGATGCCGGAAGCCTCCAGCATATCGATAAACTGGTTGATCAGGGTCACTTCCTCCGCGCGCGCATCCATGCTCAGCGCGCCGTCCTGCGCATTATAGGAGCGGATCTCCAGATCAACGGCCTGGGCCGACGCACAGTTCTGCAGCTCCTGCACCACGCTGCTGTTCATGTACGGATAAGAGAGGATGCAGCCCTCTACCCAGCGGATCTGCGCAATCTTGCCGGACAGCTCCGCGATCTGTCCCTGTACAAGATCCGCCTCGGCGCACTGCTCAAGGTTGACCGGATCGTGGATGTAGTCCTGCAGCTCCTGCAGCTCCGCCTTCTTCTGGTGTTCCTGGTACAGCAGGATGCCCGCTGCCGTGCCAAAGGCAGCCAGGGCAATGACCGGCGGCACCACATAGCGCTTCCAGACCTTCGGCCCTGCCTCTTTGTTTTTCACTTTCTTTTTTGCGGGAAGCACAAGGTTGATGTCCTGCTTCACGCGGATCATATTTCCAAGCTCGGCCAGATATCTGCTGTACTCCTGCTCCATGCCCTTCGGCATACGGATGTGCTTCTCCGGCTGGAGCATCTCGCACTTCCCCTCCGTTCCGGCGTCGGCCATCGTCTCGCGGTAAATCGCGAACTCCGCATCCTGCATACCGGCCAGGTATACCGTCTCAATCTTCTCGTGGATCTGCTGCGTGATCGCGAACTGCTGGATGTTGTTGACCAGCCTCGCGAGCTCCATGCCGAACTGCGCCGTACCGGCTTCGCAGAACACACGTCTCTGCGTCGCATAGACCGATTTCCCATTCACCCAGAGCATACTGCTGATGCTCGTGCCGTCGATCATATGGATCACGCAGACCTTGTCCCGCACCTGCTTCAGCGTGCCCAGCAGCTTGTTCCGGCAGGTCCGCGCGACGCTGATAGAGGAAACCTTGATGCCAAGGCCTTTGAACAAATTCAGATAGCCCTGCACAAAGCTGCGGTCTGTCATGACTGCGTGCAGGGAGAGCGTCTTCTTCTCCGCCGACTCGATCATGTAGTCAAGAACCGGATCCTTCTGATCCGTCACATCCCCGAACTCCATCGGAAGAACTTCCCGGATCTTCCTGTCATTGGTCTTTGGCAGCGTCAGCGTCTTAAGGACAAACTGGGAGCTGTTGATGACCAGCGCCACATTTTTCTTCGGCAGCTTGTTCTGCGCCCAGAACTCCTTGAGCTGGTCGGAGAGATCCGTCTCGTTCGTGATGATACCGTTGATCAGGCTGCCCTCCGGGATCTCCACAGAGCAGACGCGCTTGACGCGGATCCTCCTCCCGCCGGTTCCCACGACCGCATTAATCGTATTATTCGATAGATAAACTGAAGTTGTCATAGTACCCCCTAATACCCTGCGCCGATCGCGTCATAAGAGCCGTAGATCGGTGTGATAACAGAAACAATAATAACCCCGACGATCAAGGCCATAACCACGATCATCAGAGGCTCCAGAAGCGATACCAGCTTGTTGATCGCCACTTCAGACTCGTATTCCAGATTCTCCGCGCTGGAGTCCAGCATAGAATCCAGGCTGCCGGTTTCTTCCCCGATCATGATCGTCGAAGAAAACTTCTTCACAAAGCCGTCGATGCCTCCCACCGCCGCAGACAGGTTTTCACCTGCGCGCACACTGGAGATCGCCCGGTCGAATTGCTCGTCTATGTAGAGATTGCCCACCGTCTTGCGGCCGGTCTGAAGCGCCGTCACGATCGGGAGGCCGGATGAATACAGCGAACTCAGCGTCCGTGCAAAACGCGCCGTGTAGATCGTCTTCAGAAGCTTTCCGACAACCGGCATACGGATCAGCAGTTTGTCCCGCACCAGGCGCACCTTGTAAATGCGGAAGATCAGGACGATCGCCATCACCAGGACAAAGAATCCGATGCCGATCTGCAGCCAGTTCGTGACCAGCTGATCGCTGAGCCACATCAGGAATTCGGTCGTAGGCGGCAGGGACTCCATCTGCGAGAACAGATCCTCAAACTGCGGCAGCACGAACGTAAAAATGATCAGCACCACCGCGACGATCATCACAAGCAAAATGCAGGGATAAACCATCGCCCCGGAAACCTTGGCCTTCAGCTTGGCTTCCTTCTCATAATGGTTCGCCATGCGGAACGCCGTCTGATCCATCTTGCCGCTCGCCTCCGCAGAGCGGAACATATAGATCATAAGCTCCGGAAACGCGTCGCCCTGCTGCTCCATCGCGTCCGAGAGCGCGACGCCCTGGCGGATCAGCTTCTGCAGATCCGCATAGATGATCCTGTGGTTCGGTTTCAGGTTCTCCTCCTCGGAGATAATCCCAAGCGCGCGCACAAGTGAAACGCCCGCCTCCAGCAGCGTCGCGAGCTCCCTGCAGAAATCCGCCAGATCCTTTGTCTTAATCTTCTTTCTGGTGCGCGTATCCGTCTTTTCCTTGTGTGAAAGCAGGAACAGCCCGTCCTGCCTAAGCCGCTGGTACAGTTCTGTCTCATCCGCCGCTTCCAGCACCCCTTTTACGCGCTTTCCGGCGTCATTTTGTGCAGTATATTGAAATTTCGGCACTTTAAATCCCACCTCGCTTTGTCAATCGCTTTGCCCTCAGCCGCGCCGGTTCCCGTTATGATTCCCGGCGTCCGTGCTGCGCTTTTCTTCACTTGCGCTTCCGGTTTTCCGCGCCGCGTTTTCCCGCGTCCGTGCTGCGCTTTTCTTCACCTGAGCTTCCGGTTTTCCGCGCTGCGTTTTCCCGCGTCCGCGCTGCGCTTTTCTTCACCTGCGCTTCCGGTTTTCCGCGGCCAAATCAGAACCGAAACAGCCCAAGATACCATTCCAGGATCTGCTCTCCCCAGAAGAGCGCCACCGCCATGCCTGCACACAGAAACGGCCCAAAGGCAAAATGCTCTTTCTTTCCTTTCTTATGCGCCGCAAGCAGATATATCCCATAGAGCCCGCCGCCCACAATAGCCAGAAACGTCGCCACCAGGCAGAGCTTCCAGCCAAGAAACAGGCCTGCCGCCGCCATAAGCTTGATATCGCCGCCGCCAAACGCCCCCGGAATCGCGAGAGTGAGCAGCAGCATCGGCACGCTGACGCAGGCAAAACCGATCAGCCGTTCCCGCCAGCCCGGCTCCAGCCCGCAGCCCCAGGCTGCAGCCGCAATAATCAGCAGCCCGATCACCAGTCCGTTGGGAATCTCCATCGTGTCCGCGTCGACCAGCGCCACCACAGTCAGGACGCCAAGAAACGCAAAGGCCGCGATCGCCCCGGCGCTCTCCCCAAAATTGTGCATACACAGAAGCGCCAGGACGCCGCCCAGCGTCTCCACCGCCGGGTAACGGAACGAAATCTTCGCCCCGCAATCCCTGCACCTCCCGCGCAGGTAAAACCAGTTAAACACCGGCACCATATCATACCAGCGAAGCGTCGCGTCACAGGACGGGCAATGGCTCCTGCCCGTCACGAACGAAATCTTCCTTGGCAGCCGATAAATCACCACATTGAGAAAAGAAAAAATCCCGGCACCCGCCATGAATACCAGCAGATGCAAAAAAAATTCCGCCAGATAGATCATCTTCCCGCTCCCCCACGCGTCACCTGAAGTTCTTCAGCTCGGAACCGTCCAGGGCAAACATCCCCTGAGCACGGTACACCCGCCATTGACGGTCCTCCTTCTCATCCAGATAATAATAGACCAGATACGGACCCTCCCGGTACAGCAGGCGGGTAGGCTCCAGATGGCCCTCACTGCTCCCCAAAACAACGATGCTGCCCTCACACTCCGAGACGTCGCGCACCTGCTCCTCCGCCTCTTTCTTAAGGCCACTCTCCGTCCGGTCGTCATAAATGTCCTGCCCCTTGCCATAATACTCAATGCCGACCATGCGGAGCGCCGTCCAGACATTTTTCGCCTGGCGCAAGGCAAGATGAGCCTCCGACCGCCAGACAAAATACATACCGACAAGTGAAGCCACTCCGATCACGATCAGCATTGCCAGAATAACCGTGGCAAGCCTCCAGCCGTTCACCATCCGAACTTCTTTTTTCTTCATCACCCATGCTCCCATATCACGGACTGCAGCGCCATAGTCCACCCGCAGATCCACACGGACGTATCCAAGGCCAGGCGCCCCGAACCGGCCGCAGGCCATACGCCCCCACAATAAACTAAAAAACATATCTTTTGTAAGTATACCTTAAAATGTCGCATTACTCAAGAAATTTTTGTGCAAGACGTCCTCTGGCTCCGAACCGCAAAAAGCCGCGTTGCGATATAACTATAGGAACAGGGATAGCCTCCCTGCAATCTTACCAGAAAGAGGAGGTAACACGATGTCAGCAACCAAAGACAAAAAAACCGGAAAATGGATCTGTCAGTTCCGCTACAAAGACAGCAGCGGCCAGAGCCGCAAAAAATTCCGCCGAGGCTTCGCTACAAAAAAGGATGCGCTCTCGTGGGAGCGTGAATTTCTTCTGGTCTCCCGCCGTGACCCGATGATGCCGTTCTCATCCTTTACCGAGATCTATCTGCAGGATATGGCGCACCGCCTGCGCGCCTCCACCGTGCAAGGCAAACGCTATATCATCCGTGAAAAGATCCTGCCCTATTTCGGGAATCTTCCCATTAGCAGGATCCGCCCCTGCGATGTGCGCAGCTGGGAGGCCGCGCTCCTGCGGGACGCCAAGGCAAACGGCGCCCCCTATTCCCCCACTTACCTGAAGACAATCTATAACCAGCTGAACGCCATCTTCAACTATGCGGTAAAGTATTACGAGCTGCGCGAAAATCCCTGCAGGAAGGCGGGAAGCATCGGCTCCTGTCAGGCCGGGGAAATGCAGTTCTGGACACTGGACGAATTCCGTCAGTTTCTTTGCGCCCTCCCGGCCGGCACCCCCACCACGCTGGCTTTTCAGGTCTTGTATTTTACCGGAATGCGCGTGGGAGAACTGCTGGCGCTGACCAGAGCCGATTTTGACCCGGCCGCCCGCACGATCCGCATCAACAAATCCTGTCAGCGTTCCCGCAAAGGCGACGTCGTTACCCCGCCGAAAACAGCCCGCAGCATACGCACCGTAAGCGTCCCCATCTTTCTCGCTGAACTTTTGAAGCGCTACACGGCCGCGCTCCCTCCCGGCGACGATGTCCTGCTCTTCCCCTTCCACAAATACGCACTGACAAAACTTCTCGAACACACCTGCTCCCAGCTCAGTCTGAAACGCATCCGCCTGCACGACCTTCGCCACTCTCACGCTTCCCTTCTGATTGAACTGGGCTTCCCTCCGCTCCTGATTGCCGAGCGCCTCGGGCACGAAAAGGTCGAAACTACCATGAATGTGTACAGCCATCTCTACCCGGGGAAACAGCAGGAAGTAGCTGAAAGGCTGGAGATTCTTCTAAGTCCTCAAAAACTTGACCAAGCGGAACGTCCCTTTCCCCATAGTCCTAAGAATGGATGCAAAACGGAAGCAACCGAATAAAAAAACCCGGTCAAGGCTTCCCAACTACAGATTCGGCAGAATAAAAAATGGATGCAAAACGGAAGCGGAAATGTGAGCCTGCAAAGACTATGCGGCTGCTCCCCATCCATGTACATAACTCTGGTAGAGTTGATTGTGGTACTGGTAATCCTGGCGATATTGGCGGCGATTTTGGTGCCGGCGTTATTGGGGTG
>CANQWV010000099.1 GCA_947627645.1 uncultured Lachnospiraceae bacterium | reverse complement strand
GTCATCCTCTCTCTGGCTTCCGCCGATGATCTCGCCGATCCCCGGCACAAGGCAGTCCATCGCGGCGACCGTCTTTCCGTCGTCGTTCAGCTTCATATAGAAGGCCTTGATCTCCTTCGGATAGTCGGTCACGAACAGCGGTTTCTTGAACACCTGCTCCGTCAGATAGCGCTCATGCTCCGTCTGAAGGTCGCAGCCCCAGGACACCTTATACTCAAACTTGTCGTTGTTCTTCTCAAGGATCCCGACCGCCTCGGTGTAAGTCACATGGCCGAACTCTGAATTCAGCACATGATTCAGACGATCCAGCAGACCCTTATCAATAAAGGAATTGAAGAAATTCATCTCCTCCGGCGCGTGCTCCAGCACGTAACGGATGATATATTTGATCATATCCTCAGCCAGGATCATGTCGTCCTTCAGATCCGCGAACGCGATCTCCGGCTCGATCATCCAGAACTCCGCCGCGTGGCGCGCCGTGTTGGAATTCTCCGCGCGGAACGTCGGTCCGAAGGTGTATACATTGCGGAACGCCTGCACAAACGCCTCGACGTCAAGCTGGCCGCTGACCGTCAGATTTGTCATCTTCCCGAAGAAATCCTGCGTGTAATCGACCTCGCCCTTATCGTTCTTCGGCGGATTCGCCAGATCAAGCGTCGTTACCTGGAACATCTCTCCTGCGCCCTCACAGTCGCTTCCCGTGATCAGCGGGGTGTGCACATACACGAAATCCCGCTCCTGGAAAAATTTGTGGATCGCATAGGCGATCAGCGAACGCACGCGGAACACCGCCTGGAACGTGTTCGTCCGCGGGCGCAGATGAGGAACCGTCCTCAGATACTCCATCGAATGGCGCTTCTTCTGCATCGGGTAATCCGGCGTGGACGCACCCTCCACCTCCACCGAGGAGGCCTGTATCTCAAACGGCTGCTTCGCGCCCGGCGTCGCCACCAATGTGCCTTTCACGATGACCGCCGCGCCGACATTGAGCTTCGAGATCTCTGCGAAATTCGGGAGATTGTCCGAGTAGACGATCTGCAGCGTCTCAAAAAACGTGCCGTCGTGCAGCACGATAAAGCCGAATGTCTTCGAATCGCGGATGCTGCGCACCCAGCCGCCGACCGTGATCTCTTTGCCTGTATACTTCCCGCTGTCATGATACAGCTCTCTTACCGTAGTGAATTCCATCTTTTACGTCTCCTTTTTCATTTGGATATTATTATAGCCTTATTTTTCCTATCCTGCAAGGCTAAAAAAGGTATTGAACAGCGCTTAATAAAAGATTAAGTTTTTGCAGAACTACTTGCCACGAAGATTTAAAATTGCTTATACTGAATCTGAAAATTTTTTAATTTCGATGCAACAATCCTGTCCCGCGGAGACACCTATAAATACAGAACAGTTCTTTACAGATCCCGCTGCCGTTCCCCTTCGACCGGCAACGACCGCATTGCAATGCAAAGATCTGCGCCGGCGCAAAAGCCGACGGAATAGAAAGCCGTCCTCGCGGCAAGACGAAAGGAGCGAAACATGAACCCGACCAACGAACTCATCCGACAGGCGCAGACAGGCGACGCGCACGCCTTTGCCCTGCTATACGAATCGGTCTACAAGGATCTCTACCGATTCGCCGTCTACACCCTGCGTCACACACAGGATGCGGAGGACGCTGTCAGCGAGACGGTAGCCGACGCCTTCGCGCAGATCAAAAGTCTGCGGGAGGCAAGCGCGTTCCGCTCGTGGATCTTCCGCATCCTGAGCGCCAAGTGCAGCAGGCGCATTCGCCAGTACATACAGGCGCCCGGAGAGCTGGACGACGAGATCCGTGCACCGGAAACAGACCTCAGTGAGCAGACCGATCTGCGGCGCGCATTCGACGCTCTTCCAAAAGAGGACCGGCTGATTCTGTCCATGAATGTATTTGCCGGATATTCCAGCCAGGAGATCGGCGAGCAGCTGCAGATGAACCCGAACACCGTGCGTTCCAGGCAGAGCCGCGCGCTGAAAAAGCTGGCCGAACAGCTCGCCTGAACTTCATTTTCTCTTACCAGATAGATTATAACCTTATATATTCCCGGAAAGGAGATCGCCATGAACGAAAAGGAAATCCTCCAGAAAATAAAAGATGACGCTGAAGCGCTTACCCCGCCTGCTTCCCTGCGGCCGGAGGCGATCGAGCAGATGCTCAAAAAGCGCGGCACGTCAGATCAGAGTACACACAGCCAGCCGGACAGCTCACAGCAGATCATAGAGCAAAATCTGGTCTGCCAGACCGCGGCTACGCCAGATACAGAAGAACGGGCCGACAGCTCACAGCAGGCTACTGGACAAAACCCGGCCAGCCAGACTGCGGCTGCGCCAGATACAGAAGAACAGACCGACAGTTCACAGCAGACTGCAGGACAAAACCCGATCAACCAGACTGCGGCTGCGCCAGATACAGAAGAACGGCCCGGCAGCAGGCCCCAAACCCGGAATACTGAAAAGCGCATCGCCCTCGCGCCAAAGAAGAAACGCTACCGCCGCATCGCGCAGCTCGGAAGCCTCGCGGCTGTCTTCGCGCTCGCCTTTCTCGTCTTCTCGCGGTCGGAACGACTCAGAAAGACTGCGCTCCCCGAACAGGAAGCCAACGAATCGGCGATAGAGTTCACCACAGAAAGCGCAGCTTTGGACGCTGAGAAAGCAGAAGAAAAAGTTTCTGCTGAGAATGCAGAAGACACAATACAGACGGATACCGTCGCAGCGCAGATCACCGCAGACAATACGCAGGCTGGTACCGTCGCAGCGCAAGCCGATGCAGATACCGCGCAGACGGATACCGTCGCAGCGCAGGATGTTATAAATGAAGCCTTCACCTACGCCTCCAGCTATGAGGAGGTCTACGACGCGCTGAACGAGCAATTCGGGCCGAACGGCCTGTACCGCGGTTACGGCATGAAAACCATGGACGCAGGCTCTGTCGTGGGCGGCATGGGAGAGCTGGCGATGGAATCGGCGCAGTCCGTCGGGATGGACGCAGACGGCGCGGCAGTCAATTCCCCCGCAGTTCCCGCTCCCGCTGTCGCGGAGGAGGACGGCACGGCGGATTATTCCGATACGAATGTACAGGAGAAAGGCGTCGATGAAGCCGACATCGTGAAGACGGACGGCAAATATCTCTACATCCTGCGGCAGGACGGCTCCTTCGCAATCGTGAGCGCGGAGCTTAAGGATCCGACCCTGATCAGCGTCACCATGCTCGGCGCCCCGGCGTCGGCGTCGGCACAAACGGCACAGGATGAAGAATTCAGACCTGCGGACGATGTCACGACCCATGAACTGTATGTGGGGGAATACGGACAAACGAGGCCCTACAGTGACCTGACGATCCACGAGATGTACCTGGACGGCGACACTTTAAGCGTCATCACAAGCTGCTACGCGAGTACGCTTGAGGCTGAGGGAGATATCTATTACACCAACTACGGGCGCGAGACGACGATCTATACCTACGACGTCAGCAACCGGGAGCATCCGGCGCTTGTCGGTACGGTCACTCAGGACGGCTCCTACGAAGATTCCCGCAAGAACGGCTCCTGCATTTATCTGTTTACCTGCTATCGCCCGACGATCGGGGAGACCTACGCCGAGAGCGCGATCGTCCCGCGGATCAACAAGACGCAGCTTCCCGCGAACGCTTTCTACGTGCCGAAAACGCTTCAAGACAGCTCTTATCTCGTGATCTCCTCGGTGGACACGAAAACACCGGACGAGACCATCGACAGTAAGATCCTCGTCTCCGGCGCGACGGATTATTACGTCAGCCCGGAAAACATTTACATCGCCAACGAGCACTACAACGGCAGCTACTCCACACGGACCACAGAACTGGTCAAATTCCATTATGAGAACGGGACGATCACCGGAGTGGCCGCGGGCGTCGTCAAAGGCTATCTCAACGACTCGTTCTCGATGAATGAGTACAACGGGATGCTCCGAGTCGTCACCACCTACGAGGGCGACGCTTTCAGCGGCGTGCGTGAATTCATCGGAGACCTTCTGAACGCCTACTATGAGGATAACTGGACCGAGCATAACGCTCTGTACGTACTGGACGAGAGCCTGCAGACCGTCGGTTACATCGGCGATCTCGCAGAGGGAGAGACAATCCGCTCCGCCCGCTTCTTCGGCAACACCGGATATTTCGTCACCTTCCGCCAGACCGATCCGCTGTTCTCCGTCGATCTCTCCGACCCGGCGAACCCGAAGATCCTGGGCGAGCTGAAGATTGACGGCTTCTCCTCCTACCTGCATTTTTACGGGGAGAACCTGCTGCTCGGCATCGGCTACGAGGCGGACGAGGAGACCGGCATCACCAGCGGACTGAAGCTCTCGATGTTCGACATCTCCGATCCGACCGACGTGCGGGAAGTAAACCGCTACACAATCCCCGGCGTCACCTGGTGTCCGGCGATCGAGGATTACAAGGCGATCATGGTCTCGCCGGAAAAGAACCTCTTCGGCTTCTTCTGCGACGACCGCTACCTGCTCTTCTCCTACGACGCCGAGAACGGCTTCACCCGCGAGCTGCTCTACGATTTCTTCGCGGATGGCTTCTCAAACGCGGCTGAGTACAACAATCTGCGCGGCCTCTACATCGGGGACGGCTTCTATCTCGCGGGAGACGCATTCGTGATCACGTTCGACATGGAAAATGGCTTCAAACAGACGGCGTTGCTGCCGCTGTACAAGACAGAGGAAGAAACTGAATAAAATTGACATCAAAAGCAAAACAACCGGTGGGATCACTGTTCCGGCCGGTTGTTTTTGTGCGCAGACCCGCGCAGGGTGTATTGCTGTTGCCGATTCCACTTACTATTATCAAATACAGAACACCGCGTACAACGGCACAGCTTTTATTCCGTTCATCATGCCGAAATTTCTGCCTGATACACGGATACTATATGTCGGACTATACTTTTCCTGATACACAGACAGGCTTTTTGACTTCACATGATCTCCAGCCTTGCACTCGATTGGAATCACCTGTCCATCCCGCACGATCAGGAAATCCACCTCCGCAGTTCCCTCAGATTCCCAGTAAAACAGCTCATATCCGTTCGCCCTCAGCGCGCACGCCACATAATTTTCAGCAAAAATCCCCCGGAATCGTTCGCTTTGTACATGAAGGAGGCTTTCCAACGTCATACCTGTGCGAGCAGCCAGCAATCCGGTATCGCTGTAATACAGCTTGAACGCCGACAACTCCATATAAGCCGCCGGAGGCATAAATCCCTGTGTGCATCGACTGCATTTGTTCACAATCCCCGCCCGGATCAGCCAGTCGATCGATGTGCCGTACTGTGATGCTCTTGCTCCGGAGCGAATCAGCTTATATTGGAATTTTTTATTCTCCTTCGCAAGCTGACTTGGAAGAGAATCGTAGGCTTCGAATATTTTGACTGTCTCCACCGAATCCGCGTATTTCGCCATATCTGCCACATAAGAGTTGAAAATCATCTGCCTGATCTCATACTGCGCAATCGTCGGATTGACAGAAATATCAGCCAACACAGCCGCCGGCATCCCTCCTACAATACAGTAATTCTCATACTCACGCATTGCTTCCTGATGCAGCGCCTCTTCCATCACCCAATCTTTCTCAAAATGCGTGCGTATCTGCTCCGCCAGAGGTTCCTTGCCTTTCGCCCACAGATACTCCTCAAAATCCATCGGATATACAGTGAGCATCCTGACCTTGCCTACCGGAAAAGAAAACCGCTGACGATTCAGCGCCACGCCGAGAAGGCTTCCGGCCGCGATTATATGGTATTCCGGGGCTTCTTCCGCAAAATATTTCAATGAAGTCAGCGCCCGTTCACACAGCTGAACCTCATCAAAGACAATAAGTGTCTGGTCGGGGATAATCTTTACATGAAAATATCGCTCCAAAGCCGCTACGACTGCTTCCGCTCGGATTTCTGTCTCAAAATAGCTTCCTATCTGTGAATCTTCCTCAAAATTCACATAAACCATATTTTGAAACTCATCCCGTCCCAGTTCCTTCATCACATAGGTTTTCCCCACCTGTCTGGCCCCGTATAAAAGCAGCGGAAGACGATTTTCTGTTTCCCTTCTCCACCCTAGCAGAGCTTCCTGTATTTTTCTTCTCATAGAAACCCCCATACGCCGTGATTTTCTATCAAAATTATAGCGCATGAGGGTCTATATGTCAATATTAGTGCTTTTCATTACATTTTTTCGTTCATAAAAATGTTTCTATTTACATTTTTCCAGCACGATGAATGAAACGCAGCAGTGCTTACTCGTCCTTCCTATGCTCCCGGAAGAACTCGCACTCCTCATCGTTGCATTTCTTCGCATATTCGCTGCGGATGTCGCAGTGGAACACGTGTCCCGGCTTCGTATTCTCGTCGCCGTAGATGTGCAGCTCCGCCTCGATTCCCCTCTCCGTCAGGAAATCCGCCATCGGCTGTGCGCACTTCTGGAGGAAATCTCCGGTCGAGCTCATGACAAAGGCAGGCGGGAACGCTTCCGTGATATGCCCGAGAATGTCCAGCTGTTCTTCGAACTGCTGATAGTCCTTTCCTGCATAGCAAACCATCAGATCCTTGCCCAGCTCATTCATGTCATAGACGCCGCAGTTAAGCGCAGTCGCCCGCAGCGTGAATTCCGGAATATCCAGGCCGAGAATCGCCGCGTACTCCGGATTAGTCACCGCCGCACTGTACTGGGCGTTCAGATGCCCTCCTGCAGAGTCGCCGACAAAGAAAATGTTCTCCGTGTCAATGTGGTATTTCTCCGCATGCGCGCAGACATAGCGCAGCACCGCGTTCGTGTCCTCGATCTGCGCCGGATAACGGCTCTCGGGAGCGACACGATAGGAAAAATTGACAATCGTGAATCCGCGCTGCGCGAGGTTCATACAGTAATACTGATACACGCCCTTGTCCCCGTAGACATAGCCGCCGCCGTGGATGCTGACGATCGTCGGAAGGGCACCTTCCGTTCCCTTCGGATAGTAGATATCCATCGTCTGAAGCCTGTGGTCCCCGTATTTCAAATCGTCCACGCGCGTGATATCCGTCGGAGTCTGAAGTCCCTCGTCCCGCTTCTTGTCCGAACGTCCGAACTGGATCCGGCTTTTCCATGCCCACATATACGGCTCAAATTTCGGAATAACGATCGGCCCCAACACCGCGCCGATTCCCGCCGCTGCCACCAGTCTTCCAACCCCAAGCTTCTGTTTCTTCTTTCTGCTCATATGATCTGTCCTCCTTCGATTCTTTGTATTTTTATGATATGTCACTCCCCTAGCGCATCGGAAAGCGCCGCGAACTGCGCAAGTGTCAGCGTCTCGCCGCGCACATTCTCCGAAAGCCCGACCTGCTCAAATGCCCGCAAAATTTCCTCACGGCCAAGCGAAAGCTCCGGCGCGTTTTTCAGCCCGTTCAGCAGCGTCTTGCGCCTCTGGTTGAACGACGCCCGGATCAGTGCGAACATCAGCCGCTCATCCTTCACCTGCACCGGCGGCTGCGCATAACGCGTCAGTCGGATCACCGCGCTCCCGACATTCGGGCGCGGGATGAAGCAGTTCGGCGGAACATTCGCCGCAAGATACGGCTGCGCGTAGTACTGCACTGCGAGTGAGAGCGCCCCGTAATCCTTCGTCCCGGGCTCCGCCTGCATTCGCTGCGCAACCTCCTTCTGCACCATCACCGTGATGCTGTCCACCGGCACCTGATTCTCAAACAATCCCATGATGATCGGTGTCGTAATGTAATACGGCAGGTTCGCGACCACCTTGATCGGCCGCCCGCCGTTCTTCTCCCGCGCGATCGCCGCAATGTCCGTCTTCAGCACATCCTGATTGAGGATTGTGACATTGTCATAATCCGACAGCGTCTCCTGCAGGATTGGAATCAGCTTGCGGTCAATCTCGACCGCCGTCACCTCGCGCGCGGCCTCCGCCAGAGCCTGTGTCATCGTCCCGATGCCCGGCCCGATCTCCAGCACGAAATCGTCCTTTGCAATCTCAGCCGCCGCAATGATCTTGTCCAGCACATGCGGATCGATCAGGAAATTCTGACCGAACTTTTTCTGGAAATCAAAGCCGTGCTTCTGAATCACTTCAATTGTCTTCTGCGGGTTGGAAAGCTTGTCCATATGGTCTCGTCTCTATTCTGTTAGATTTGCATATCATGCATTTTGACGGCAATGAGCCGCATCTTTTGCAAAGCATAATTTTATTATTGCAGTTTCTTATACACCCGATGCGCGTTTTCCCACGCCGCGTCCTCGACCTCCTGCGCGCTCACGCCTTTGATGCGGGCGATCTCCCCGATGACCAGCGGCAGATACAGGGATAAGTTGCGCTTGCCCCTATTCGGCGCGGGCGCCAGATACGGGCAGTCTGTCTCCACGACGATGCGGTCGAGCGGAACCGCCGCGGCCACCTCCTTCATGACGCGTGCGTTTTTGAATGTCACGACGCCTCCAATCCCGATGTAATATCCGAGCTTCACATATTCGAGCGCCATCTGCGCCGACGAGGAAAAACAGTGAATGATACCGCCCGTCGTCCCCGCGTGGTGCTCCTTCATGATGTCATAAGTGTCCTGCGCAGCGTCCCGACTGTGAATGTTGACCGGCAGTCCGATCTCCTTCGCCATCTGAAGCTGCCGGATGAACCACTGCTTCTGAAGCTCGCGCGACTCCTTATCCCAGTAATAATCCAACCCGATTTCCCCAATTGCCACGGTCTTCGGCTTCCGGCAGAGCTCATACATCCACGCGACCGTCTCTTCATTCAGAGTACCGACCTCATCCGGATGCACGCCGACCGCCGCCCAGATAAACGGATAGCAATCCGCCAGCTCCTGGCTTGCCCGAATGCCCTGCACGGACGCGCCGACATTCACGATCCCGCCAATCCCGGCAGGCGCCATCTGCGCAAGCAGTTCCTCCCGATCCTCTTCAAACGCCTCGTCGTCATAATGCGCATGTGTATCGAAAATCATCCTATCCTCCTGCAGTTATCCCCCACGGTCTGATAACCTGTTTTCTTCTTTGATTATGCAAAAAAATTATGCGTACGTCAATCCCTTTCCGTCACAGCCGATGTAGTAAGTTCCGTTGCGGCTGATCTGTAAATTCCATCGCGGCTGATCTGGTAAGTTATCTCATCAGCAACCGGTTGGGCGATGACAGCGAATCAGGCAATCAACCTTCGGTCTTAAGTTCTGCCGCAAAAGCAGAAATGGGAAATCCCCGGAGAATGCCGCTCCGGGGATTTTCATTTGTGATCGTTTAACTTTATAATCAATTAACTTATTCCCGTCTTCTTTCTTGCCCTTTCTTCTTGCTCTTCTTTCTTACTCTTCCTCCCGCGCCTCCGCTCTTTCCAATAACAGATGCGTGCGGTTAGTGGGACTCGAACCCACACGCCCGAAAGCATTGGCACCTAAAACCAACGCGTCTGCCAATTCCGCCATAACCGCATAGAAATATCGTGTAAAATCACTGGAAAGTGAAACTGGGCCAGCCGGATTCGAACCGGCGGATGCAGGAGTCAAAGTCCTGTGCCTTACCGCTTGGCGATGGCCCATC
>CANQWV010000098.1 GCA_947627645.1 uncultured Lachnospiraceae bacterium | reverse complement strand
GCTTCAGCTTTATCGGCCGTCTCGGTTCCCTGCTTCAGGCTCTCTGCTTCCTCATCGACTGCCCCCGTCTCAGGGCTCGGGTTCTCCGCAGCTTCAGCTTTATCGGCCGTCTCGGTTCCCTGCTTCAGGCTCTCTGCTTCCTCATCGACTGCCCCCGTCTCAGGGCTTGGATCCTCCGCAGCTTCAGCTTTATCGGCCGTCTCGGTTTCCTGCTTCAGACCCTCTGCTTCCTCATCGGTCGTCCCCATCTCAGGGCTCGGGTTCTCCACAACTTCAGCTTCATCGGCCGCCTCGGTTCCCTGCTTCAGGCTCTCTGCTTCCTCATCAACCGCCCCCTGCTCTGGGAGCTTTCCTCTCTCCGGCGCGGCAGACCCGGAATCATCCGGAAAATTTCCCAAATTTCCCTCTTCCGCCTGCGGCTGTCCTTTCGGCAGCTCCGGCACGAACCGCTCCTGGTCGATCCCTTCCTCGTCCCAGACAGTCGCAAACATTCTTCCGTCGCTGCTCTCGATCCAGAGCCCGGCCAGATCCCCCAGCCTGTATTTTCCCCCGCCGACCACGGCATCCGCGCGAAACGCCCACTCTTCCGCGATCTCCCGCACCGGACGTATCGTCCCGAGCAAAAGCTTCAGGAGGTAACCTTCCTCCCGCACGAATCCGTACAGCTGAACCGGCGGCAGGAGTCTCGGCTGCGCATTGAGCCTGAGCAAAAGCCTCCACGCGCCGTTGCGCAGCTCCACCTTCACAAATCCGGCGTTTTTTTGTTTCTTTCCATCTATGTATTCATAAAAATAGGCAACAAACCGTCTGTATTCCGGCATCGGCATCCACATCCTTTCACAGGAAAGTATATGCCGTCCGTGACAAATTCATTCCAAAATGTTGAAATTGTCATTCAACTATGCGCCGTTCCCGGATTCAGCCAGATCACGCTCCGGCTGCAGGCAGGGAAGCCCAAACCAGAATTCCACGCCGTGCGCCCGGTTTTCCACGCCGCACTCACCGCCGTGCTGTGCCACAATACTCTTCACAATGTATAGCCCCAGACCTGTACCGCCCTCGTTTTCCCGGCCGATCACATTGCCCTGATAGAAGCTGTCCCAGATCTTCGCAATGTCCTTCTCCGCAATTTTCTCGCCGTCATTGTAGACGGAGAAAAAAACGTATTTTCCGTTCGGCGCTGCGCAGATACGCACCCAGCCGCCTTCCAGCGCGTGCCGGCAGGCATTCATAAGAAAATTGTTGATCGCCCTGCGTATATTCTCCTGGTTTCCATTCACCAGACACCCCTGTTTCCGTTCAAAGGCGACCCGAAGCTTTTTCTTATCAAACAGGGCAGAAAAATCCCGAACCGCTTCGGCCGCCGCGTCCCCAAGCTCCATAGGCTCCATGGGAAGCTCCTCAATCCCCTCTTCCACGGAGAAAATCTGCAGCATACTGGATATCATCTCATTCATCTTCTGCACTTCATCCAGCGCGGAATCGCAGTACTGCTGGCGCTTCTGTGCATCCTGCGAAAGCGAGAGCAGCTCCATCTGCCCGGAGATGATCGCCAGGGGCGTTTTCAGCTCATGGGACACATTGTTCACAAAACGCTTCCTGTGCTGCCCAAGCTCCGCCTTGCGCTGGTTGTCCTCCTGCAGGAAGCGGTTGTACGTCTCCAGATCCCGGATATACTGCTGGATCTGGCCGGACATCTCGTTGATGCTTGAGCCGAGCGCATTGATCTCCCGGTATTTTGTCGTCTCCGCGACCTTTTCCGAGAAGTCCTTGTCCGCAATCTTTCTCGCCACCCTGGCCGCATTCTCGACTGGCTTGCCGATCCCCCGCGCCACTATGCTGACACAGATTGTGCCCAGAATAAGAAACGCCGCAATCGCGAGAAGGAGAACCCGCCTCGCATAGGCAATACTTCTGTCGATCACCGACGAGGACTGCGTCACCATGATATAGAACTTGCTGCCATTCTGCTCATGGATCCCTCTCAGCACTACCCTCCCGCCGGTCTCTCTTTTCTCGTATTCTGCCTTCGCGTCCTCCTTATACTTCACGATCCGGCGCTGCATCTGTCTCCAATACAGATCCGTTTTGCCCGATTCCATGTACTTGTTTGTGGCATACAGGAGATGGAAGTTCTCATCGCGGATGCGGAAGCGGAGATTGTTGTTCTCGTACGGCTCAAGAAGACTGCCGGAGGTTTCCTCCCACTCGTCCTCCCAGGCCATACCCTTGATCCGATTCTCCTCCTCGCACAGCGCCGGGATGTCTTCCTCCAGCAGCAGCGCATAGACCTCATCCAGCATCCTGCACTGTTCCCGAATATAAAACTGCCTTGTCACGCTGGAATAAAGGATGCCAATGCTGCCGGCTACCGCGGTGAGCAGCAGCACCAGGATGACGAGCAGGCGTCGTCTAATTGTGTTCATCATCCTTTACCTCAAAACGATACCCTATTCCATATATCGTGTCGATATATTTTCCGTATTTTCCCAGCTTTAGCCGGATCTGCTTCACGATCGTGTCGACCGAACGGTCCGTTCCGCTGTAATCGATCCCCCAGACCTCATCCAGGAAGCGGTTCCGCGTCAGCACAATCTTCTCATTATCCATAAAGAACCGCAATACCTCGTATTCACGCGGCGTCAGGGGAAGCAGCTTTCCATTCAGGAACACCTTGTGCGCCTTCTCGTCAATGGAGAGAGCCCCGAACGTCCTTCTGCGTGTCACGCCCTTTGTCCGCCGCAAAAGCGCCTCCATATGCGCTTTCAGCACGGAGAGCAGGAACGGCTTCACGAGATAGTCGTCCGCACCGAGCGAAAACCCGCGCAGCTGATCCTCCTCGCTGCACCTGGCCGTGAGAACAATGACCGGGACGTTTGACTTCTCCCGGATCCTGGCCAGGACGTCAAACCCATTCACAAGCGGCAGCATCAGATCCAGCAGCACCAGATCCGGCCACCCGCTCTCATCCGCGCCAAAAACACGCAAAGCCTCAGCCCCGTTGCGGGCTTCCATGATCTGATATCCGCTCAGCTGAAGATACTCCTGTATCGTGCCGCGCAGCTTCTCCTCATCTTCAACCAACAGAATCCGTAAATTCTCCTTTATTTCCTGTTTCTGATCTTCCATCCGCTCATTTCCTCTCTGAATCTTTTTCCATCACGACAAAAATTAAAATATTATGTAATGAATTTTAAAAAATCTGTTATTTCTCTGTAATCAATTAATCATATCAATGTGATGGAAATGTGTCATTCAGAAAGGTGAGCCGCTGATCTGTCCAGCCTCCCACTCAGGGTCAGGAGAATTCCTCATCAGTAATCTTCGTAGGCAACGCTGCCGTCTGAATAAGTGATCTCATAGTAGCCATGGCCGCTTCCGTCGCAGTCGTCGAACTTCTGGCGCTTCACCTCGGTAACTCCGCCGCCGCTGCCGCCTCCGGACTGCTGAGCCGCTGCCTGGGCTGCCGCCGCCGCTGCCGCTTCCTCGGCCAGACGGATCTGCTCACGCGCCGCTTCCTCCGCCTGCACTGCCGCGATCGCCGCCTGTTCGTCCTCGCTGATGCACTTGCGCACCGTGTAGCCCGTCACATCGTTTGTCCTCACCAGATAGTGCGTGGCCGTCTCTCCCAGCACCTCGATCGCATCCCCGCGGCTGATCACGCCAAGAATCTCCGCCTCATCGTCCGGCTCGCTGCGGATGTAGACATCGTCCACTGCAAAAAGCTCCGCCGGCTTGCTGTACGTCAGCTCCCCGGTCTGCCCGACGCTGCGCTCTTTGCCGGAAGACAGGCTGGTATATTTGATGAACGCAAACGCGCCGTCCATCACCAGCTCCGGATCCTGCATCACCTCATAGGGAACATCCAGAAACTCATACTGCTTTCCGTCATCTGCGGCCATGACCACATGGATCAGCGTCTCATCCTCCTGCAGCTCCACCGACGCCGAACGGATCGGAAGCTTCGCCGTATTCCTGAGCTCAATCGGATCCTTTCCCTCGATCGTCAGCGTGATGGTCTCCAGGACTTCCGCGTCCGCCCCCGCCATCTCAGCGGCAGTGAAAGCTTCCGTCATTCCCTCCGTCTCCTCCGCCAGGACAGCCGCCGTCATTCCTGCGCACAGCGTCGCTGTGATCCCCAACGCAATTGCTGTTCTTCTTTTTCTCATGTTTTCCACCTTTCCTCTCCTGAATGTTATATTGTTTTCTCATACCTGCCAGGCAGTGCATAATTCACATTTCTGCGAGCCAGCAGTCAGACCGCCGCGGCGACCTCCGACTGATACACCCGCGAGAGCGTTCCATCGGTGTCAACATACACCTCCACCGAAAGCTCCTCGCCCTCCAGCCGTCCCTTTTCAAGGTACGCCGCATAACCGCAGTCCGTCGTCAGCTCCTCCGTCTCGATATTGACCGGAAAGGCCTCGTAGATCTCCTCCCCATCCACGCAGAGATAGATCCTGGAATCCGTTCCGATATATGACTCGTCGACCCTGCCGCCAAGCTTCAGAAACAGCCCTTCGTCCGAAGCCTCGCAGGTCGTACCGCCCGGCGACTCGGTGCAGTCCCGCGCCTGCAGGATCGCAATCTCCCGGCTGGGAGCCTGGAACACCGGAGGGTTCTTCCCCATATCCGGCAGGAAACGCTCCGCGCGCTCCACGACGACCGTGTCCGCACCGCAGAAAAACATATCGTCGACGTAGTAGGGGACTCCCCTGGAAAACTCTGCGCTCGCAAACTCCTGCGCAAGGAACGGAAGCAGCGCGTTGCCAAACGAATCCCGGTACATCAGAAGCCCTCCCTCCGCATCCGGCTGGCTCGTATCGATCAACGGGTCAAACGTGCTCTCGATCTCCGTGAGATATTCATAGGTAAACGGCTCGTCGTAGTAAATCTCATCCTCCGGCGTGACCGCCGACGGGTAC
The DNA here is from genome assembly GCA_947627645.1 of uncultured Lachnospiraceae bacterium. Classification (GTDB taxonomy): domain Bacteria; phylum Bacillota; class Clostridia; order Lachnospirales; family Lachnospiraceae; genus Choladousia. The sequence goes on along the minus strand of CANQWV010000098.1, from coordinate 4,763 downwards.
AGCATCGCGTCAAGATCGCCCTCAAAGTCCGTGCGCACCGTATATTCCGCGTCCTCATAGCTGCGGTGCTCCCTGCCGAGCCCATCCAAAAGCGCCTCCGCGGCAAGCGCCGCACCCTTGTTGTTCCAGTGGGAGTCGCGCGCGTGGTACAGCACCTCATCCTGTTCCTCAAAAACGCCGTACAGATCCACATAGTTGACACCCTGCTCCTCCAGCACCGGGCGCAGACGGTCGATGCTGTGCAGAGCGCTCACCTTCACCTGGTCATAATACGGCATATGCTCCGGGTAAAGGGAATTCTTGTTCGGTGCGACCGTGAAAAGAAACTCCCTCCCGGTCTTTTCGATGTACTCCTGCATCATACTCAGCGCATGGGCGATATTGAAGATTCCCCGGTCGCTGAGCGTCTCCTTCCCAAGATAATCGTCCAGCGAGTCCATATAATAGAGCCAGCCGTCCGTGCCCTTAATCACGCCGTCCTCCGTCGAAACGCCAAAGATGCTTCCCCGCAGCTGCGCGTCCGCCGTCACCAGCTCCTGCCGGTAGGCGAAATGCTCCTCGAACCATTCCCCGGCCTCGGAGAAAAACTCCCGGTTCCAGCCATCCTCCGACTTCAGCTCCGGAAAGCCGGAAAGCTCCCGGTTCTCCCGGGATTCCCCGCCCTCATACCACAAAAGTCCTGCGAGCGGAACCAGGCACGCCCCAAGGGCGAGCGTCAGATAAACTGTCATCCATACTTTTTTCATTGCAAAACCTCCGCGGCCTTGAGATTCCCCGCCGCATAGCAAGCCAGAACTCATGCTCAGCCGCCGTCCCAGGCACATGGCCTCAGAAGCGGAAATAGATAAACGGATTGTAGCTGCTGCCGGAAAGGCTCAGGATACACAGGACGAGTCCCGCAAGGCTGGCAAGCCAGGCAAACGGCTCATACCCCCTGCAGCGCTCCAGATACCGCTTCACCGGGGCCGACGCCGCGGCAGAGACCGCAAGGACGGCCAGATACAGCGGCGTAAGCTGCCGCACCGCGAGGCTCATCGCCGCAGGCTCAAAATGAAAGCCCGTAAACATCTGCCGGATCAGGAACAAGCCTTGTCCCAGCGTCTCCGCGCGAAAGATCACAAAGCCGACCGTCACAACCAGCAGAACATAGATATGCCCGGCAATCCGCCGTGCGATATCCAACCCTCTGTTCTTTTGCCGCGCCGCCGGTCCATATCCGCTCACCGCTCCTTCGACCTCTCCGGCTCTATTCGATGCCGCCGCCCCGGCTGCGGCCACGCCGGCCTCGCCCGATACCGCTGCCCCGGCTACGCCCTCTCCGGCTCTATTCAATGCCGCCGCCCCGGCTGCGGCCACGTCGGCCCCGGCTCTTCTCCCCGGCCAGTACTCCTCAAGCATCAGGAAAAAGCCGTGGTACAAGCCCCAGACCACGAACGTCACATTGGCTCCATGCCACAGTCCGGTACAGAAAAACACGAGAAACTTGTTGAGCACCGTGCGCGCACGTCCCTTCCGGTTGCCGCCGAGCGGAAAATACAGATATTCCCGGAACCAGCCGGACAGTGAAATGTGCCAGCGCCTCCAGAATTCCCGGACGCTGCCCGACGCATAGGGATATCGAAAATTCTCCCGGAAGTGAAAGCCAAACATCTCCCCCATGCCAAGCGCCATATCGCTGTATCCGCTGAAATCAAAATAGATCTGAAACAGATAAGAAACCGCCGCGATCCAGGCCGTCAGGATATTGATGCTCCCCGCATCCGCCGCAAAGAGCGTGTCCGCCGTCAGCGCCATCACGTTCGAGATCAGCACCTTCTTCGACAGGCCCGCAGCGAAACGGCGCAGACCGCGCGCCGCGTCCTCCGCCGTCGCGTGCCGCTCTTCTATTTCTTTTTCAATGTCGTGATATTTCACGATTGGCCCCGCGATCAGCTGCGGAAAGAATGAGATGTACAGAAGCACCTTCGCATAGCTCTTCTGCGCCTGCACAGAACCGCGGTAGACGTCGATGACATAAGACAGCGCCTGAAAGGTAAAGAAGGAAATCCCGATCGGCAGCGCGATCTGCGGCACCGGAAGCCTCACGATCCCCGCCGCGTTGACCAGCTCCGCCAGAAAGCCTGCGTACTTGAACACGCCCAGCAGGCCAAGATTCAGCACGACAGCGGCCGCGACGCCTGCCTTTTTCAGGGCGGGCCGGCTGACCGCCAGCCCCAGCCCATAGTTCATCAGCGAGGAGGCGACCATCAGACAGACATAGAGTGGCTCGCCGTATGCATAAAACACAAGGCTCGCCACGATCAAAAGAGCGTTTTTCAATTTTATTCCCGGCAGGATCCAATGAAGCAGGAAGACCGCCGGGAGAAAGACACTTAAAAAGGTGATTGAGCTGAAGACCAAAACCGAACCCTCTCATTCCCACATGGCAATTTTCCACTAGATTATAATCAGTTTCAAGATACCGGTCAAGAGGTTGTATCCTGGATAAACCTCCTTCCCCGGCATTCTCAGACGGAAAAATTGTTCTGTGTACAAAAAAGAAGTCCCGAGGGTGTGTCTCCCACACCCTTCCGGGACATCCTCATCCAGTCCTTTTCCGCTGGCCCGGCAGGCTCCCGCTCTGCGAGGCCAACGCACAAATCTGCTTTGCAAAGCAGAAGCTGCCATTTGCTTTACACTCTTACGGCATCAGCCTCAGCAGCATGTGCTTCGGCCCGCCCGAAACAGCAGCAAAACCGCTTCTCTTACAGAGCAATGCCCTGCGCCATCATAGCGTCCGCAACCTTCTCAAAGCCCGCGATGTTCGCGCCGGTCACATAGTTGCCCTCCACGCCGTAGCGCTTTGCTGCATCCGAGATCTTCGCGTAGATATCGTTCATCATCTGCTTCAGCTTCGCGTCGACCTCCTCGAAGGTCCAGCTCAGCCTCTGGCTGTTCTGGCACATCTCAAGAGCGGAGGTGCCTACGCCGCCCGCGTTGGACGCCTTGCCCGGCAGGAACAGCATACCTTCCTCAAGGAAGAAATCCGTCGCCTCGCGCGTGCTCGGCATATTCGCGCCCTCAGCCACGGCCACGCAGCCGTTTGCCTTCAGCGTCTTCGCATCGTCCAGATTCAGCTCATTCTGGGTCGCGCACGGAAGGGCGATGTCGCACTTGATGCTCCAGATGCCCTTGCCCTCGGTATATACAGAGCCCGGAACCGCGTCCGCATACTCTTTGATCCTGCCGCGGCGCACTTCCTTGATGTCCTTCACTACGTCGAGATTAATACCGTTCGCATCGTAGATGTAACCGTTGGAATCGCTCATCGCGACCACCTTCGCGCCAAGCTGCTGTGCCTTCTCCGTCGCGTAGATCGCCACGTTGCCGGAACCGGACACAACCACCGTCTTGCCCGCGAGCTCGATACCGTGATCCTTCAGCATCGCGTCAAGGATGTAGACCAGGCCGTAGCCCGTCGCCTGCGTGCGCACCAGGGATCCTCCCCAGGTCAGACCCTTGCCCGTCAGCACACCCTCGTACAGGCCCTTCAGCCTCTTGTACTGGCCGTACATAAAGCCGATCTCTCTTCCGCCTACGCCGATGTCGCCGGCCGGAACATCCTGGTCAGCCCCGATGTACTTGGAAAGCTCGGTCATGAAGCTCTGGCAGAACGCCATCACCTCGCGGTCGGATTTGCCCTTCGGATCGAAGTTGGAACCACCCTTGCCGCCGCCGATCGGAAGGCCCGTGAGGGAATTCTTGAAGATCTGCTCGAAACCGAGGAACTTCAGGATGCCCTGGTTCACGGACGGATGGAAACGCAGTCCTCCCTTGTACGGACCGATCGCGCTGTTGAACTGTACGCGGTAACCTTTGTTAACCTGTACCTTGCCGTTGTCGTCCACCCACGGCACCTTGAAGGAGATGATTCTCTCCGGCTCGACAAGACGCTCGAGCAGGCTCACTGCACGATACTTCTCCTCATTTGCATCGATTACCAGTTTCAGGGAATCAAGTACTTCCTTGACCGCCTGATGGAACTCCGGCTCGCCCGGGTTCTGCGCTACGACGCGCTCATAGATCTCTTCTGTGTAAGACATTCGATATTGGCCCCCTTGCCTGAAATAGATTTGAATTGTACATTTGTGCGCTCTTGGCACACACATCTTGAGTATTATACAACGCAGAATCCTGTTTGGCAACAAAAAATTTAGCTGTGCAGTGAGATAAAGCGGGGAAGTCTGTCATATTGCTTATTCGCCGTCGTCCTCCGCTTTGCCAAGCGTCAGATCCAGCTTAATCTTCTCATACTCGCCATCATTCGCACGGCTGACGGTCACTGTAACCTCCTCGCCGGCTGCGTAGTACGCGAGAACATCGCGCAGGTCGGCCAGCGAGGAAATATCCTCACCGTCGAACTTGACGATGATGTCGCCCTTCTTCATGCCGGCTGCCTCCGCCGGACTTCCCTCGGCAACCTCCCCGACATAGATTCCCAGCGGAATGTCATAGAGATAATTGAGATCCTCAGACACGTCTTCGCCGGAGAAACCGATGTACGCGCTCTGACTATCGTCCACGACCTCCGTCCTGGTCTTCTTATTCATCAGCTCCTCCAGGATCGGCTTTGCATAAGAGATCGGGATCGCATAGCCAAGGCCCTCAACGCCTGCCTTTGCCACCTTCGCGGAGTTGATGCCGACCACATGGCCGTTCATGTCGAGCATAGCGCCGCCGTCCGCGTCCCATAGAAGGTCAGAACTTAACGCTGGAAACGGATC
>CANQWV010000097.1 GCA_947627645.1 uncultured Lachnospiraceae bacterium | reverse complement strand
CAGGGGCCGGGCTGGATGAACAAGATGGGGCGCTGGGAGTCTCCGTATGAGCTGCTGCTGAAATCCTACGAGGACGGCTGCGCCTACTACGGGAAACTCAAGAAGGAAGGGAAGCTCATCGACATGACGATGAGCGAGTTTGCTGATTATTACAGGAAGAAGAAGTCTTACACGGAGCCGGAGTGCGCGCTGTGGCGCGATATCCTCTACGGGAGCAAGAAGCAGGTCTTCTGGTACTGTGATCCGTTCATGCGTGTCGGCGTGAACATGGATCAGGGCGGCGCGATCGTCGACCTGCGTCCGTATGTGGCGAAGCTTGAATGGCCGGTGGGCATCGGCACACCGCACATCCAGGATGCGAGCTATCCGTTCCTGATCCAGGAGAAGTACCGCGCGGGCTATTTCACGCATTACGCGGGCGAGGGGACGGTGCGCAGCGCCAAGATCTGCCACGGCGGTGAGGAGGTCGACCTTTGCCTCTGCCGGACGAAGGCACATTTTTCCGAGAACAGAAGACCGGTGGACAGCGCGATGGATGGCGCGGTGAGTACCCGGCGCGTATCTGAGGTTTGCGGCGAGTTTGTCGGAAAAGGCGGTTCGGAAGGCGGGGCTGGTTTTGCGAAAGCGAACAGTGATTGCGGCGAGAACGGCGCGGGATGTGAGGTCATCGAACGTGTCCTGACGCTCGACCCGGTAGATATTGAATTCTCGGATCTGACCGTGAAGCTGCAGACGGTGATCACGTTCACGGAGGGCAGCAGCTCAATTAAGATTGAGCGGAAGGTGCTGGAGATGAGCGATCCGTCCGCGGATGTGACGATCAACGAGTATATGGTCGGCTGTTATGGGACGACCGAGTACACGGAGGATATGTCGAGCCTCACGCTTTCCCTGCAGAAGGGCGGCGAGACGACGACGCTTCCTTATGAGTACAAGTGCAGGGAAATGGCCGGGAAGGATGCTGATAAGGTCAGCTGTCTGCTTCCGCCGATCGACACGCGTGTCTCCATGACCTGCGAAGGCAGGGAAAAGGAAGGCTATTTCAAGGAGGGCTATGCGTTCAGCCCGATGTTCACGCTCGGCTACACCGGGAAACTCTGTGAGAAGGAGGTCTTTGCGACATGGCTCAATCTGGAAAAGGGAAATTAAATTATCGCTGTCCGTCCTGCTTCATGCGCGATCTGGATCTCGATATGTTTTATGATAAGGAAAAGAAGGAATATTACTGCATCCGCTGCCAGTATCGCGGGAGCGAGGAGGATGTGCTTGCGAAAAACCAGATGGCGCGCTTCCGCTACGGCGATATGATGCGGCGTTTCGCGATGGAGGACTTCGAAAATTTTGATGACTGATGAGTCGAGGACTTTGAGGAGAGAACTCTGAGACGGATATCCTGTGAAAGATATCTCTGAGACAGGAATTCAGATAATCTGGCTACGGGCGGGGCAGGTTGTTGCGGAGGAGTACAAAATGGGTAATTTCATCAAGGGCATGGATCTGTCTACATTACTCGAGGTCGAGCGCTGCGGCGGGAAATTCTATGATCACGGCGTGCGCGGGGACGCCATGGATATCCTGAAAAACCATGGAATGAACCTGGTGCGCCTGCGGCTGTGGAACGATCCCTTTGACGAGGCGGGCAACTCCTACGGAGCGGGCGGCAGCGACATCGAGACGACGCTGGCGCTCGCGAAGCGCGCGAAGGAAAAGGGAATCGGCTGGCTGCTCGACTTGCACTACAGTGATTTCTGGGCGGATCCGGGAAAACAGATTCCGCCGAAGGCCTGGCGTGGGCTGGACACGGCGCAGCTGGAGCGGGCCGTGCACGATTACACGCGGGATGTGCTACTGCGGTGCGCGCGGGAGGACGTCCTGCCGCAGATGGTCGCGGTCGGGAATGAGTTGTCCAACGGGCTTCTCTGGCCGCAGGGCAGGACGCCGAACTACGTGAACATTGCACGCTTTGTGAGCGCAGGGATCCGTGCGGTGCGTGAGGTGGAGGAAGAAGTCTGCGCGGCGCGTGGGGCAGAAATCTCCGTGATGCTTCATTTGGACAATGGCGGGAACAACGGGCTGTACCGCAGCTGGTTTGACCAATATTTCCAGAACGGCGGGGCGGACTTCGAGTACATCGGGCTGTCCTATTATCCCTTCTGGCATGGGACGCTTGCGATGCTGAAGGCGAATATGGACGATATCGCCGTGCGCTATCAGAAGGATCTGATCGTGGCAGAGGTTTCGATGGGCTTCACGATGGAGGATTATGGCGCATACGAGCGTCTGGCGCCGCAGGAGCGGAAAGGGATGGCGACCAGGAAGGAGCTGGCGGATGCGATCGATTACCCGATGACGCCGCAGGGGCAGTCGGATTTCCTGCGCGATGTCCTGCAGGTGATCCGCGGGGTGCCGGACGGCCGCGGCAGAGGCTTCTGCTACTGGGAGCCGGCCTGGATCCCGGTGCCGGGAAGCGGCTGGGCGACGGAGGCCGCCTGCCGGTATGTCGGCGAGAGCGGCCCGGGCGGAAATGAATGGGCAAACCAGGCGCTGTTTGACTATGAGGGCAGGGCGCTGCCGGCGCTGGAAGTGATCCGCGACTTTTGAGAAGCACAGCGGCATAAGTTATGTACACTTGTGCGGAGAACCGCCGGAAGCCGTGCGGGATGTCTCTGGGCGGCGCGATGCGAGAGATGTCCGCCTGCGCGGAGGATTGACAGGAAACGGAGGATGCCATGAACAATACGATGATGAGAAAACCGAAAGTAGTCTGGAAGCTGCCGTCGATTACGACGTTTGGACTGAAGGTCTTTGCCTGCGTGACGCTGCTGATCTACAGCATCGGGGCGTCCTTCGTGCAGGACGGGCTCATCCACCTCGATAACTACACCCAGGCGGAGCTTGCGCAGGCGCTGGAAGCGGATTCCCATCTGATGATGCTGGCCGGGATCGGTTCTGCGATGCAGATCATCGGGGGATTCGCGGTTCCGCTCTTTGCCTTTCTCGCGGTGGAGGGCTTCCGTCACACCTCGGATTACAAAAAATATCTCCTGCGTGTGCTGGCCCTCGCGTTTATAAGCGAGCTGCCGTACGATCTGGCGATGCAGCAGTCCTTTATGGATTTCTCGATGCAGAACTCGGTGTTCGGGATCGCGGTCAGCCTGATGATGCTCTATGCGCTGGATCTCTATAAGGAGGGAAAAGGGGTGGTGCCTGCCCTGGCGCGCATATGCGCGGTGGTCGGCGCGTTCCTGTGGGTTTCCCTGCTGCGCGTGCAGTTCGGGCCGAGCACAGTGCTGCTCGCCGCGATCTTTTACCTTTTCTATGCGCGCAATGTCCTGAAGACGCTCCTGGGACTTCTGGTCAGCCTGGTCCATATCACAGGGCCATTGTCCTTCTATCTGATCTGGCTGTACAACGAGGAGCAGAAGCATGAAGAATGGAACCGCTGGTTTTACCTGTTCTATCCGCTGCATCTTCTGGTGCTGGGGATCATCGTGAAATTTTTTATGTCATAAGTTCTGCAGGGCTGGTATAGCGGATCCATAGTTTCTTTATTCATATTTCATGATATCCTTTTGCCGGAGAATATTTCCGGCGAATTTTTTTGAACCTGTTTTGCAACGAGTTTCTTTTTCGCCAGACAGCTCTCTGTATTTTTGGGGAGAGCTGTTTTTTTTGAATTACTGAGGAAGATTTTCTGTTGGATTTTATACTGGTATCGACTACGCAAAAAGTAAAATGTTTGTCGTAATAATATAGTTACAAAATATTACAAAATCATTAACGAAACTGCAATTCACGTTAATATTCGGCAAAAAACTCCAAAAGGCACGCAAATAAGCGAAAAATGACGAATCGTGAATCTGTCAAATTGGACAAAACAGGAAACACGGTCTTGATTTTTTGCACAAAATATGAGCGAAAAGACATATAAAAATGATGGAAATATGACAAAATAGAGATAGAGAAAAATGTCGACGAAATAATATGTTACAAAAATGTGAAAAATATATTGACATATCGTTTCGGAATTTTGTATAATACTGGTACGTTGGGAGCAGTAAATAAACGATAAGGTACATAAGAGGCAGGCATGGGGAGATGTCTACCAGAACGACAGGAGAGTTTATGATGCTGTTACGAGACGAACTGAAATCACTTGTTGGTTTCACGCGACGTTTCATGTGCCGGTACAACAGGGACATTGTTTCAGGCCTGGCAGGGCTTTTGCTGGTTGTCGGTGTTGTGCTTGTCATACCGGAATTTGACGCCAGTGGTCGTGGCAGAGTGTATGCTGTTGATTCCTCTGGACAGGGGGATGGAAGGGCGCAGCAGTTTCAGACAGGACTGATGGGGGTCGTCAATGGTGTGGCTCACATGGAGCAATACTCCGAGGCTGCACGGCTTGTGAACGTCGCAGATGCGAATGAGGAGGTACTGGCGGGGGTAAAAGGGCTCGACCGAAGAGTCATCCACCGGAAATCGATCGAAGAGGGCACGAAGATCGCCAGTGAGCTCGGCTACTATGCGCAGCAGGCAGTATATGAAAACCAGATGTCGCAGGACGATTATTACACATTGCTGCAGATAGTGGAGGCGGAAGCTACAGGCGGGGACGTGATGAGCAAGATGATCGTGGCCCAGGTGGTTCTCAACCGTGTACAGGATTCGCATTTCCCTGACAATATCTATGATGTGGTCTGGCAGGAAGCGCAGTTCCAGCCCACGTCGGACGGCAGGATCTACAGCTGTACGGTTACGGACTCAACGATCGAAGCCGTCGACCGGGTGTTGCAGGGCGAGGATTACTCACAGGGCGCTTTGTTCTTCTTTGCCCGTGACGACGCGGACTCGGCGAGTGCAAGCTGGTTTGATTCCAGTCTTGTGAAAATGTTTGAGTATGGCGGACACGAGTATTTCACTTTTGCAGAATATGTGAGTGATCTATAGGGAGAAGGCTGCTGCAGGCGTTGCGGCGGCTTTTTCTTATGTACGGATTCTCCATGTATGAGAATGTTCACATCCCAGAATCCGGCTGTTGAAATCGTTATTTTCTTATGCGCAAACCTCATGCATGGAAACAAACGGCTGCGAAGTGGATCTGATTTTCATGCGCAGAATCTTTTCTTAAGACGCTGATTCCTGCATTGCAGGATTCCGTTTTCTGTGTTATGATAATGCGGAATCATCCATTTGCAGGACGAAGCTGGCCGTGCAAAGCGGTGGATTGGCTGGGTCAGGACAGGCTGGAACAGATGACAGAATGAAATCCAGGACGAGACAGTCAGATTAGAAAAACAAAAAAGACAGAGATATATAAAATATAAATCAGAAAAGGATGAGCAGCATGGATTTGATGTACAGAAGTACCAGGAATGATAAAAACCGGGTGACGGCCTCGCAGGCAGTGCTGAAGGGGCTGGCGGAGGACGGCGGCCTGTTCGTGCCGGAGCAGATCCCGAGGCTGGAGCTCTCGCCTGAAGCGCTTGCGCAGATGACGTACCAGGAGACGGCTTACGCGGTGATGAAGCAGTATCTGACGGACTACACGGAGCAGGAGCTGAAGGACTGCATCCGCAGCGCGTACGACGAGAAGTTTGACACGGAGGAGATCGCGCCGCTGCACGAGGCAGGCGGAGCCTATTATCTGGAACTGTTCCACGGGGCGACGATCGCATTCAAGGATATGGCGCTCTCAATCCTGCCGTATCTGATGACGACGGCTGCGAGGAAGAATCATGAGGACAAGGAGATTGTGATCCTCACGGCGACCTCGGGGGACACCGGGAAGGCCGCGCTGGCCGGATTTGCGGACGTTCCGGGGACGAAGATTCTTGTATTTTATCCAAAGAACGGGGTGAGCGCCGTACAGGAGAAGCAGATGGTGACCCAGAAGGGCGCCAATACCTGCGTAATCGGAATCCACGGGAATTTTGACGACGCGCAGACTGGAGTGAAGCAGCTCTTTGGAGACGCCGCGCTCGGGGAGGCGCTCGCGAAGGCAGGGTACCGCTTTTCCTCGGCGAATTCGATTAATATCGGACGACTGGTTCCGCAGATCGTCTACTATGTCTACGCCTATGGCAGGTTGCTGAAGTCCGGAGCGATCCAGGCGGGAGAGCGGATCAACGTGGTCGTGCCGACCGGCAATTTCGGCAATATCCTGGCGGCGTATTACGCGAAATGCATGGGGCTTCCAATCGGCCGGCTGATCTGTGCGTCCAACGAGAACAAGGTGCTTTATGATTTCTTCCGGACCGGCGTCTATGACAGGAACCGTGAGTTCATCCTGACCTCGTCGCCGTCGATGGATATTCTGATCTCGAGCAATCTGGAGCGTCTGATCTACCGGATGGCGGGCGACGACGCGAAGGAGAACGCGCGCCTGATGGCAGAGCTCTCCGCAAAGGGAAGCTACACGGTGAGCGAGGCAATGAAGACCGCGATGCAGGACTTCACCGGGGGCTTTGCCACGATGGAGGAGGTAGCCGCGGAGATCGCACGTTTATATTCTGAGACCGGCTACGTGCTTGATACGCACACGGCGGTTGCGTCCCGCGTGTACCATGTATACCGGGAGCAGTCCGGGGATCGCACTCCGGCGGTGATCGCGTCGACGGCCAGTCCGTATAAGTTCGCGCGCAGCGTGATGGAGGCAATCGACCCGAAGTACGCGGGCATGGATGATTTCGCGTTGATCGACGAGCTGAGCAGGATTTCCGGGACGAAGGTGCCGCGGGCGATCGAGGAGATCCGCAGCGCCGAGGTGCTGCACGATAAGGTGATTGATAAGACGCAGATGGAAGCCGCAGTCAAAGAGTTCCTCGGAATCCGCTGAGGCGGGACGGACGAAGAAAGAGTCAAAGAGATGGATGAACTCTTTGGGATCTGTTGAGCTAGAGACAGGCGAAGAAAAAGACAAAGACAAAGGCAAAAGCAAAGAGATGGCTGAACTCTTTGGGATCCGCTGGGTCGAAGATAGGTGAGGAAAAAGACAAAGAGATGGATGAGCGCGCGGGAGACTCAGAAATGTGGCAGGCGGGGAGAAAGCCCGCGATTGATTTGACGGCCGCATTTTGAAGAAAGTGCAGATGCGGGCGGAGGAAAGAAAGGGGTAGTCAAAATGGATACAAGTACGCTGTTTTCTTTTATTGATGTGCTGGTTGTTGCGTGCGGTGCGTATGTCATTTATCTGTGTGTGCAGATGAAGCAGACGGGGGTGCTGAAAGAGAATATGCTCCTGCCGAAGGGCCTGCCGGTCAAGAGATGCAAGGATCCGGCCGGCTATATCAAGGCGATCGCGATGAAACAGCTTATGCTTGGAGTCCTGGCGATCATATGCGGCCTCATCGGGCTGCTGCAGGATTTTGTCGGCGGATTCATCAATTCCGTTGTCTATCTGTCTTTTCTTGCCGTGTTTGCGGCCTATGCCGTCTGGTATACGATCTATATGAAAAAAACGATCCGGAAGTTCTGGTGAGAGAAAAGCGGCATTTTTGTCTGGTTACATAAGGGGAGTGAAACATGAAGAACTTTAAAGAGTGGTTGTCAGATTATCTGCGTTATATTTTGCTGCTGCTGGCGGCAGTGCTGGTGTTTTTCCTGGTGATGATCGGGGTGAGAGTGTATCAGCGCTACAATGAGCCGGATCTGAGCGATGTGGTCGAGATCTATCCGGAGACCGGAAGCCAGACGGACGCGGGGGCAGAGACGGAGGCGACTTCGGAAAAGCCGGCGGAGACCGAATCCGAGCCGGAGAGAACTTTGGAGGACGCCTCGGAGAGAGAAAGTGCTTCTGAAAAGGAAAATGCTCCGGAGAAAGAAGACAATTCAGAAAAGGAAGTCATTTCAGAAAAAGGAGACATTTCGGAAAAGGAAAGTATTTCGGAGAAAGAAAGTGGTGCCCGGCAGAGCACTGAGAAACCGATGAGCAGCGGGCAGAATAAAGAAGAGCAGGAGGGTTTGCCTGGAAATAAGCAGGAGGCAGAAACGACCCGGCAGGAGGACAGTGAATCCGGAGCCGGATTATCGGGGCTGCTTCCGGAGGAAGGTTCGGGAGTGACGATTGTGCGTCAGACCGATAAGCAGACGGTTCCGACATCCGCTCCGACGTCGTCTTCGAATCAGAAGCCGACGGCTGCCACGGAGACTACGCCGATTTCGACGCCTGAACCGAAGCCAACGCCAACTCCAACTCCGATACCGACTCCAACACCGAAGCCAACACCAACGCCGACTCCAACTCCGGAGCCAACGCCGACGCCGACGCCTGAGCCAGTCTATATGACGCTGACAGGGTCGTGTTACTTGCGCAGCGGCCCGGGCTATGAGTATGAGATCATCGGCGAATATATGTATGGCACGACCGTGCAGGTGCTCGACGATTCGATCGGCTGGTACAAAGTGCAGGTTGACGGGATGACCGGATACATGGGAGGAAGATTCTTCCACTGATTTATAATATAATGAAACACACGGTTTGTCTTTGAATTTGCCAGACACTGGCATGAACCATGTGCTGTGTGATTAAGGAAAATAATGAAAATCCTCTTGATGGACAAAGCTGTCCGTTCAGGAGGATTTTGTGCTTTTCGGAACATTAGCGGAAGAAACGCAGATGTGAGAAAGCAGTATCGTAAGCGGAAAGGGACAGGTAAGCAGCAAGGGATACGGTAAGCAGAAAGGAATACACAAGCAGAAAGGGATAAGGAGGAATGAGAATATGGCGGCGTTTGAGAAGATTAAGAGCGGAATGCCGGGGCTGGATCAGGTGCTTGATCATATCCGGCTGGGAGACAACGTGGTGTGGCAGGTGACGAATCTGGAGGAGTACAGTTATTTTGTGCAGCCTTATGTGCGGCAGGCGATTGCGGACGGGAGGAATCTGGTCTACATCCGCTTCGCGCAGCATGAGCCGATTCTGCCGGAGATGGAGGGACTGAAGATCTATCAGTTTGACCCGGACGAGGGCTTTGAGAAATTCACGGTCGATATCCACAACCGGATCACCGAGGAGGGGCGGGACGCGTTTTATGTTTTCGACAGCCTCTCGGAGCTGCAGTCTGCCTGGTACACGGATCTGATGATGGGAAACTTTTTCTGCGTGACTTGCCCGTATCTTTTTATCCTGGACACGGTCGCTTTCTTCCCGCTGATCCGCGGCAGACATTCCTTCGAGGCGGTCGCGCGCATCCGCGAGACGACGCAGCTGCTCCTGGACGTCTACTCGGACGGCGACGTGCGCTATCTGCATCCGCTGAAGGTCTGGAACCGCTACTCGACGACGATGTTCCTGCCGCACTGCTGCAGGGACGTAAGCGGAGTTTTCGAGCCGCTGACGGACGGCGTGGCGACGAGCCGGTATTACGGCCTGATCCAGTCGGCGTCCGGCTATGTGCAGGATCAGTCGAGCGACAGCCATGACCGCTTTTTCATCAAGGCGAAGGCGGATTACCTGAGCGGGCAGTTTACGGACGAGACGGAGGACATGATCATCGAGAGTACGATGACGCGGGACCCGAAGATGCACGCGCTGCTCAAGCAGTATTTCGAGCCGGCGGATTATTTCGAGGTGCGCGACCGCATGATCGGCAGCGGCGCGATCGGCGGGAAGGCCTGCGGTATGCTGACCGCGCGGAAGATCGTGGACAAGGCGCTGGAGGGCCACCTGCGCCGGGGGATGGTGCACAAG
>CANQWV010000096.1 GCA_947627645.1 uncultured Lachnospiraceae bacterium | reverse complement strand
TGATATTTTTGATACAATGTTTTTTCATTAATCGCAATGCCGCTATTCGCTCAAAATTCGAGGCGTCAGGATCGGGATGCCGACAATCAATCTGGTTCCGGAAGGGCAGAAGCTGCTTCCGCCGAACGGCGTCTATTACAGTGAAGTGGCCACAGCGAGGTTCTGCTGTCACGGTGTGACAAACATCGGCTGCAAGCCGACGGTGGACGGAAACACGCTCGGCGTGGAGACTTATCTGTACGGGACCCATGAGGAGCTGTATGGAGAGCAGGTGGAGGTGCGGCTGAAGCAGTTCCGCCGCCCGGAACAGAAGTTTGCATCGGTCGATGAATTGAAGGCTCAGATGCAGCAGGACATTCGGTTCGGGGAGGAATATTTTATGGGACTTCGGACTTTGTAAAAAGCGGGCGGCGGATCCGCGCCGCAAAGCGAGTCCTCCGGAGCCTTGCGTCCGCGCAGACTGTATGCTGTGGAGGGCGGGAGAGAGAATAACAAGATATTCGGGAAGTATCTGTGCTCGCGATCCGTGTTTGCGAAACTTTTCCGGTTGACGCGGAAGCGTTCTTATGTTATATTTGTTGAGTATGAAATTCAGCCGCTGCCCAGAAGCCGGACACTCCGACCGCTTTCCTGGCAGCAGGCGTTTAAAAAACAGGAGGAGTAACCATGATCTCAAAAGAGAAGAAAACAGCAATCATCAATGAGTACGCCAGAAAGCCTGGCGACACCGGTTCACCGGAGGTTCAGATCGCAGTGCTCACAGCCCGCATCCAGGAGCTGACCGAGCATCTTCAGAACCATCCGAAGGATCACCACTCCAGAAGAGGCCTTCTGAAGATGGTAGGTCAGAGACGCGGACTGCTTGCATATCTCAAGAAGACGAACCTCGAGGGATACCGTGAGCTGATCGCGAAGCTTGGCATCAGAAAATAAGACAGAAAATAAAGCAAAATGGGGCTGTCGCAAAATATACCTATTTGGTGACAGCCTCGATTTACGCGAAGGCAAAGTGAGGGAGACTATGCTATGCATAAGTCGACCGAACGCGCCCGCGATAGCGAATGAGCCGCGCTCATTCGCGAAGGCGAAGGCAAAGTGATTTTTTAAAAGTTCGTGAGGAACAGGTTCTGCAGGGAGGCAGCCGAGACCACTGAAAAAAGGACTTGTCAGGGGAATGGGCCGTGCAAGTCTTCTTTTCAGTAGTTTCGGAACTCTTGCAGACACCTTGTTCTGATGCGGAAAGGGACAACAATCAGAAAAGGAGAAAAGAGTATGTATAAGAGTTTTTCAATGGAGCTTGCAGGAAGAACGCTCACGGTAGACGTAGGACGCGTGGGCGCGCAGGCGAATGGCTGTGCGTTTATGCACTATGGGGACACGACGGTTCTTTCGACTGCTACGGCGTCGGAGAAGCCGCGCGACGGGATTGATTTCTTCCCGCTCAGCGTGGAGTATGAGGAGAAGTTTTACTCGGTAGGCAAGATTCCGGGAGGCTTCAACAAGAGAGAGGGTAAGCCGTCTGAGAACGCGATCCTCACCTCCCGCGTGATCGACCGTCCGATGCGTCCGCTGTTTCCGAAGGACTATCGGAACGACGTCACCCTGAACAATATGGTTATGTCCGTGGATCCGGAGTGCCGTCCGGAGCTTACGGCGATGCTTGGCGCGGCGATCGCGACGGCGATCTCGGATATCCCGTTTGACGGTCCGTGCGCGATGACGCAGATGGGCATGGTGAACGGCGAGCTGATCGTCAACCCGTCCCAGACGCAGTGGGATGAGGGCGACCTGCAGCTGACGGTTGCCTCCACGGGCGAGAAGGTAATCATGATCGAGGCCGGCGCGAACGAGGTCAAGGACGAGGTCATGATCGACGCGATCTACAAGTGCCATGACATCAACCTGACGATCATTGATTTTATCAACAAGATGGTGGCAGAGGTTGGCAAGCCGAAGCATACGTATGAGAGCTGCGCGATTCCGGAGGAGCTGTTCGAGGCGATGAAGAAGATCGTGCCGCCGGAGGAGATGGAGGTTGCCGTGTTCACGGATGTGAAGCAGCAGCGCGAGGAGAACATCCGCCAGATCTCCGCGAAGCTCGAGGAGGCGTTTGCGGACAACGAGGAGTGGCTTGGCCTTCTTGGCGAGGCGTTGTATCAGTATCAGAAGAAGACGGTCCGCAAGATGATCCTCAAGGATCACAAGCGCCCGGATGGACGTGCGATCACGCAGATCCGTCCGCTGGCAGCAGAGGTGGATATCATTCCGAGAGTACATGGCTCCGCGATGTTCACGCGCGGACAGACGCAGATCTGTACCGTGACGACGCTCGCGCCGCTTTCTGAGGTTCAGAAGGTGGACGGGCTTGATGAGAATATTACGAATAAGAGATATATGCATCACTACAATTTCCCGTCCTATTCCGTGGGTGAGACGAAGGTCAGCCGCGGGCCGGGACGCCGTGAGATCGGCCACGGGGCGCTCGCAGAGAAGGCGCTTATTCCGGTGCTTCCGAGTGCGGAGGAGTTCCCTTACGCGATCCGCACCGTGTCTGAGACCTTTGAGTCCAACGGCTCGACCTCTCAGGCGAGTATCTGCGCGTCCACGATGTCGCTGATGGCGGCGGGCGTGCCGATCAAGAAGCAGGTGGCTGGTATCTCCTGCGGTCTTGTAACCGGGGAGACCGACGACGATTACATCGTCCTGACCGATATCCAGGGTCTTGAGGACTTCTTTGGCGATATGGATTTCAAGGTGGCCGGCACGCATGACGGCATCACTGCGATTCAGATGGATATCAAGATCCATGGTCTCACCAGACCGATCGTCGAGGAGGCGATCGCGCGGACGCATGAGGCGCGCGAGTACATCCTGAACGAGATCATGACGCCGTGCATCGCCGAGCCGAGACCGACGGTCAGCAAGTATGCGCCGAAGATCATCCAGCTTCAGATCGACCCGCAGAAGATCGGCGATGTGGTTGGCCAGCGCGGCAAGACGATCAACACGATCATCGAGCGCACGGGCGTCAAGATCGATATCGACGACGATGGCTTTGTATCGATCTGCGGCACAGATCAGGAGATGATGGACAAGGCTGCGGATATGATCCGTATTATCGTGACGGATTTCGAGGCAGGACAGGTGTTCACCGGAGAGGTGGTCAGCATCAAGGAGTTCGGCGCGTTCGTAGAGTTCGCTCCGGGCAAGGAGGGAATGGTGCATATCTCCAAGATTGCCAAAGAGAGAATCAACCGCGTGGAAGACGTGCTTACATTGGGCGATAAGGTGAAGGTAGTCTGCCTTGGCAAGGACAAGATGGGAAGAATGAGCTTCAGCATTAAAGATGTAAAAGATTGACAGACTTTCAGCGCCTCAGGTTCTGGGGCGCTTTCTGCATAAATTTGCCTGGATGAATACAGTGCAGGAATGGACGTCTGGCTGGATTGATACAGTTGGGGATTCCACGGCCGGAAGGGTGCAGCCAGGAATTTTTGTCCGATTGGGTCAGCATAGTTTCAGGAAAGCTGTCCGGGCGGATGTGCGGTCGGGAGGAAGTATAAGTAATGCAAGGTAAGGAGGATTCTGGATATGAAATACAGGGCAGTTGCAGGTTTGATCGGTGCGTCTGTGATCGCGGCGTCTCTGTCTGGGTGCGGCACGACGGGACAGAAGGAGACAGAGCTGGAGTCGCTGGTCGTGGCAGACATGGAAGTGGTGACAGAAACAACTGACGCTGAGACAGAGGCGGGATCAGAGGAACGGATCGGAGCGGAGACACAGTCCATGGAGATTAATCTGGCTGGTGAACTGGCGGGGGATGCGTCCGGGGATATTGTGGAAGAGGAAGTCCTGATCGAAGATACGGAGCTGATTGAGGAGCCGGATTCGCTCGAGACCGCGCAGCTGGAGAACCGAACGACCTTTGTGAAAAAGCCTGGCGTGGGAGAGACACAGACAGAAGCACAGACGGAACAGCTGCAGACAGAGGAACAGGAGCCGGAGACAGATGCTCCGGATGTGATAGAATCCGAGACGCAGAGTGAGACGAAAAAAGTCCAGAAGCAGAAAGAAACGACGAAGAATAGCCAAAAAACTTCGCAGAAGAAAAAGTCTGAGGGAAAGGATAAGGCTTCTGAGGCGACGCAGACGGAAAACGTTCTGGAAGGGCAGCAGACAGTACCGGCAGCAGAGGAGCCAGAAAGAAAGCAGACGGAGGCTTTGACGGAAAAAGAGCCGGCGGCTCAGACAGAGAAAAAGAATGAGATGACAGAGGCTCAGACCGAGAAGCAGACCGAAACAGAAACTGAAGCAGAAACCGAAATTGAAACAGAAACCGAAACCGAGACGGAAGCAGAAACCGAAGCAGAAACTGAAATAGAAACCGAAACAGAAGCTTTGTCAGGAGCAGGGACGGAGTCCTTGACTGAGAGCGAATCGGCGACGGAATCTCCATCCGAGATAAAATCGGTGACAGAGAGCGAAAACGAGACCGAAACGGGGAGCGAAAGCGAGACCGAGACGGAGAACGAAAGCGAGACCGAGACGGAAAGCGAAAGCGAGACGGAGACGGAAAGCGAAAGCGAGACTGAGACGGAAAGCGAGACCGAGACGGAAAGCGAAAGCGAGACCGAAACGGAGAGCGAAAGCGAGATAGAGACCGAGACCGAAAGTGAAGCGGAGACGGAGAGCGAGACCGAAACAGAGAGCGAGACCGAGACAGAAAGCGAAGCTGAGACGGAGACGGAGAGCGAGACCGAAACGGAAAGCGAAAGCGAGACTGAAACAGAAAGTGAAGCTGAGACGGAAAGCGAGACCGAGACGGAGACAGAGAGCGAAGCCGAGACGGAGTATGAGGCAGGAGTCCGGATCGCGGCCGATTTAGTAAAGGTTCGCAAGGAAGCTTCCCTGTCCGCAGAACAGCTGGCTGTGTTGTCTGCCGGGATGAGGGTCTATGCAGTCGGCGAAACCGGGGCATGGACGCAGGTTTTCTTTGAGTCTTCGAGCGGCCTGGAAGAAGGATATATCAAGACCGAATATCTGGAAGGGACAGAAAACCTCTATACGGTAAAAGAGACGATCAATGTCCGCAAAGAGGCTTCTACAGATTCTGACAAACTTGGAATGCTCTCGGCTGGAGACAATGTGCTTGTGCTGGGGCAGGCCGGGAATGGCTGGGTAAATATTTCTTATAAAGGCGAGTCAGGCAGTGAGGAAGCCTTTGCGAAGAAGGAGTATCTGGAGAAAGCGAATCCCGACAATGCTGATTTTGTGAGCCGTGTTGAGGCAAGGCTGCAGGAGCTGGCGGAAGCAGAGGAGCGCGAGAAGGAAACGGAAGAAAACCAGACGGAGAGTGAACCCGGAGCGGAAGAAGCTCAGACGGAGAACGAAGCCGGGACGGAAGAAAACCAGACGGAGAGTGAACCCGGAGCGGAAGAAGCTCAGACGGAGAACGAAGCCGGGGCGGAAGAAAACCAGACGGAGAGTGAACCCGGAGCAGAAGAAGCTCAGACGGAGAACGAAGCCGGGGCGGAAGAAGGCCAGACGGAGAGTGAACCTGAAACGGAAGAAGTTCAGTCGGAGAACGATACGGAGGCTGCGGATGCTGCGGATGCTGCAGGAGAGATGGCTGCAGAAAGCTCAGATGAGACAGAGAAGACATTGGCGGTACCGGGAGTATGCACTGTCACGGATTTCCATGTGAATGTCCGGGAGCAGCCTTCAACTGAGGCTGAGATCAAAGCTTCTTTGTCAAATGACATGGTTGTATATGCGGTTGAATGTGAAGACGGATGGGCCAGAATCTTTTTCGAGTCCGCTGAGGGCATTGAGGAAGGTTATATGAGTACAGATTATCTGGAAAAATCCGCCACGGATGATGCGAGGATCGCCAGCCTGGCTAAGGAAAAGCTGCAGCAGGCGGATCAGGAGCAGGCCGGGACGGAGCTTTCCGGAGAGACAGAAAACACGGAGGCTCAGATGGAGGACAGCGCGGAAGTCGGCGCGGACGACCAGACCGAGACGGAGGACGGCGCGGACGACCAGGCCGAGCCAGAGGACGGTGCGGAAGCCGGCGCAGACGACCAGGCCGAGCCAGAGGACGGCGCGGAAGCCGGCGCAGACGACCAGGCCGAGCCAGAGGATGGCGCGGAAGCCGGCGCGGACGACCAGGCCGAGCCAGAGGACGGCGCGGAAGTCGGCGCGGACGACCAGGCCGAGACGGAAGCCGGCGCAGACGATCAGGCTGAGACGGAGACGGAAGCTCAGACAGAGACGGAAACAACGCAGGAGCCCTTAGAATTGAGCGAAGGGATTGAGAGCCAGTTTGGCCTGTTTGCGGGCTTGCTTCCGGATGCGAAAAACGTTGGCATCATCTATTCCTCCGGGAATAAGAACGCGGAGAAGCAGCTCGAGGAATATGAGAAGCTTGCCAAAGAGGCGGGCATTGAGCTGACGATGCAGGAGATCGAATCGGATCTTGACATCGACCTGGCTGCCTCGGAGCTTGTCGGCTCGGTAGACTGTATCTTTGCTATGGAAGATTCGCTGGTCGACGAATTACTGCAGACGGTGTGCGCATATGCCAACGAGATCGGGATTCCGGTGATCGGAATCGATGAGAAGCAGGTAGAAAGCGGATGCCTGGCGGCCTACGAGGACGGCGAGCTCCACTGGAACGAGGAGGAAGCTGCCGAGCTCGGAATGAGCGAGCAGGCTCCGGAAGTCCGGAAATAAGAGACATTCAAATCAAAAGGTGCTCTGCCTAGCGGCAGAGCATCTGAAGATCCTGATAGAATCCGGGATAGCTGATGGTTACACAGTCGCTGTCCCGGATTTCCATTTCTCCGGAACAGGCAAGGGCGGCGACGGCGAGGCTCATCGCAACGCGGTGATCCTTGTGGCTGTCGACCGCCGCGCCATGGAGAGGTCTGCCTCCGCGAATGATCATACCGTCGTCGGTGGCTTCCACGTCGCAGCCGATGCGGGACAGATTGTCTGCCATGACCGCGATCCGGTCGGATTCCTTGACTTTCAGCTCGGCCGCATCGCGGATGACGGTCGTACCTTCGGCGAACGCGGCGAGCACGGCGAGCACCGGAATCTCATCAATCAGCGTCGGGATGATCTCGCCTTCGATGGTTGTGCCGTGCAGAGCGCTGCTGCGAACCAGAAGATCCGCGCTTGGTTCCGCACCGGAATGATCCTCGTTCAAGAGTGTGATATCCGCGCCCATGGCCTGGCAGACGCGAAGCATCCCGTCGCGCGTCGGGTTGACGCCGACATTCTTCAGCAGCACCTCTGAGCCGGGAACCAGCAGAGCCGCGGCGATAAAGTAGGCGGCGGAAGAGATGTCGCCCGGGACATTGATTTTCTGCCCGGTCAGCGACGGCTCCGGCGAGATCGCTGCGGTTGTGCCGTCCAGGCTGAGGTCTGCGCCGAAATAACGAAGCATCAGCTCGGAGTGATTCCGGGAGACGACAGGCTCCGTCACGCTGGTTTTCCCGTCTGCATACAATCCGGCGAGCAGCACGCAGGATTTGACCTGCGCCGAAGCGACCGGAGACGAATAATGGATGCCATGCAGCTGCGCAGGATGAAGCGCAAGCGGTGCGCAGCCATTGTCCTGCTGTGAGACAATGTCTGCCCCCATCTCCGTCAGCGGCTGGATGACGCGTTTCATCGGCCGCCTGCAGATCGAGGCGTCCCCGGTGATGACGGAGGAAAAGCGCTGCCCGGCAAGGATTCCGGACATCAGACGAACCGTGGTTCCGCTGTTGCCTGCGTCGAGAATATCCGCAGGTGCGGACAGTCCGTGCAGTCCTTTGCCGAACACGGTCACATCCGGGCCATTCTGCTCGATCTCGATGCCCATCTGACGGAAGCAGGATATCGTCGAGAGGCAGTCTGCTCCGGTCAGAAAATGACTGACCTCTGTGCGTCCCTGCGCGAGCGCCCCGAACATGATGCTGCGGTGGGAGATCGATTTATCTCCGGGCACCGCGAGCTCCCCGCGCAAAGGAGCGGTGTATTTTATTTTCATAAGAAAAATTCTCCCTTCCTATTACAATGGATTTATGGTTGATACCCCTTACAGCCAGTAAGGAATTGCTCATCTATTCAATAAGCCACAGCGGTTCCGTCCGAAAGGAAAGAAACACGCGATTTGCTCAGCGCACCCATACCTGATAGCGGTGCTGCCGAAGAATTTCCGCGGCCCGAAGCGACGGTTCTTCCTCATAGAATTCGATGCGCAGCACGCCTTCCTCAAACTCGCGGTTGTGCACGATGCCGATGTTTTTGATGCTGATTCCGTTGACTGCAAGCGTTGTGGCAATCGTAGCGATCGCGCCGGATTCGTCGACGATATCGCAGTAGATCGTGTAAAGCTTTTTGATTGTGCCCAGCGAGGAGGAGGAAAACGAGTCCCGGTAGTCCCTGGAGCGCTCGAATGTCCGGTAGATGGCGTGTCCGTTCCCTGCGCGCATCTGTTCCCTGGCTTCCGAGAGCAGACAGATAAAAGTGTCCATGACCTCGGAGATATTCTCCCGGTTGGCGATGCAGATGTGCTCCCACATCTCGGGGGAGGAGGAGGCGATGCGCGTGATATCCTTAAAACCGCCCGCGGCGATCATCTTCATGATCTCCTCCTTGGAGTCCAGGTCGTGCACGGTGTTGACAAGTGAAGCTGCGATCAGATGTGGAAGATGGCTGACCGCCGCGGTGACAAAATCATGCTGCTGGTAATCCAGAATGACCGGGAGTGCGCCAAGCTCTGCGGCAAGGGCGCGATATGCCTCGATCTGCTTTGGATCGCTTCCCTCGGAGGGTGTGATGATGTAGTAGGAATTCTCAAACAGGTGCGCGTTCGCGTTCGCAAAGCCGGATTTCTCTGAGCCGGTCATCGGGTGTCCGCCGATGAAGCGTCCGTTCAGCCCGAACTCGGTCGCGGCCTTGTGGATGTCCGTCTTTACGCTGCCGACGTCGGTGAGGATACAGTGTTCGGCCGCGACATTTTTCAAAAGGCGCAGAGCCTCGATATTGCTGCCGACCGGCGCGCAGAGGAAAATGCAGTCGCAGGCAGAAAACGCGGGATCCTCAGGCGATTCGCAGATCTGGTCGATCACCTGCTGCGCGAGCGCCTGCTGCGTGGTCGCGCGTGTTCTTGTATATGCCAGAATACGGCAGTCCGGCCGGGTACGCTTCAGAGATTTTGCGAGCGAGCCGCCGATCAGCCCGAGTCCGATAAAGCCAAAGGTGTTCATGCTCATATTGGTGTGATCCTTTTCTCTATTTTAGAATACGATATTTCCGAAATTCGCTGTCGCCGGGATTTCCTGTTTCACCGGGATCCGCAGGCAAATTTTCCCCATCGAATCTGCTTCAAAATGCGCCGACAGCGTATCCATTCTACTCTTAAAAAAATCGGATGTCAAAGGCTTCGCCGCTTTAAAGTATGAAATATAAAAATATTGTTAAAAGTGGATAAAATGCTTGAATTATTGAAGTAATTTTAGTAGAATATATCCATGTGGGTATTTTGACCACGGACTAACTAGTATTGGAGGAAAAACTATGAAGGTTTACACAACAGACAAGATCCGCAACGTCGTCATTCTTGGGCACGGCGGATCCGGTAAGACAAGCCTTGTAGAGTCCATGGCGTATTTGTCAGGCATTACGAGCCGGCTTGGCAGCGTAGCTGAGGGAAACACGATCAGCGATTTTGATAAAGAAGAGATTAAGAGAAAGTTTTCAATCAGCACGACGATGGTGCCGATCATCTGGGGCGACACGAAGATCAATGT
>CANQWV010000095.1 GCA_947627645.1 uncultured Lachnospiraceae bacterium | reverse complement strand
CTTGTGGCCGCAGCGGATTACATCGTACGCTTCCGGGAGGGATACGAGCCGGAAAAGCTTTTGCACGAACCGGCGGCCGAAAAGGACGGATATGCTTCTGGCTGGAAGACGGACGGGGACGTTTCGGCTGCTTCAGCGGATGCCGTACAGAAGCAGGCAGCCGCTTTCTGGCCGGGCTTGCCTGCCGCTGTGAGGGATTTTTATGCACAAAAAGAGATTCTTGTGTGGAAAAAGTCCAAGAAATCCGAGAAGGAAGTGGATATCCGTCCGATGATCTACGAGCTGCGCTGTGTCGGAAACGGCGCGCAGAACGACGAGAAGACAGGAAGCGGTTCGGAAGCTGTCTTTCTGAGGCTTGCCGCAGGCAGTGCGGCGAACCTGAAGCCGGAGCTGGTGATGGATGCGCTGCTCGGCACATATGGGATCGAGCCGGAGCCCTTCGCCTACGAGATCAACCGCTGCGAGCTCTACGCGGACGGCGGGACCGGGGAAAGCCATAGCCTGACTCCGCTTGGCGCGCTTGGCCGGGAAATTTTGTGACGGAGGCGGCAGAAACCCGCAAGGAGAAGCTGGAATGGACGGAAAATATCTGATTACCCGCATGAATGGAAGGATCGCCTCTTTTCTGCTCGACGGACAGCGGGCAGTTGAAATCCACTGCGACCCGGCGCAGGAGACCTATGTCCTAGGCGACATTTATGTCGGAAGAATCAAGAATATCGCAAAGAATATCGGGGCTGCTTTTGTTGAGATCGCGCCGGAGACGGTATGCCATCTGGCGCTTGACGACATGAAGCGCCCTGTTTATACGAAGAAGGGCAGCTCAAAACTCCCGCAGGAGGGCGACGAGCTGCTTGTGCAGATCTCACGGGAGGGAATGAAGACGAAACGCCCGTCTGTGACGACGAAGCTGACTTTGCATGGAAAATACGTGCTTTTGACGACGGGAACCAGGAAAAATTCGGTCTCCGCCAAGCTTTCGAAGACGGAGAAGGAAAGACTGCTGACCCTTGCCGCCGCCTATGCGAAAGCGAAAAATAGTTTGCCGGCTGCCGATGCCGACCATACAAAAGTAAAAGAAAAAAACAGCGCAGCTGTCATCGACAACCGCGCAAAAACTGTGGAGCCAGAGGAAGATGCGACCGTTTACAGCTGGCTGTTCCGCACGAATGCGGGAGGCGCCGCAGAGGAGCTGCTTCTTCGCGAGATGGAGCAGCTGGAGCAAAGCTATGCGGAGCTTTTGGCGTATGCGCAGTATCGCAGCTGCTTTTCCTGTCTGCACAAAATGCCGTCCGCATATCTGCGCCGTCTGGCGGGCCTCTATGACGCGGAGGCGGAACAGATTATCACCGACGACGAGGGACTTTTCCTGGAAATCGAAAGCTATCTTAAGAAGAATCAGCCGGAGGATCTGGGAAAGCTTGCGCTCTACCAGGACCGCCTTCTTCCCATGAAGAAGCTTTATTCTCTGGAAGCGCAGCTCTCTGAGGCGCTAAGGGAGAAGGTATGGCTGAAGTCCGGCGGTTATCTTGTCATTCAGCCCACGGAGGCCCTGACCGTCATCGACGTCAACACGGGCAAATTTGAGGGAGGAAAAAAGCGGGAAGCCGCCTTCCTGAAGATTAACCGCGAGGCCGCGGCAGAGATTGCCCGGCAGCTCAGACTGCGCAATCTGAGCGGAATCATCATCGTCGATTTTATCAACATGGAGGAAGAAAGCTCCAGGAATGTTCTGCTCGGCGAGCTGCAGGATGCGCTCGGCAAGGATCCGGTGCGCACCGTTCTGGTCGATATGACAAAGCTTTCCCTTGTGGAGATCACGCGGCAGAAGCGGGAGCGGCCGCTCGCGGAATCATCATAGGCCGAAATATTGACTTTATGTCGTAAATTTGTTACGATACGACTAATCAAGAATCTAATTCACGATTAGTCGAAACGAGGTGTTTTATGGAATATCTGAAGCGAAGTATTGAAGATATCACAGTAGAGGCCGCAAAAAGTTTCAAGGCAATACTGGTCACCGGAGCGCGGCAGACCGGGAAATCCACCATGCTCTCCCAGCTGTTTTCTGAGCTCCCGTACGTCACGTTCGACGACCCGTTTCTTGAAGAACAGGCGAAGGAAAACCCGAATATGTTTCTTGCCCTCCATGAACCGCCGGTCATTCTGGACGAGATACAGCGCGTACCGGAGTTGTTCCGTTATCTGAAAATTGAATGCGACAGGCGCGAGAAACGCGGACTCTATTATCTCTCCGGCTCACAGCCCTTTCATCTCATGGAGCACATCTCGGAATCTCTCTCTGGCCGCGTCTGTATCATAGAGCTTGCGGCGCTATCCCTGCGCGAGATTCAGGGCGACTCATTTAACAAGCCGTTTCTACCGACGACAGAATATATTCTGGAGCGAAAGAAGACCGTCAGAAAGCCCGAAAATATCTGGAAAGTCATTCATCGGGGCAGTTATCCAGAGCTGTGGGCGAACCCGCAGCTTAACTGGCAGCAGTTTTACGCTGGCTATGTAAAAACCTATCTTGAGCGCGATGTGAGGGAGCTTTCCGCCGTGCAGGATCTGGATACATTCCGTCGTTTTATGGTCGCTGCAGCTGCGCGGACAGGGCAGATGGTCAACTATGCCAATCTTGCGGACGAGGTTGGACGCGATGCGGGTACGATTCGGAGGTGGCTGTCCATTCTGGAAGCTTCCGGCATCATTTATCTGTTGGAGCCGTATACGTCCGCTGTCCTGAAGCGGGCGATCAAGACTCCGAAGCTCTATTTCCGGGATACCGGTCTTGCCGCCTATCTGACGCGCTGGCTCACTCCAGAGACGCTTGCGTTCGGCGCAATGGCCGGAAATATTTTTGAGACATTTGTAGTCTCCGAAATACTGAAATCCTATTCCAACCGCGGGATCGATTACCGCTACTGCGTCTCCTATTACCGCGGAAGGGATAAGCTCCATCGTAAAGCGAAGGACGGCGGCATGAACTTAGAAGCAGAAATCGATCTTATCATTGAAGAAAACGGCGTCCTCTATCCTGTCGAGATCAAAAAGAATACGCATGAAAAAGCTTCCGCCACCTCAGCCTTCCGAGTTCTCGATCAGATTCCGGAAAAGCAGCGCGGTCAGGGCGCAGTGGTCAGTCTCTGCCCAGAACCGGGACTTCTGCGCGAAAATGTGCTGGAAATACCGGCATGGTATGTCTGACAGTCCCTTATTTTGCTGCCGCTGCGTTCAAAGTTTCTGCCAGACATCCTATTCTATTTTGTTCTCTTCTCAGCCGCGCACGCGCAGCGCTTCAATGTTTCTCGTCTCAATGCCGTTTGCCGCGGACATCCATGTAACCGTCACGACCTGTCCTTCCGAGAGCGGGCCAGCCATCTCGATGTCCGTATTTGAGATATCAAATGTGCGGTACACGCCGTCCGCTCCGCTCAGCTCCAGCGTGGACGGAGTGCAGGAAGCCACTACGCCATCCACGCTGTAGGCCTTCTCCTCTACTCCGGCGTGGCGCGTGTAATCACTGATCTTGTTTGCCGTATACGGAGTGCCGGATCCGGAGTAAATGATCTCGACCCAGTCTCCAGTGAAGATCGTATCTGCCAGCTTCATCTCCGCATACATGGTATTGAATGTGACATCCTTTCCGTCGCTCTTCCGGATGCGCAGCGTCCCGTAGGAGGCGTCGAGAACTGTGCCATTCACGTAGGCATTCTTCACATAAGTATCAACTACAGGCTCTGACCACGACAGATAATCCGCGTACACATACGCAGTCTTTCCGCCGAATTTTACCCGAACCCAGCCATTGTCCGTCGTCCCGGTGATCTCAACCGCCTGTCCCTTACTCAATCCGCCTATGATCTCGGAATCTGAGGAATAGCTCGCACGGACATTGACCCCGGCGGTCGCGTACATCGTACCGCTCGAATTCTTTGTGAGGACAGGCTTTTTCTCGCTGACGTACTCGCCCCATACGTAACCGGTGGCTTCGTTGTACTGAATCTGCACCCAGCCGTCACTCGTATATCCGGTCTGTGTAACCCCCGCTCCTGCATTCAGACCGCCGAGAATCACCGCGCTCACGCTTCCGGCTGCGCGCACATTCACGTCGGCCGTCACATACACGGTACGGATGAGAGAGGTAATCGTCACAATCGGCTCTTCCGGCTGCGGCTCCTTGTAGTCAGACAGATCCGGGAGGTCGATCGATACCGTTTCTTCACTCTGATGGAACTGTGCGAGCGACTGTGTGAAAAAAGTTTCCGTATTCTCGCCCTGGGTCACCGTGTAAACGATCTGGAGATTTCTCTGCAGTACATGGCCTTCCTTGCTCGTATCCATCGTTCCCTGCAGGGAATCGATCGTGATCCCCTCGCTGATCCCGATGCCTGTCAGAAGCTTCTCTGCATAGTCGCCAAGCGTTTCCTCCGTAGCCGCGAAATAGTAGGTCGTACCGTTCTCGTCCTCCTTGGAGTAGAGCATCCTCAGGTAATTGCTCGTCATGTCCAGATAGATTTCGGAGTTGATCACCGTCCAGATATCCGCACGCTCCATCGCGCGCTTCTGCTTGCCGTCCGGCGTCGCTGTGTAGTAATATCCATCCAGGTAGTAGCTCTCAGTCGAGCCCTCATCCGTGAGAACGTCGATGCAGGCCTTCAGAAAATTGCTCCTGATCCCGGACACCTTCAGCCGCACCTTCTTCGAGGCCGATAGATTCGTACTTGAGGACACCGTCGTCTCACTGACGCTCACATCCAGCCCGTCCAGGGCGTCCTGCCCCTGCACCGCCGTATTGTAAGCGGTCTCCACCTCCGGGTCAAAGGCCGCCTGCGCGTACATTCCTCCGAAAGCCGCCATACACAGCGCGCAAAATGCACCAAGGAACCACTTCTTCTGTTTCATGCTGCTCACTCCTCTCGTCTTACAGGATATTCTCTCTCATTTTCCCAAATTATCACATTCCGTTTTCTATGTTCTGTTTACACGCCAGCTTGGGTTTTCCACTGGTTCGCTTCAAGAAGGATAAACATAAACCGCATTCGGATCAGCCACTTCAGCGCCGCGCCAGCTCCTCCGTGATATCCTCCCAGCTGACGCCT
This sequence comes from uncultured Lachnospiraceae bacterium, assembly GCA_947627645.1. Taxonomy (GTDB): domain Bacteria; phylum Bacillota; class Clostridia; order Lachnospirales; family Lachnospiraceae; genus Choladousia. The sequence continues at coordinate 4,737 of CANQWV010000095.1, read as the reverse complement.
TTCTCCGCCATCAGCACCATCACATGGTAGAGGAAATCAGAGATTTCGTATTTGATCTCCTCCGGGTCGGGATTCTTGGCCGCGATCACGATCTCGGTCGCCTCCTCGCCCACCTTTTTCAGTATCTTGTCGATGCCCTTGTCAAAAAGATAGTTAGTATAGGAGCCTTCCTTCGGATGAAGCTTCCGGTCTTCGATCACCGCAAACACATCCTCAAACACCTTCAGCGGATTGGTCTCGTCATACTCTTTCTTCAGGATCGTGCGGTAAAAGCAGCTCCGGTTCCCGGTATGGCAGGCGGCGCCCACCTGAGCGACCTTCGCGAGCAGCGTGTCGTTGTCGCAGTCGATACGCAGCTCCTTCACGTACTGAAAATGTCCGGAGGTCAGTCCTTTGACCCAGAGCTCCTGGCGGCTGCGGCTGTAATAAGTCATCCGTCCGCTTTCGACCGTCGTCTCGAACGCTTCGCGGTTCATATAGGCGACCATCAGCACCTCCAGCGTCTTATAGTCCTGTACGACGACCGGGAGCAGACCGTCGCTGTTCGTCCTGAACTCATCCCAGGAAAGGGAGGATTCAAACACATTCACAGGAATCCCTTGCTTCTTCAGCACGTGTTTCAATTCCATCACCGGGTAATCCGGCGCCATGAATTCCGACGCGCACAGGCCGGAAATACTGTCCATCGATAAGATTTTGCCGAGAAGCTCCGTCCCTGCCGGAACCTCTGCTTCGGCTTTGGGACCGCAGACACAAAGGACTTCCGCAAAAGGCCATGTGTCCTCTTCGCTTCTCTTTTGCTTTGCGGAAGTATCCGCTAAATCGGGGGCGATTGTCCCTGCAAGAAGAACCTTCGGAGCCACAACGCCGCCAAGGAGCTCCGCGTTTTGGACGGCTTTGTCGAGCTCCCCGTCCGTCCGCACGCAGGCCAGGAGCTTCTCCTTGCCGAAACGCTTCGAAACCTCTTCCGTCAGACTGACGTTGCTGTCCTTCGCGTAATTGAGGAACACTTTGCGGCAGCCTGCATAGAGCAGCTTCTTGACATCCTCCATACGCCTGACATTGCCGCCTCCGTACACCGGAATGTCAGTGGCGCGCACAATCTCCTTGAGGGCGCCAATCGATTGCTCGTGTTCCGCGTCCCCCTCTGACAGGTCGAATGCCAGCAGTGCATCCGCCCCGGCGTTGTCATAGGAGACAGCAAGGGCGACCGGATCCCCGGAAGCATACGGCTCCGTCTCTTTCCAGCCGCTGACCGCCCGCCCTGCTTTTACAAAAATCGGTACCAGGATTTCTTTATTTTTCATCGGTCAATTCATCCATTCTCTCTTATTTTCCTGCAATTTCAAGCTTCTTCAGACTTCCCATAAAACATTTTTTGCGAATTTCCGCAGCATGGTTCATGAAAATTCCCCTATCAGAATTTCTGTGGATTTTAATGAAGAACTCAAGCTGACTCACACATTAGAGTCGTTCCATTCATAAACGAAATCATAGCGTCCCCTTCGTCGAGAGCACGTCCGTGATCCGCGGATCGGTTCCGACGGCCTCATCCAGTGCCTTGGCGAACGCCTTGAACATCGCCTCGGCCATATGGTGGCTGTTGCCACCGTCCAGCAGCTTAAAATGCAGGTTCATCGCCGCGGAATAGGACACGGCATAGAAGAACTCGCGCACCATCTCCGTGTCGAACGCTCCGATTCTCTCGGTCGGGAATTCGACGTCCGAGCGGTAATAGGGACGGCCGCCGAGATCCAGCGCGCAGAGCACCAGCACCTCGTCCATCGGGAGGATGCGGCTTCCATACCTGCGAATGCCCTTCTTGTCGCCGAGCGCCTCGCGGATTGCCTGTCCAAGCGCGATCCCGGTATCCTCTACGGTATGGTGGCAGTCCACCTCGAGATCACCCTTCACATCAACCTTGAGATCAAACAGGCCGTGGCGGGCGAAGCCCTCGAGCATATGGTCAAAAAAGCCGACGCCCGTGTGAATCTTGTATGCGCCCGTCCCGTCGAGATCCAATTTTATGCTGATCTGTGTTTCTTTTGTATTTCTGACTATCTCCGCCTGTCTTCCCATGCCCTTCTCCTTATCTGCTTTCCTTTCCCACTTGCGGCAAACCTGCTTCCCGCTGACGGAAACCCGTTTCCTACTGCCAAAACCTGCTTCCCGCTGCTGGAAACCCGTTTCCTACTACCAAAACCTGCTTCCCACTACCGGAAACCCGTTTCCTACTGCCAAAACCTGCTTCCCGCTGCCAGCAACGCCTGCAATCTCTTTTTCCTTTATACCTAATACCTAAGCCTTGTCTGCTTATATCCTGGCCGTTCTCTGACACTTTTACGCGTCAGTCCTGCTCCTCGAACCGCACCCGGATCGAGTTTGCGTGCGCCGTGAGCTGTTCCGCCTCGGCAAATGCGATGATGTCCTGATGGATCGGCTCCAGCGCCTCGCGAGAATAATAGACAATGCTTGATTTCTTGATAAAATCATCCACGGACAGCGCCGAGAAAAACTTCGCGGTACCGTTCGTCGGAAGCACATGGTTCGGCCCCGCGAAATAATCGCCCAGGGGCTCGCTGCTGTACTCTCCGATGAAGATCGCGCCCGCGTTTTTGATCTTCGTCATGACCTGGAACGCGTCCTTCGTCACGATCTCCAGGTGCTCGGAGGCGATCTCGTTGACCGTGTCAACCGCCTCGTCCAGACTGTCTGCCAGCAGGATAAAGCCATACTGCTCCAGCGACTTGCGGATGATCTCCGCGCGGGACAGCGTCTTCAGAAAGCCCTCAATCTCCCCCGCGACTGCTTTTGCAAGCGCCTCGCTCGTCGTGACGAGGATGGCCGACGCCATCTCGTCGTGCTCCGCCTGTGAGAGCAGGTCGGCCGCCACATAGCGCGGATTCGCCGTCTCATCGGCCAGCACGAGGATCTCGCTCGGCCCCGCCACGGAATCGATGCTCACATGGCCAAAGACCGCCTTCTTCGCGAGCGCTACATAGATGTTGCCCGGTCCCGTGATCTTATCCGCCTTCGGAATACTCTCGGTGCCGAACGCAAGAGCCGCGATCGCCTGTGCGCCGCCGACCTTGTAGATCTCGTCGACGCCTGCCTCGTTGGCCGCGATCAGCGTGTTTACCGGAATCTTTCCATCCTTCCCCGGCGGCGTCGTCATCACAATGCGCGGCACGCCCGCCACCTTCGCCGGCACGACATTCATCAGCACGGACGACGGATAGACCGCCTTGCCGCCCGGCACATACACGCCGACGGTCGCCAGCGGCGTGACCTTCTGGCCAAGCAGCGTGCCGTTCTCGCCGCTGTCAAACCAGCTGTATTTTCTCTGTTTCTCATGATAGCTCCGGATATTGACGAGCGCTTTGCGCACCACCTCGAGGAAGCCGGGTTCAACCTTCTGATAGGCCTCGTCGATCTCCTCCTTCGTGACGCGCACCGTCTGCGCAGAAACCTCCACGCCGTCAAACTGCTTCGTGTATCCGAACACTGCCTCGTCGCCCCTCTCGCGCACCTGCTCCACGATCGCGTTTACACGCTCCTCGAAGCCCTGGTAGCTGGACGGGCTGCGCTTTAAAAGCTGCTCAAGAATATTTTTCCTGGTCTCGGCTGTCAATTTTATGATCTGCATGAATTCACTCCTCGTTTCTTGTCATTTCTCGTTTTCTGTCATTTCTCATTTCCTGTCATTTCTCGTTTTCTGTCATTTCTCGTTTTCTGTCATTTCTCGTTTTCTATCATTTCTCGTTTTCTGTCATCTGTTTTTATTCACTTGTCGCTTTCATTACCGCCTTCGCGCTGTCCGGCCGGCGGAATCCCGCAGGCTCGACAATATGCAGACCGGCGTCAGCCGCGCGAGATCGCCTCATTCAGCTTCGCCAGAAGCCCCGCGATCCGCTCATGCTCCATCCGCATACTGACCGGGTTCACAACGACGCGCGCGGACAGCGGACACACCTCTTCGAGCACGGTCAGTCCGTTCTCCCGCAGCGTGGAGCCGGTCTCGACGATGTCGACGATCACTTCCGAGAGCCCGACGATCGGCGCAAGCTCGATCGAGCCGTTGAGCTTGATGATCTCCACCGTCTGATTCTTCTGATTATAAAAATAGTCTTTTGCGATATGCGGGTATTTCGTCGCAACGCGGATCAGCCCTTGTCCCTTGAGCAGCTCCCGCGCAGACTCCGGTCCGCACACACACATACGGCATTTCCCGAAGCCGAGATCCAGCACCTCATAGATCTTGCGGCCCTCCTCCTGGATCGTGTCCCTGCCGACAATGCCGATGTCGGCCGCTCCATACTCTACATAAGTCGGCACGTCCGGTCCCTTCGACAGGAAAAAACGCAGCTTCTGCTCCTCATTCACAAAAATGAGTTTCCGGGAATCCGGATCCTTCATCTCCTCGCAGGTGATCCCGATCTTCTCGAAAAGCTCCATCGTCCTGCTCGCAAGGCGCCCCTTCGTGAGCGCGAATGTCAAATATCTGTTCATAAGAACGATTCCTCTTATCTTTTACAATAATTCGATTATGTCCGCGTAGTCCGCCGCCTTAGCATACGCCCGGCAGTCCTCTGGCGTACGGCTCTCTGCGACGCGCAATAGCTCCACATTCTTCCCATCGCCACGCAGCGCAGAAGCCCGCCGCACTGCTTCGGTTCGGTGTGACTCATCATAGAGGATCACACAGCGGTCCGCCGCCGCGTCCTGCAGCGCTTTCTG
>CANQWV010000094.1 GCA_947627645.1 uncultured Lachnospiraceae bacterium | reverse complement strand
GTGCCGGATCCGACGCCAGTGCCGGATCCGACGCCAACGCCAGAGCCGACTCCGACGCCGGATCCGAGGATCCAGTGCGGACAGAGCGCATGGGCTGAGCTTTCAGATTCCGGAGTGCTGACCGTGGAGGGCACGGGCGATATGTGGTCCTTCGCCGAGAGCGATAAGAGCGTTTTTGCCGATATCCGCACACAGATCCATTCGATTGTCATAGGAGACGGGATCACGAGCATCGGCGATCGCACCTTTGCCGATACAGCCTGCAGTCAGCTTGTGATCGGCAGCGGCGTAAAGATTATCGGACAGAAGGCGTTTTTCAGATCCCACAATCTGCTCACGGTCACGATCCCTGCGAACGTTGTCAGAGTTGGTCCCGCGGCGTTCCGGGAGTGCGGGCTGGTTCACTGCGAGCTGTCCGTGGGGCTTAAAGTGATCGGAAAGTTTGCTTTCTATAAGAGTCCGATCGCGTCCATCACGTTCCCGGAGGGGCTCGAGTCGATCAGAACATACTCGTTTTACGGTACTGCGCTGTCCCAGGTGACGATCCCGTCAAGCGTCAGGAAGATTGAAAAATACGCGTTTGGCAGGGTGGGCGCGGTCATCTATTCGCCAAACGTTGCGCTGGAGGTGCCTGCGTTTGCGGCAGGCTCCACCCTGACAGTCACGAAAAATTCCACTGCGGACGCGTATGCGAAGGCAAATGGGCTGAACATAAACCACCTGAACTGCGAGCCGGCGGGGGAGACTCCGACAGTCGCCCATACTATGGACGCTGGGGTGGTCGTGAAAGAGGCTACCTGCACCTCGCGCGGAGAGATTCTATACACCTGCACGAAGTGCAAGAAGACAAAAACAGAATACATCGAATGCATACCGCACACGTACGGCGAATGGAAGATCGTATCGGCGCCTACTGTTCTTTCGGGAGGCGTCCAGGGCAGAACCTGCTCGGTATGCGGCTATATGCAGACTGCGTCGGTGAAGAAGCTGGCGCCAACGATTGGCCTGAACACGAACGCGTTGTCGCTGAACGTCGCAGACACATACAAGCTTAAGGTGATCTCGAAGGGGGCGGGGGATTTCGTCGCGTCCTGGACAAGTTCAGACAAGAAGGTTGCGAAGGTCAGCTCGGGCGGAAAGGTAACCGCGAAGGCTCCCGGAACGGCTCTTATCACGGTAAAGCTGGAAAGCGGCGTCAGCGCGAACGTTAACGTAGAGGTCAAGCGGATCGCGACGAAGAAGCTCACGGTTTCCGCCATAGGCGCGAAGCTGAAGAGCAAGAAGATCTCTGTGAAAGCGAAGAAGACGTTTACGCTTGTGCCGAAGGTGAAGCCGGCAAACACGACCGACAAGGTGACATACACGTCGTCCAAAAAGAGCGTTGTGACCGTGAGCAATAAAGGGCTGGTGACGGCCAGAAGGAAGGGCACAGCCAAGATCACCGTGAAGTCCGGAAGCAAGAAGGTGGTAGTCACCGTCAAGGTGAAATAAGATTCGCCGGGCCGCGCGGAGACAGGCAGTGCGGCGAGCAGTATGGCAGACGACCGCGCAGCGGCCAGCAGACGCGGTGGTGTGGCCGATGCCGGCACCGCTGTTGGGCCGGACACGGCGGATATAGAAGCGGAGGATGCTCCATCGGGACTCTGGAAGGGTTCCCCGGGGCATCCTCATTTTTTGCAGCTCTGCCATTTCCCTGCCCAGGCGAACAGAGCCGGATACGGCTGCGTGAAACAAGACACACCTTTCGGAAAGCCAGGCATATGATACGTTGAAAGGAATGCAGCTGGAGGCTATGATGGCGAAGGTGATACTTGACGCGGGGCATGGCGGCTCGGATCCGGGCGCTGTGTACAGAGGAAGACAGGAGAAGGACGACACGCTTCGGCTTGCGCTTGCGGTGGGCAGGCTGCTGGAGGATCAAGGGGTTGAGGTGGCTTACACGAGGACGGAGGATGTCTACGACAGGCCGTTTGAAAAGGCGCAGATTGCAAACCGGGAGGGCGGTGACTTCTTTGTCTCGATTCACAGAAATTCGAGCCTTGAGCCAAACCAGTACTCGGGTGTGGAAACCCTGGTGTATGACAAGTCCGGACAGAAGGTGGAGCTCGCGGAGGCGGTCAACCGGGAGCTGGAGCAGGTCGGCTTCCGCAACCTTGGGATTGAGGAGCGGCCGGGTCTGGCGGTGCTGCGGCGAACGCGGATGCCGGCGGTGCTCGTGGAGGTCGGCTTTCTCAACACGGACGCGGATAATGAACGGTTCGACGGGCAGTTCGGCGAGGTCGCGCAGGCAATCGCGAACGGGATTCTGCAGACGTTCGGCCTGGGAAAGGTGGAGGATCCATCCGGAGGCTCTTCCGGAACGCCGGGAGGAGGCGCGGAAGGCGGAAATACGGACGATGGCTGGAAGGATGAGCAGCCGGTCGCGGGAGGAACGCAGGGCGGGGGCAGCGGCGGGAAACTGTACCGTGTGCAGACCGGCGCGTTCCGCAGCAGGGAGAATGCGGAAAATCTGCTCTACCAGCTGCAGCTGCAGGGGCATCCGGCCTTTATCCTGTACGACGAAGGCCTGTACAAAGTGCAGGCGGGAGCATTCCGTCAGCTCGACAACGCGGTGCGCATGGAGGCGGCGCTGCGCCGGGAGGGATATTCTACCTTTATCACTACCTGATTTTTCGCGTTTTGACTCCATGAGGCCGGGTATGAGGACAGGTATGCGGACGACGGCGAATTTCCTCTTTTGTTTTTAACAGAAAAGTGTTATCATAATAAATTAAGAAAGCAATGCATTTTTACAGGAAAAGAGAAAGCGCATGGGTACAGGGAAACAGCCGCGGATAGTGATGGACACAGAGAAACAGCCGCGAACCGTGATGGACACAGAAAAACTGCCGCTGATCGTGGAACCGCTGCTCGCATGGTTCGGTGAGAACGCCCGGGCGCTTCCCTGGAGGGAGCATCCGACTCCGTACTATGTGTGGGTCTCTGAGATTATGCTTCAGCAGACCCGGGTGGAGGCGGTCAAGCCGTACTTCGCCCGTTTCACGGCGGCTCTGCCGGATATCGCGGCGCTGGCCGGGTGCCAGCAGGAGCGGCTACTGAAGCTTTGGGAAGGGCTGGGATATTATAACCGGGTGCGGAATATGCAGAAGGCGGCGCAGCTTGTGATGCGGGAATATGGCGGCTCGCTGCCCGGCACGTACGAGGAACTGAGGGCGCTTCCCGGGATTGGAAGCTACACGGCAGGAGCGATCGCCTCGATCGCGTACGGGCAGGCAGTTCCGGCGGTGGACGGCAATGTGCTCCGCGTCGTCAGCCGGATCTGCGGCAGCGAGGAGGACATCTCGAAGCAGGCAGTCCGGGTGCGGTTTGAGCGGGAGCTTGCGGAGACGATGCCGCAGGACCGGCCCGGGGCGTTTAACCAGGCGCTGATGGAGCTGGGGGCGACGGTCTGTCTGCCCAATGGCGCTCCGGAATGCGCATACTGCCCGGTGCGGGAGTTCTGTTGTGCCAGGCAGACCGGGCGGCAGCTGGAGCTTCCGGTCAGAGCCGCGAAGAAGGCGCGCCGTGTGGAGGAGAGGACTGTGCTCGTCATTCGGGACGACAGACACGCGGCGGTGCGGCGGCGCCCAGAGCGGGGACTGCTCGCCGGATTGTACGAGCTGCCGAACTGCGAGGGACAGCTGACCCAGGACGAAGCGCTTGCCGTGGTGAAAGAATATGGGTTTCAGCCGATCCGCATCCAGCCGCTTGCCCCGGCAAAGCATATTTTCAGCCATGTCGAGTGGCGCATGAGCGGATACCTGGTGCTCGTGGAGGAGAGACCGGACAAGGCTCAGAACGAGAACCTGGATGATGCCAGGAACGAGAAACTGGATGATGCCAGGAACGAGGCTTCGGATCAGGCGCGGCGAAAAAGCGCGGGGACGGACGTTTCTTCCCCGATCCTGTTCACAGGGACGGAGCGCGAGTACCCGATCCTGTTCGTCGAGACGGCGCAGACGGAGCGTGAGTATCCGATTCCGGCGGCGTTCGCGGCGTATGTGAAATATCTCGGAATCCGGCTGGGAATGGAAAAATGACGCTTCGCTGCCGGCCGGGAGAGAGGCGGCGGCAGAAGAACGGCGGGACGGGCGCTATGCTGCCGGGTGCGAAAGCTGCTGCGGCGCCGCTAAAATACAAGGAAACAGAGGTTTGAAAATGAAGATTTTGACAGTGGCGATTCCCTGCTACAATTCAGAAAGCTATATGGAAAAGTGCATCCAGTCCATTCTTCCGGTGGGGGAAGACGTGGAAATCCTGATCGTGGACGACGGCTCGACGAAGGATCGGACGCCGCAGATCGCGGACAGCTATGCGGCCAGATATCCGAGCCAGGTGAAGGCAGTGCACCAGGAGAACGGGGGCCATGGGGAGGCGGTCAACGCCGGGCTGCGCAACGCAAGCGGGCTGTACTACAAGGTCGTGGACAGCGACGACTGGGTCAATACCAAGGGGCTTGTCCAGATCGTGAACCGCCTGAAGGAGCTCGAGAGCGAGGGCGGTGTGGATATGCTGCTCGCCAATTTCGTGTACGACAAGGTCGGCGCCCTGCACAAGAAGCTGATGCGCTTCAAGAATGTATTCCCGAGGAACGAGGTTTTTTCCTGGGATGAGATGCGCTATATGCGAATCACGCAGTACATCCTGATGCACAACATCATCTACCGCACCGATATCCTGCGGCAGTGCGCTCTGGAGCTGCCGAAGCATACCTTCTACGTGGACAATATTTTCGCGTTCCAGCCGCTTCCGTACGTGAAACGCCTGTATTATATGGACGTCAATCTCTATCACTACTTCATCGGGCGCGAGGACCAGTCGGTCAACGAGTCTGTCATGATCGGGCGGATCGACCAGCAGATCCGGGTCAACAAGATCATGATCGACGAGATGTCCGCGCAGGATTTCTCGGACAAAAGCGCCCGGCTGAAGCGCTACATGACGATCTATCTGAAAAACATCATGACGGTGACTTCGATCATGCTGATCATCTCCGGCACCGACGAGGCGCTGGAGAAGAAGAACGACATCTGGGCGTATCTGAAGGAGAAGGACCGGAACCTGTACAAGACGATCCGCTGGGGGCTGTTCGGGATTGCGATGAACCTGCCCGGGAAAGTCGGGAGAAAGATTTCCGTGCTCCTGTACAAGCTGGCGCAGAAGATTGTGGGCTTCAATTAGACGGTTTCAATCAGGCGGTTTCAATCAGGCGGTTTCAATCAGGCGGTTTCAATCAGACGGTTTCAATCAGGCGGTTTCAATCAGGCGGTTTCAATCAGGCGGTTTCAACCAAGCGGTTTCAATCAGACGTTTTTATCCAGATCGTTTCGATCAGACGATCCCAACGGTGGATTCCGGCCGTTACCATGCCAAAGAGAGGTGTACTATGAGAAAAAACAGAAGGATGTTCCTGGTTCTATGCACGCTGCTCCTCAGTTTTGCCATTTGGGGCGCCTGCTTTGCCGCGGAGGACGACGACCCTGCCGATTCGACGCAGAAGCTCAGCCTTGGGAAAAATACGCTTTCCTACACTGCGAATGAGGAAAATGAATATTGCCTCGAGGTGACGGCTCCGGCCGCATACAAGATGAAATTTGGCGCACAGAAGGGCTTGTGCATGCTTTGTGACGAATATTGCTTATATTTTTCCGACGACGAGTCTTACTACGTCTTTGATTTTCCGGAGGCTGACACCTACTGGTTTTATCTCTATGATTCCGAGACCGCGGATCCGCCGACAAAGAGCGGGAAAACGACGTTTCTGGTGGAACCCTATAAGCGGGTATCCGGAATGAGCGTGACGATGGATCCGAAATTTCAGGATGGTCTTCCGAACAGTGACGACTATATCGACGCCGCTTACTCGATCACCATAAGCTATGACGATGGGACAAGCGAGACGAAAACGCTGGGAGATTCGCTCAATTCGCTCTATTCCGTTTATCCAAGATTTTATACCGGCGCCGGGACAGAACTTGAAGATCTCGATGAACTGGCCAAATATACCGGCTCGGGCTATATTGATATCATAGTTGATTACACCAGGATCAAGAAGCGCTGTCCGGTCACCTTTATCGACGCGAAAGCATACGAAGCGAGTCACCCGGATTCTGAGGACGGTTCCGGGAATGACTCGGGCGATGATTCCGGAGGCGACAGCGGAAATGGCACCGGCGATGGCACCGGCGCAGCTAAGCCCGGCGGTTCGGGCGCAAGCGGCAGTGGTACCGGGAACCATTCCAGCGTCTCGGGCGGGAACTCCGGCAGTTCCTCCGGTACAGCGCCAGGGGTCAAGCCCGGCAGCGCAGCTCCGAAGACATTTCGCCTGAATGCTGACAGCATACCTCTGAAAAGAGGGCAGTCCACGAAAAAGATAACCGCTGCCAGCCTCAGCACGGGGGACTGGATCGTTTCCTGGAAGTCCAGCAATCCGAAGATTGTCAAAGTGACAAAAGACGGCAGGATCACGGCGCAGAAAAAGACGGGCAAGGCGACGCTGACGGTCAGAACCGCAAAGGGGCGGAAAGCCACTCTGGAGGTGATTGTACAGCGCGGCGCTGTGAAGACCAGTAAGATCATTAATATTCCCAAATCCCTGAGGCTGAAAAGAGGAAAAAAGAAGACGCTTTATCCGGTGCTCTCGCCGCTGACCTCCTCCCAGAAGCTGACATTCCGCTCCTCTGACAAAAAGATTGCGGCTGTGAACAGCAAGGGAGTGATCCAGGCAAAGAAGCCGGGCAAGGTAACGATCACGGTAAAATCCGGGAACAGGAAAGCGTCCTGCCGGGTAACTGTAACAAAATAGCCTCGCGCGGACAGGGAGCTTTCCGGGGCTTCTGCTGACGGGAGCGAAGGGGCGCATTGCCTGCCATTCTGAGACAAGAGGAGAGGGGCTTTTATGGATTTTCTGCGTTTTCTTGAGGACATCCGGACGCCTGTGCTGACACAGTTCATGTCGGCGATTACTTATTGCGGTTCGGAGCTGTTTTTCCTGGCGCTGGCTGTGATCGTGTTCTGGTGCGTCAGCAAGCGGGGCGGGTATTATATTCTGCTGGTCGGTTTTCTGGGGACGGCCTGCAGCCAGTTTATGAAGATCTGGTTTCGGATCCCGCGGCCCTGGGTGCTCGACCCGGCGTTTCATGTGGTGGAGAGCGCGCGGGCCGGCGCGGGCGGATATTCGTTTCCGTCCGGGCACACGCAGAGTATTGTAGGGGCGATGGCCTGCGTGTGGTTTTTGTGCGCGCCCAGAGAGGCTGACCGTGGGATAACTGCCGGGAAGAACGGACTGGCAGGAGACCGGTGCAGGACCGATTCTGCGAGGAAATACGGACTGGCAGGAGACCGGTGCAGGATCGATTCTGCGAGAAAATACGGATCGGCAGGAGACCGGTGCAGACCCGGCGCTGAAGGAATCCAGAAAGGCAGCGCCCGTGACTGGCTGTATGCAAGAAGAAAATGGATCCGCGTGATCGCGGTTGTGCTGATGATTCTTGTACCGTTCTCGCGGATGTATCTGGGCTGCCATACGCCGCTGGACGTGGGCGTGGCGTTCGTGCTGGCGCTGGCGCTGGCCGTGTGCTTCAGGGGCGTGGCGTACGGGGATTTGGGTGAGAGTGTTTCGCTGACCGACGAAGGTGCGCGCAGGCGAGCGGATTCCGCAGCTCCTTCCGCAGCCGGGACAGGCAGTGCGGCGAAGCGGGGCGAACGCCTTCTGCGTCTGCTGCTGGCGCTGTCGCTTCTGGTCAGTGCGGCGTATCTGGCGTTTGTGGTGTTGTATCATTTCCCGGCGGACGTCGACGCGGACAATCTCGCGGAGGCGACGAAGAACGCTTATCTGCTGGTCGGCTGTTTCCTGGGACTGATTCTCGTGAAGCTTCTGGACGACCGTTACATACATTTTGAGGTCGATGCCGTCTGGTGGGCGCAGATTCTCAAAGTGGCGCTGGGGACGGCTGCACTTCTGGCGATCCGCATGGGACTCAAGGCTCCGCTCGCCGCTGTTTTGCCGGGACAGGTATCGACGGCGGTGCGTTATTTCCTGATGGTGGTGTTTGCGGGCGCGCTGTGGCCGGTGACGTTTCGCTGGTTCGCGCGGCTGGGAAAGAAAGAACGCAGCAAATGAACGCAATAAAGGAACGTAACAAATGAAGGCAGTAAATGAAGACAGCAAAGGAACGCAGCAGATGAATGTGAATGAAAAAGGTGCAGGGATCCGTGTCCTGACTGATCCTTGCACCTTTCAGGTTTTGACGCCGGATGGCATATTATTCCTGTACGAGCGGCGGCCTCTGGTAAAGCTTACGCTCAATCTGCCTGCGCTCAATCTCAATCTGCTTCAATACTTTGGGATCGTCGGTTACGGCCTCAATGCGCTCTAAAATACTCAGTTGATCGAAAAGATACCCGTTATATTCTTTTTCACTCATCGGCATACGTCCACCTGCTTTCTGAGAATTGCCGTTGTTTGTTACGCGTTCATTATACCAGATTGCCCTTCTTGATGTAAAGGTTTATTCACCATGAGGATGAGCATGAGGATGAGCACTTGACAGTGACGAAGCGGTGTTTTGATGCGCCGGTGTGTTGTTTTTTTGAAAAACCTGTGTTATGATGTGATATCAGTGGCAAAATGAAAAAGAGTATGATATCTGCCGTATGGGCGTGAGAATGCGGAAAGACAGCCGGAATCTACGCGCGCGGCGCAGGAGGAGAAGGATGGAACTGGAAAGAGGAGCTGAAAGAGAAGCAGAAAAGGAAGCAGAGAAGGAAGTTGTATCGAAGAACTTTATCGAGCAGATCATCGAGAAGGATCTGGCGGAGGGACATTGCAGGACGGTGTGCACGCGTTTTCCGCCGGAGCCGAACGGCTATCTGCATATCGGACACGCAAAGTCGATTCTTTTGAACTACGGGCTGGCGAAGGAGTACGGCGGGAAGTTCAACCTGCGCTTTGACGACACGAACCCGACGAAGGAGAAGACAGAGTTTGTGGAGTCGATCAAGGCGGACGTCGCGTGGCTGGGCGCGGACTGGGAGGACAGGCTGTTCTTCGCTTCCGACTATTTCGACCAGATGTACGAGGCGGCGGTGAAGCTCATCAAAAAGGGCAAGGCGTTTGTCTGCGACCTCTCCGCGGACGAGATCCGTGAGTACCGCGGCACGCTGACCGAGCCGGGCAGGGAGAGCCCGTACCGGAACCGCAGCGTCGAGGAGAATCTGGAACTGTTTGAAAATATGAAGAACGGCGTCTATGAGGACGGCAGCAAGGTGCTGCGCGCGAAGATCGACATGGCGTCGCCGAACATCAATATGCGCGACCCGGTCATCTATCGTGTGGCGCACATGAGCCACCACAACACCGGGGACAAGTGGTGCATCTATCCGATGTACGATTTCGCGCATCCGATCGAGGACGCGATCGAGGGCGTCACGCATTCCATCTGCACGCTGGAGTTTGAGGATCATCGGCCGCTGTACGACTGGGTCGTGCGGGAGCTGGAGTATGAGCAGCCGCCGAAGCAGATCGAGTTCGCGAAGCTGTACCTGACGAACGTGGTGACGGGCAAGCGCTACATCAAGAAGCTGGTCGAGGAGGGCATCGTGGATGGCTGGGACGATCCGAGGCTCGTCTCGATCGCTGCGCTGCGCCGCCGCGGTTTCACGCCGGAGTCGATTCAGAAGTTTGTCGAGCTCTGCGGAATCAGCAAGAGCAACAGTTCGGTCGATTACGCGATGCTGGAGTACTGCATCCGCGAGGATCTGAAGCTGAAGCGCCCGCGCATGATGGCGGTGCTTGACCCGGTGAAGCTGATCATCGACAATTACCC
>CANQWV010000093.1 GCA_947627645.1 uncultured Lachnospiraceae bacterium | reverse complement strand
ATTGCAGGTGTAAGTCTCATAAAAAATACGCTCGAGATGCTTCACACGCAGAGGATCCCTGACGATCCACTTCTGGAAGGTCTGCTGCAAAAGCTCCTGCTTCTCCTGTGCCGCAACCGTCTCGTTTTTCAGGAGCACCCACGCTTTGCCGTTTTTTCTGTCCGGGCGGCTCACCTCTTCGTACACCTTCACCGTATTTCCGTTCAGCGTGTGCTCCAGGATCTGCAGCATCGTAATACAGCCGGTCTTGCCCCTATTGTTATAAGTATAACCGTAGACATAATGGTTATGGAAAGCGTTCCGGGCCTCATTGGAAGCCTCCACCTTCCATTGGCCGAGCCTCGCCGAATGGGTCACCTTAGGAGCGTCCTTTACCTCCTTTATGCCAAGGACATCCTTCGCGAAAAGGGAGTAATAATTCTCCGGGATCCAGGAGCTGCCGATGCCAAAGCCGATCTCCTGAAAGCGAACCCGCTCCGGCATGGCACTCTTAAGGGCAAGGAGGTTGCCTTCAAAGCGGCCGGCATACCTGCGGTTCAAATGTTTCGCCGTCTCAAATTTTTCCTTGACGTTGCCGCTCAGATACTGGGCGCGCAGAAGCCAGTCCTCTTCCTCCGAATGATGGCGGTCGTACTCCTCCGGATCCTGATAGATGGCGTCGCCGAGCGCTTCGATCAGTTCATGGACCGAGAGACCCGAATCCGCAGACATCCACGGCAAATTCACGCGCCCATATTCGTTGACGCAGCGGGCCAGCGCCTTCGCCGCCTCATAGTGCGGCAAAACGGCGTCGTCCGCAGAGCCGGAATCCAGGTTCCTGCCTGTGGGTTCTGATTCTGGTATGGCATCCGTGTCCGGAATATCGTACACCTCCTCGATTTCAAATAATTGATCCCGCTCATTCCTGTTCATAGGCAGACCCCCTTCCTGACAAACCGTCACCTATCCGCTGTTCGTATCAAAGCATAAACAAACAGTCTACTTTCTCCATACTATATTGTAAAGGAAAAATCACATCGATGTTTTTCTGTTTCGTCAGCACAGGCGGATTATGGCTGCAGTTACACGTTCAGGTTCCGGGAGTCTGCGGCTTTCGGCTACAGCCTGAAGATCCTCCTTGCGTTCGCGTCGCTTTGCTCCGCTATCTCCTCCTCGCGCATCCCTTTCAGCCGCGCGATCTCGCGGATGATGAGCGGCAGTGAATCCGACGAGTTGTGCTTTCCCGGAAAGCCGATCGGCCGCAGGAACGGACAATCCGTCTCGAGGAGAATGCGATCCAGAGGAAGCTTCCCCACGGCTGCCTTCAGCTCCGTGTTTGTATCATAGGTGACGCAGCCGCCGATCCCCAGCGCAAACCCCAGATCCAGGTATGCTTCGGCGAGCGCATAGTTCCCGCTGAAGCAGTGCACTACGCCCGGGTATGCCCCGAACGAATATTTTCCCAGAATCTGCAGGGCCTCGCGGCTCTCCTCCTCACCTCTTATGTGCAGGATCAGCGGATACCCTGTCGCCAGGGCAAGCTCCGTATGCCGCATCAGGAATAGCCGCTGCGCCTCGCGCGTCTGCTCGTCCTTTCCCTTATGGTAGTCGAGTCCCGTCTCACCGACCGCCACAGTCCGCTCATCTGCCAGAAGCTTCTCCAGCGCGCCCATCCGCTCGTCTGCCAGAGCGGCATCCTCCGACGCAACGCACTCCGGATGGATCCCGGCCGCATAACAGATCCAGGAATACCCGTCCAAAAGCTCCCTCATCCGAAAGTTCGAGTCAAAGGAAATCGCGGCGTTTACCGCTGCGGAAACGCCTGCGTCTTTGACCCGTTTCAGAATCTCTTCCCGTTTTTTGTCAAAACGCTCATGATCATAGTGTACATGGCTGTCTATCATCGTGCTTCCCTCCTCTGAATTTTTCAGCATATCTCAGAAATCCATTTCCCCTGAAACCATATCTCCGGGCGCCCGGGAGCCGTACCTTTCACCCTCTGCCTCTGAAGATAAAATAAGGCCCCCGCAAAGCAGCCCTGGTTCGCCGTGAATCTGCTGTCTTTCTCCATCCAGCAAATACCGGTTTCCCTTCGCGTGCTGTTTTGCGGCGGCCTTGTCCTGCATATTCCTCTTGTCTTCCTCCAGTTTCAGAAAACAGATTTTTCACAAGACAGTTTAACTATACCTCAGCTGAAATAAACCCAGCTTTCAATGTGTCGCTTCTATTTTACCACGATATTGATGATCTTGTTCGGGACGTAGATCTCTTTGACGACCGTCTTCCCGTCCACGTACGCCGCGATTTTCTCGTCGGCCCTGGCCAGGGAGAGCGCCTCATCCTTGTCACAGTCAGTCGGGAGGACGACGGTGCCGCGCACCTTGCCGTTGATCTGAACGCCAATCTCGATCGTCTCATCGACCGTCTTGCTCTCGTCGTACTGCGGCCACGCGGACACGGACAGGAAATCCGTATGTCCCAGGCTCTCCCAGATCTCCTCCGTCAGGTGCGGCGCAAACGGCGAGAGAAGCTTGATAAAGATCTCCAGCTGCTCCCTGCTGAGCGCACCCGCGCTGTAAATTGTGTTAGTCAGCGTCATCAGCGCGGCGATCGCCGTGTTGAACTTGACCTCCTCGATGTCGGAGGACACCTTCTTGATCGTCTTGTGGAAGCTCGTCTCCAGCTTCTGTGTGGACGGATCGTCGCTGACCAGATCGGTCATACCCGCCACACGCTCCAGGAAACGCTTGCAGCCTCGCATCGAATTATCGTTCCACGGAGCCGCCGCGCCGTAGTCGCCCATGAAAAGCACATAGGTGCGCAGCGTGTCCGCTCCGTAATCCTCGACGATGTCAAGCGGGTCGATCACGTTGCCCTTGGACTTGCTCATCTTATCTCCGTCCGGCCCGAGGATCAGCCCCTGGATCGAACGCTTCGCGTACGGCTCCGGCGTGTTCACCTCGCCGATGTCGTACAGGAAATGGTGCCAGAAGCGGGAGTAGATCATATGCCGGGTGACGTGCTCCATGCCGCCATTGTACCAGTCCACCGGCATCCAGTATTCCAGCTTCTTCTTATCTGCGATCGCCTGATCGTTGTTCGGATCGATGTAGCGCAGGAAATACCACGAAGAACCCGCCCACTGCGGCATCGTGTCCGTCTCGCGCTTCGCGTCGCGCCCGCACTTCGGGCATTTGCAGTTTACATAGGAATCGATCTTCGCAAGCGGCGATTCGCCGTCCTCGCCCGGCTCGAAATTCTCAACGTCCGGCAGGCGCAGCGGAAGCTCCTCATAGGGCACCGGCACAACGCCGCAGTTCGGGCAATGGATGAGCGGAATCGGCTCGCCCCAGTATCTCTGGCGGTTGAACGCCCAGTCCTTCATCTTAAACTGCACGCCCGCCTCGCCGATACCCATCTTCTTGATCTCCTCAATCACCCGCGCGATCGAATCCTTCTTGTTCGTATAGCCGTTCAGGAACTCCGAATTGATCATCTCGCCGTCGCCGGTGTAGGCTTCCTGCTCAATGTCGCCGCCCTTGATGACCTCGATGATATCGATGCCGAACTTCTTCGCGAAGTCGTAGTCTCTCTGGTCGTGCGCCGGCACCGCCATGATCGCGCCGGTACCATAGCCCATCATGACATAGTCGGCGATGAAGATCGGGATCTCCTTGCCGTTCAGCGGGTTGATCGCCGTGAGGCCGTCGATCCGCACGCCGGTCTTGTCCTTGACGAGCTGCGTGCGCTCAAACTCCGTCTTCTTCGTGCACTCCGTGCGGTACGCCTCGATCGCGTCCATGTTGCCGATGCGGTCCGCGTACTTGTCGATCAACGGATGCTCCGGCGCGATAACCATGAACGTGACGCCGAACAGCGTGTCCGGGCGTGTCGTGTAGATCTCCAGCTTCTCGCCCGTCCCCTTCACATCGAACCAGACGAACGCGCCGGTCGACTTGCCGATCCAGTTCTCCTGCTGCTGCTTGACGTTCTTCGGGTAGTCCACATCCGCGAGCCCCTCGAGCAGCTTGTCCGCGTACTCCGTGATCTTCAGGTACCAGACGGTCTTGGACTTCTGCACAACGTCGCTGTGGCAGATGTCGCACTTGCCGCCCTGGCTGTCCTCGTTCGAGAGCACCACCTTGCAGCTCGGGCAGTAGTTCACGAGCGCCGTGTCGCGGAACACCAGGCCGTGCTCAAACATCTTCAGGAAAATGTACTGCGTCCATTTATAGTAATTCTCGTCCGTCGTGTCGATCACGCGGCTCCAGTCGAAGGAGAAACCCACCTTCTTTAACTGGTTGGAAAACTTCTCGATGTTCTGGTCCGTGATGATGCGGGGATGCGTGGACGTCTTGATCGCGTAGTTCTCCGTCGGCAGTCCGAACGCGTCGAAACCGATCGGGAACAGAACGTTATAGCCCTGCATACGCCGCTTCCGCGCCACCACCTCGATGCTCGAATACGCCTTGATGTGGCCGACGTGCATACCGGCTCCGCTCGGGTACGGGAACTCAACCAGCCCGTAGAACTTCGGCCGTTCGTCAAAATCGGCAGCCTCGAATACTTTGCTCTCCTGCCACCGCTTCTGCCACTTCGGCTCGATCAGCTTGAAGTTATGTTTCATAATAGACTCCTCCTAATAAACTTGAATCATATTTTTACGGTCTTGGCAGCAAGTGCTTTGACCTGTACCAGACAATTACTAACGCCCTATTATACAACCATTTTCTTTAAAAGTCTACGCAAAGCCATAGGTTTTTTGCGCTACTTCAGACGTTTCGGTCCAAGATTTCCCTCTTTAAAGTGTTTCCGGCACAGCGCCGTGTAGCTGTCGTTGCCGCCCACAACGATCTGCGCGCCGTCGCGCACGATCCGCCCGTCCTCGGTGAAGCGCGTGTTGCAGGACGCGCCCTGCCCACACCAGCAGACCGTCTTCAGCTCCTCGATGACGTCCGCCCAGGCCAGCAACCACATACTCCCCTCAAAGAGCTCCCGGCGGAAATCCGTCCGCAGTCCGTAACAGATCACCGGGATTTCCAGATCGTCCACGATGTGTACGAACAACTCGATATCAGCCTTTTTGCAGAACTGCGCCTCATCCACAATCACACAGTCGTATTCGCGGATCTGCGCGTCGCTCATCGCTGTCAAGTCCTCCACATAAATGCATTTCTGCTCAAGTCCCATGCGGCTTCGGATCACGCCCACGT
Source organism: uncultured Lachnospiraceae bacterium (assembly GCA_947627645.1). Taxonomy (GTDB): domain Bacteria; phylum Bacillota; class Clostridia; order Lachnospirales; family Lachnospiraceae; genus Choladousia. The sequence goes on along the minus strand of CANQWV010000093.1, from coordinate 4,722 downwards.
CCCGCGTGTCGATCTTCGGCTTCACGAGCAGCGCCTGCTTCCCGCGCTCATAGTAATTGTACGCCGCCATCAGCGCGTTCGCCGTCTTCGAGCTTCCCATTGCCCCGTGACGGAAATATAATTTCGCCATGACCTGCCTCCTCGCATTTTTCCCAATTGTATTTTTTACCGTATGCTTCTCAATTCCCTCCGGCACTCCTCGCATGCCCGGTACGGATAAGCGAGCGGCAGCGGCCTGCCGCAGTACGGGCAGCGCGCGATGTAGTCCGACTTGCCCTTCGTCAGGTAGCGCATGATATTCGCCTCCGTCTTCTCGCGCTCGCGCTTCAGCCATTTCTCGTCGATGATCTTTCCCATGCGCTGAGAGAACTGATAATACAGATCGAGCTGCTTGTAATAGGTCTCGTACTGCAGGATTCCCTGCCAGCCCTTGCGCTCCAGCCGCGGCTTCGTCAGGGACACGTCCGCGGAATACGTCTGGCAATAATCCAGCCACAAATCCACCACTCGCTTGTCCTTGATGTCGATCGGGCAGGTGATCATGCGGTAGAGCATACGCTTATTATCAAAATCCTCAATCTGCCCTTTCACTTTGTAGGCCCGCTCATACAGGAACAGCGCCTCATCCACGTTCTCCTTCTCGAACGGATCAGACGGCGCCACGGAGTGCCAGACTCTCAGAATATCGTCCAGCGGCTCGTCCAGATCCAGAAGCACCTGCGGGAAGCCCAGGCTTACCTTTTCAATCGGATCCTCCGGCTCCTCATATTTCTCCCTGATATAGTTCAATTCGTCCTCGCCCATCGCCGTGATGTAGCCGGTGTCGTAGATGCCATACCGCCCGGCACGGCCCGCGATCTGCCTGATCTCGCCGGTCTTCAGCGGCCGCCGGTCCGTCCCGTCGAACTTATCCGCCTGCAGGAAAATGATGCGTTTCACCGGAAGATTCAGCCCCATGCCGATCGCGTCGGTGGAGACGACCACCTTCGTCTTTCCGCTCGTGAAGAGCCGCATCTGACGGCGGCGGATCTCCGGCGGCAGGCTCCCGTAGATGATGCTCGCGTTGATGCCGCACTCCTCCAGACGTCCGGCCACATCGAGCACCGACTTCTTGGAAAACGTGATCAGCGCGTCCCCCTTGGACACATCGTCCGGGAACTCGAACGGCTTGTCCTCGAAGACCAGCTTCGTCTTGCGCTCGTAGCGGTGAACCTCATACGTGTCGCCGCACAGCTCGATCAGATGCTTCAGCACCTCCTCGGCGGTAGGGCTTGAGCAGACATGGATCTCCTGCGCCTTCAGCCCGAGGATCGCCCGCGTCCACGAGTGTCCGCGCTCCGGATCCGTCATCATCTGCGCCTCGTCGATCACCGCCACCTCATAGTTTTCGTCCAGATCCGCCATCTCAATCGTCGACGCCGTGACGCGGCTGTCCGGTTCCTCAATGCACTCCTGCCCGGTCAGCATCGTGCACGGCACGCCGAACTCCATCATGCGCTCATACACCTCGAGCGCAAGCAGACGCAGCGGCCCGAGGTAAGCGCCGCGGCTTACCAGCTTCAGCCGCTCCAGCGCCTGAAAGGTCTTACCACTGTTCGTCGGCCCGATGTGCAGGATAAAATGCCGCTTCATCTCCAGCGCCTCCGGGAACTCCAGCTCCGGCCGCGTCGGCACGAGATCCAGAATCTTGCTCTCCAGCTGAAAATGCACGTAGCGCGGATACAGCACGAAGAGCGGCTTGCTGCAGATCGCACAGGGCATCTGCCGCTTCAAAAACGCGAGAAATTCCCCGTTCAGCGCGTCCCTCTGCTGCGGCATAAGCAGCCCCAGATCCAGCTGGATCAGCTTCGGAATCATGTCCTCCCGAATCATCTGCAGCACCTTTTCCCGCTGCCTGCGCACCGCGAAGAACATAAGATTCTTAATCTGCTTGTGATAATCCTCCAGCACATTGCTGCTCACGCGCGACGGCCTCGCGCCCTTCAGCGTCCGCCAGAAACGCGCGGCCCGCCCCTCCAGATCAGCCAGATTTCCCGGCCGCTTCTGCTTTTTCCTGGCCTGTATCTCGTACTGGGAGATATAGAATTGCGTCAATTTTTTCGTCTGTATCATATTCAGCCCTTTTTCTTTCCACATTTAATCGCCGATACCCGGGATCGCCCGTTTATCCCCTTTTTACGGTTCCGACGGCGGACGCACCGGCCCAGATCAGATAAATAATAATCAGTATATAACATCTTTCAGTTTCTGTTAATCCTTTTCTTTAAAAATTTCATCTCGTGTGTTATAGTAAGGTTGCCGTACACACAGCAGACGCTAAGCTGTTACGTATTTGAGGACAGAGCCCCAGCGGGAAGTCTGCCCGCGGATCAGGAAAGGAGTCGAAAGGGATGGATATCCGGAAAAAGAAACTGCCGATCGGAATCGAAAATTTCGAAAAAATTCGTTCGGATGGTTTTTACTATATCGATAAAACAGGTTTCATTCTGGAGCTTATCCATAACTGGGGGCAGGTGAATCTGTTCACCCGCCCGCGCCGGTTCGGCAAAACGCTGAATATGAGTATGCTTGAGCGCTTTTTCTCGTTAGAAGGGGACAAGAGCATTTTTGACGGACTGGCAGTCACAAAGGAGACAGCGCTCTGCGAAAAATACATGGGAAAATATCCGGTCATCTTTCTTTCCATGAAAGGGATTGACGCACGGAATTACGAGACGGCCTATCAGATGGCTATCCAGATTTTCATAGAAACCGTTTCGAAATACTATTTTCTGCTGGACAGCGAAAAGCTGAATGAACATGATAAGGACGCGTACAAAAAATTGTTGGATTACAATATGAACGAGGGTATGCTTGCCAGCAGTCTGAAGCTTCTATCCGGAATGCTGGAAAAGCACTATGGCACTAAGGTAATCCTGCTGATCGACGAGTACGATGTCCCTCTGGCAAAAGCACACGCAAACGGATATTACGATCAGATGATCTCCCTGATCCGCAGCCTGCTTGGTCAGGCGCTAAAGACCAACAGCAGCCTGAAATTTGCGGTGCTGACCGGCTGCCTGCGCATCTCGAAGGAAAGCATCTTCACCGGGCTGAACAACCTGAAGGTGCTGTCGATCGCGGACGAGCGCTTCGACGAGTACTTTGGCTTCACAGATCAGGAGGTTCGGAAGCTTCTGGCATATTATGATTTGTCGGATCATTACGAATCGATCCGGGAATGGTACGACGGCTACCTGTTCGGCAGTGTCAACGTATATTGCCCGTGGGATGTGCTGAACCACTGCGACCGGCTTCGCAGCAATCCGGAAGCGCAGCCGGAGAACTACTGGATCAACACCAGCAGCAACGACGCGGTAAAGCGCTTTATCCAGGAGTCGGCGGACGCCACGACCAAGAGGGAGATCGAATGTCTGGTAGCGGGGGAAACCATCACGAAGGAGATCCGCCAGGAGCTCACCTATCCAGAGATCTATCAGACGATCGACAATATCTGGAGCCTGCTCTTCACGACCGGCTATCTGACGCAGCGCGGGAAACCTGAAGGCCGGCTAATGAAGCTGGCGATTCCCAACCTCGCGGTACGCGATATCTTCGTGACACAGATTATGGACTTTTTCAAAGAAAATGTCCGCGAAGACAGCGATATGCTGAACCGCTTCTGCGATGCCCTGCGGAACAAAGACCCGGAAAGCGTCGAAAAACTCTTCACGGAGTATCTGCGAAAAACGATCAGCATCCGCGACACCGCCGTAAGATCGAACATGAAAGAGAGCTTCTATCACGGCGTCCTGCTCGGGATCCTCGGCGTGAAAAACCGCTGGGGCGTCTCCTCCAACCGGGAGGCGGGCGAGGGCTACGCAGACATCCTGGTAGAGCCAGACACCCTGGATATGGGGATCATCATAGAGGTGAAATACGCGCACGACGGAGATCTGGACGCCGCGTGCCAAAAAGCGCTGAAACAGATCGAGCACAGCCGCTATGAGGAGATCCTGGACGACGACGGGATAGACATTATCCTGAAATATGGGATCGCCTGCTACAAAAAACGCTGCCGGGTCATGCTGGCAGACGAAATATGATATGCTGTTCGCCGCGCAGCATGACGGCAGCGGCTGATACCCGGCTCCTGTCGGACAGCGGCAGAACATAGATATACGAAATACAAGGAGGATTTGTTTTTATGTTAGTTCCAGTTCTTTTGTTTATCCTGGGCCTGCTGCTGCTGATCAAAGGCGGCGACTGGTTCGTAGACGGCGCAACCGGAATCGCGCACCACTTCCACATCCCGGAGCTGCTCATCGGAGCGACCGTCGTCTCCATCGGCACCACGCTCCCCGAGGTCATGGTCTCCGCGTCGGCCGCTTTCTCCGGCCACGGCGAGATCGCCTACGGCAACGCGATCGGTTCCATCATCTGCAACACCTCGCTGATCGCGGCGCTGACGATCGCCATCAAGCCCGGAAAGGTTGACCGGCGGACGCTGATTTCCCCGGTGCTGTTCTTCTTCGCGGCGGCGATCTTCTATTCGTTTATCGCTTACACGAGCGGGCATTTCAGCCGGACGACAGGCTTCCTCCTGCTCGGGCTCTTCGTCATTTATATGGTCTACACCGTGCTACAGATGAAGGGGAGGCACGCCGTACAGACCCCAGCGCCAGATTCCGGTTCTGCTTCCGCTTCTGCGGCGAAGTCAGGTATGGACAAACAAACTTCTGG
>CANQWV010000092.1 GCA_947627645.1 uncultured Lachnospiraceae bacterium | reverse complement strand
CGGTCACCTCGCCGCTGCCTCCGCCGCCCTTCACGTAGTCCACGCATCCCTTGCCGAACAGGGCTACTTTTTTGCCGAAAGAAAAAGGCAGGACCTGATTCTCATTCTTCAAAAGAACCATGCCCTCCGTCGCCGCCTTCCTCGACAGTGCGATATGCTCCTCGCTCCCGGTCACTCTCCGGCCGTCCTTCCCAAGCGGAAGTCCAGGCTGATAAAGAAATCTCGCCCATCTCCTCATGATGATCCCTCCGTATAATTTATTTTACAAAATTGATTTTCGCAGTTCCTCTCTACTATATTATAAGTTCCGAGAATCCGCAAGAGAAAAGATGCCACTTCAAACAAAGCAAATGCGCGAAAATAGAGAATAGAAAAAACTCATCTGTGTCAGCCTCAACCCGAAGCGCCTGTTGCCAGGAGCATAAGGGCATAAAACAAGAACTCCCCGCCGCCGTTTCGACGTTGAGGAGCTCCCTGCTTTGTCCCGTTCTGCCAGAATTTTTATTTCTTTTTTGTAACACTTTCCTGCCTGTTACAAAACAAATAAACGACAGCAAAATCCTATTTCATCGTCTCCACCGCCGCGCGCTCCGCCGGAAGCACCGCCTTGTACGCCTCGATGTAAGCGTCAAAGCCTGCCACGTCCGCCGGATCCGGCTGCATCTCCACGCCGGCATCGCCCGCGAAGACCTTCGCGTTTAAGAAGTCCTCGAGCGTCTCGCCCTCACCCTTGTTCACAAGGTAGGACGCAAGCAGCGCGATACCCCACGCTCCGCCCTCGCCCGCAGTCTCCATCACGGACACCGGGGAATTCATCGCCGCCGCAAGAATGCTCTGGCCGACGCCCTTCGTCTTGAACAGGCCGCCATGACCCATGATCTTATCGATCTTAATGTCCTCAGCCTTGAGCAGAATGTCGAGGCCGATCTTCAGCGTAGCCAGCGACGCGTACAGATTCGTGCGCATGAAATTCGCGAGGTTGAACTTGCTGTCCGGCTTGCGCACGAACAGAGGACGTCCCTCCTCGAGATCCGTGATCGGCTCGCCCGAGAAGTAGTTGTATGCGAGCAGGCCGCCGCAGTCCTTGTCGCCCTCGAGTGCTTTGTTGTAGAGCGTGCCGAAGAGCTTGTTCATGTCGACCTCGATGCCGAACGTCTCGGAAAACTCCCGGAACAGGCCGACCCACGCGTTCAGATCCGAAGTACAGTTGTTGCAGTGCACCATCGCCACGAGGTCGCCGCTCGGCGTCGTCACCATGTCGATCTCCGGATACGCCTTGGACAGATCCTTCTCCAGCACGATCATCGCGAACACAGAGGTGCCTGCGGAAACGTTGCCCGTGCGCACTGCCACGCTGTTTGTCGCAGCCATGCCGGTGCCTGCATCGCCCTCCGGCGGGCAGATCGGGATGCCGGCCTTCAGCTTGCCGGACACATCGAGCTTCTTCGCGCCCTCCTCGGTGAGCGTGCCCGCGTCCTGACCGGCCAGCAGCACCTTCGGCAAAATCTCCTCGAGCTTCCACGGATATCCCTTCGGCGCTACCAGCTCGTCAAACTTCGCGATCATGGTCTTGTTGAAATCTCTCGTCTCGATGTCGATCGGGAACATACCGGCCGCGTCGCCGACGCCGATCACCTTCTGTCCCGTCATCTGCCAGTGGATGTACCCGGCCAGCGTTGTGAAGAACGTGACGTCTTTCACGTGCTCCTCGCCGTTCAGGATCGCCTGGTACAGATGGGCGATGCTCCACCTCTGCGGAATATTGTAGTTGAACAGATCGAACAGCTCCGCGGAAGCCTGTCCCGTGATCGTGTTCCTCCAGGTGCGGAACGGCACCAGCAGCTCATCATCCTTGTTGAACGCCATGTAGCCGTGCATCATCGCACTGAAGCCGATCCCTGCAAGGTTTTCGACATCGACGCCATACTGCTTCTTCACGTCCGCGAGCATATCCGCATAGCAGTCCTGCAGACCCTTCCAGATCGCGTCGAGACTGTAGGTCCAGATCCCGTTCACCAGCTGGTTCTCCCACTCATGGCTGCCGGACGCGATCGGAGCGTTGCTGTCGTCGATCAGAACCGCCTTGATCCTCGTCGAGCCAAACTCAATGCCGAGCACCGCCTTGCCGCTTGTAATCACATTTTTTGCCTTGTTCACATCTACACCCATTGTTGTAACCCTCCTGTTTCGTTTTGATCTCCTTCGGACTGCGCACCGCGCATATCGGGTCTGGCTTTCCTTATGCCGGTTCTATCCTTTGCTGCTTCTGGCCTGAGCCCTTGCCCGCATCCGCTTTCCCACGCGTGCAGAGTTCCGATTTATAAATTCAGTATACCATTATTTGGCACTCTCCGCCACTGTTTCTTTTTTAAATGTTTTGAATATTTCACCCAATGCCCTTAAGTGCGCCGGTCTTTTACCGGGACGCATCCGTTGTCCCGAACGTCCTGCGCCCCAGCCGCAGCTCCTCGAGAAATCCGCGCAGCGGCTCATCCAGCTCGTCGAACAGCCGGTGCTTCGTGCCGGAAGGCTTCTGAAGGTAATCCTTTTGCATTTCCTGATTCGCGAGCTCCACCTCCTCGCGCAGTCCGTCCGCCGACATCCGGGACGCCCCAGCCCCCAGAATGATAATCTGCTCCAGCGCGTCAGAGGTCGCCACCGTCACATGGTACTTCCTTCCGATCACACGCGCCGTCTTCTCAATGTACTGGTCGGCCGTCTCCGCTTCCTTCGTGTAGACGATGTGGATGTTATGGTATTTCAGCACCTCGCCGCGGCCGCCCTCCACCTTGTAAGCGTCAAAGACCAGGATGACATGGATGTTCCGGTAACCCTGGTAATTGCTGAGGATATCCGCGAGCTTTCCCCTGGCTCCCTCGATCGTCTCCTGCGCAAGCGCTTTCAGCTCCTCCCAGGCAAAGATAATGTTGTAGCCGTCCACGAGCAAATATTCCTCCAGCGTCTCCTGCTTCGAAGGCATCGCGCTCCCCGGCGCCTCCACACGGCGGCTCTTCGCGTAGCGCCTGCGCTCCTGCGACGCCGTTCCATAGGTGCGTGCAAAAATCTCCTCGAGCTCCTTGTCATCCGCATAGCTGCCTGCAGCGCCCGCGGATCCGCCGGAACTGCCCGTGGATCCGGTCTGCTGCACACCCGCACCGTACGGGCCTCTGTTTCTTCTCGCTGTCTCGCCCCTGCCTTCACTGTCCGTCCTTGCGGCAGAGCTTCCGACATTCCCGGCCATACTCCTCTGGTATCCTGCCGCATCGTCCATATCCGGCTTTCCCGTCAGGCCGGGCTTCGTCTCCTCCGAAAGATCAAAAGTTTCTTGTCCGCGCTCCTTCTGCCCGGGTCTCCAGCCGCTGTCCAGATGCATATAGTCCTGCACATACTCCCAGCTCACAACGTAGCCTGCCCCATGCGCGCAGAAAACCGAACCCGTCGGGTTGTCCAGATCCGCCTCGGAATCGTAGCCAATGGCGTCGATAACCTCCTGCGTGTTGTGGCATTCCTCGTACCCCTTCAGCGTGCAGGAAAGTCGGCCGCGGCCCTTCGTATAAGTCAGAAGCTCCGTCTGATAGCCCCACATCTCAGATACCGGAGCCTGGCCGGTGAGAACCGCCGCCTCCCCGTCGATTTCCGGCGGGGCAAAGCTCCCGCTCATCCTCTGGATGTCCGTCATCGCCCGTCCGACCGACTCTGCGGGGAGCTCAAGCCGAAACGCATAGACCGGCTCCAGCAGAACGCTCTCGGCGCATTTTAAACCGTGGCGCACCGCCCGGTAGGTCGCCTGCCGGAAGTCCCCGCCCTCTGTGTGCTTCAGATGCGCCCTCCCGGTGAGCAGAGTAATGCGCATATCCGTGATCTCAGAGCCCGTGAGGACTCCGCGATGCTGCTTTTCCTCCAGGTGCGTCAGGATCAGCCGCTGCCAGTTGCGGTCCAGCACATCCTCACTGCAGCGGCTCGCAAACTGCAGGCCGCTCCCCCGCTCTCCTGGTTCAAGCAGCAGATGCACCTCCGCGTAATGCCGCAGGGGTTCATAGTGCCCCATTCCCTCCACCGCGCTGCGGATCGTCTCTTTGTACACAATGTTTCCCTGCCCGAACTCCACCCAGATCCCGAAGCGCTCGCGGATCAGGCTTTTCAGAACCTCTGTCTGCACCTCCCCCATCAGGTGGGCGTGGATCTCCCCCAGCTGCTCATTCCAGACCATATGCAGCTGCGGCTCTTCCTCCTCAAGCTCCCGCAGCTTCAGAAACGTGTGGTGGACGTCGGCCTCCGGCGGCAGCTCGATCCGGTAGGACAGCACAGGCTCCAGAAGCGGAAGCTCCGCCTCCGTCTCCGCCCCGAGCCCCTCCCCGGCATACGTATATTCCAGCCCCGTCACCGCGCAGACCATCCCGGCGGCCGCCTCCGGGACCGCCTGGAAGCTGCTCCCGGAATAAATCCTGAGCTGATCCGCCTTCTGCTCCCAGGCCTCCCCGGAATCCCGCCTGCGCCCGGAAAGCGGCGTTTTCACGCGCAGCGTCCCGCCTGTAATCCTCATATGCGTCAGCCGGTTTCCCTGCGTGTCACGCGTGATCTTGAACACGCGAGCCCCGAACTCCTGCGGATATGCAGGCGTCCTCGCAAATCTGCGGATCCCGTCCAGCAGCTCTTTCACACCCTGCAGCTTCAACGCCGAACCGAAATAGCATGGAAAGACCCTGCGCGCGGCGATCGCATCCGCAAGCTCCTCCACACTCAGCGCCCCGTTTTCCATATAGCTGTCCAGCAGAGTCTCATCGCACATCGCAAGCGTCTCCCAGAACTCCTCTGAAACCCCGTCCTCCGCGGCGCCCGTCCACACATCCAGTGGTGCGAAATCGACACAGCGGCTGTCGAGCCGTTTTTCCAGCTCCTCCATCAGCGCCGCGCGCTCCGTCCCCTCCTGATCCATCTTGTTGATAAACAGAAAAACCGGAACCTTATAGCGCTCCAACAGCCGCCAGAGCGTCTCCGTGTGCCCCTGCACGCCGTCCGCCCCGCTGATCACGAGAATCGCATAGTCCAGGATCTGCAGCGTCCGCTCCATCTCCGCCGAGAAATCCACATGGCCCGGCGTGTCCATCAGCGTGACCGCAGCATCCCCAAGCGCCAGCTCCGCCTGTTTCGAGAAGATCGTGATCCCTCTCGCGCGCTCCAGCTCATAGTTATCCAGAAACGCGTCCTGGTGATCCACCCTCCCGAGCGTCCGGATGCTCCCGGTCAGATACAGGATGCCCTCCGAGAGCGTCGTCTTGCCGGCGTCTACATGAGCCAGAATCCCGAGGCAGATATGCCTTTCTGCTTCTTTTCTGTTATTCATAGCCAAAACCCTTTCACTCCAAAATCTCGCGGAAATCCTTGTTGTCTTATTATCTCCCCCCGTTCGCTATTTTGTCAATCTATTTACTCAAATCACATTTTATAGAAAAGTCACAAAAAATGCATCGGAATTATAATTTTTATTAGAATATTTATAAATATTCTTTTGAATATTTTGGATAGATGTGCTATAATTGCAAGAGATATTGTTGCAGTGTCAGTTTAATAGCAATCAAAGCAAGGAAAAGTGCAGAATTCGGCCGTGCACATTTCCCGGAAATTTTCTGCCCATCCGGCAGGGGATACAGAGAAAGCGCACGATAGCAAACGGACACATCCTCTCGTATTCTGACAGGCCAAGCCTGTTCCTGTTGTCCGACTGTTTTACAAACCACAGGAGTTAACAAATGAGTAATGCAAGTAATTCAAATAAAGTCAACAATCAGAAAAATCATTTTTTGCCCATGGGCATCTTTCTGGCTTTTGTCCTCAGCATCACGATTATCTTTTTAGTCTGCGTATTCCGGGATGTTGAGAGCAACGCAAAGGACACGGTTGTCAGCAACATCGAACATCAGAGCCAGAATTTCCAGAATATCATCAACCAGCACTTCCAATATATCGAAGGAATCGCCGAATACATCGGGGAACAGGATGAGCTTACAAGCACGGAGAGCCTCGAGCTGCTGGCCACTATGTCTGAGAAAAGCACCATGAACCGCATGGTTATCATCGATGCGAACGGAAACGGCTATTATCCGGACGGCAACAGGCGTTTCGTCGGCTCCAATGAATTCTTTCAGAAAGCGATGGGTGGTGAACGTGCGTTCAGCGACCCCATCGAGAGCAATATTGACGGAGAGCTCTGCATCGTCCTCGCGGCCCCAATTTTCCGGGGCGATGAGGTAGTTGGCGTGCTGGGCGGCTCCTGCAATCTTTCCACCCTTGCAGGGATGCTTCTGGTGGACAACTATTCCGGCGACGGAGCCGTGCTGATTGTCAGCTCGGACGGAACAGTGATCGCCCGCATCGCGGATAAACGTATGTCGGAGCTTGTTACCTACAGCTCCAATTTCTACAACCAGCTGTACAATGTCAAGCTTCCGAAGGAAAAGAAACGCAATGACATTATGGACGATTTTCAAGCCCAGGAGAGCGATCTTATCTCTATCTCTTATCGAAAGAAAGCTTATTACATGGCATACCAGCCGCTTGAGATTGACGAATGGACGCTCTGCTATATCGTACCGAAGGCTATCGCCCGCAGTTCTTACCAGTTTATTACGCGGTACGGGGTTATCCTGTGCGTGACCCTGGTTCTCGGTATGTCCGCCCTGCTGCTGACGGTCCTGCTCTCGACGAACCGCACACAGACAGAGCTTCTGGAGATGGGGCAGAGCGATCTGCTGACCGGAATGCTCAACAAAAAGAGCACAGAGGAGATGATCCAGCAGTGGCTTGACAGTGAACAGCGGATCGGGCTGCAGGCCTTTGTGATGATTGACGTCGACCATTTCAAGGAAGTGAACGACACCTACGGCCATGCAGTCGGCGATGAAATCCTGCATGAAGTCAGCAATATCATCCGGCATGAATTCCGCGAGGGCGACGTCATCGGCCGTCTCGGCGGCGATGAGTTCTGCATCCTGATGAAGAACATTGTCTCCGATACGAATGCCGTCGCCAAGGTGAAGACGCTCCATGAGAGCATCCGCAGCCATGTTTTCAAGGCGATGGGCGAGAATGGGCACGTCACCTGCAGCATCGGCGTCTCCTACGCCCCGATGTACGGAAACAGCTTTGAGGAATTGTATCACACGGCTGATCTGGCGCTTTACAAGACCAAGAAGGGCGGCAGGGACGGCTTCAACATCTATGACGGCACATAAAATAAAATTTGCACGCAAAAAACACGTCGAGCTCTGTGTCAGGATGGCACAGAGCTCGATGCGCGTAAAGCTAAAACATAACAGCAAGAAAGATTTTAAAATCTCTTTCGGATGATCAGCTGTACCCTGCGGGACTTAACGCCCACGAGCACCTCGTCAGCAAGCTTCGCCACGATCGATTTCTCCAGCTCATCCCATTCTTCCTTCTTCTCCACATCCGCCGGAATCCCGGCGAGCTCGTCCCGGAGCGCGCCCAGGCTCCACATCCGCTCAAAGCCAGTCCCCGGCATCATCTCGTACCCAAGATCTGCACTCTGCAGGGCATACGCGGTCGTCTCGTCGTAGCTCATCATAAAACTCTCAAAAATTCCCGCCAAACGCCCCATGAAAGTCCGATGCGCATAATTCTTCCCGCTGGAAGACAAAGCCAAAAGCTGATCTCTCTGCTCAATATCTACAGAAGCCTCCGCCTCCAGCGTGAGCTGTGCTTCCTTGTCTTCGCCCTCGATCCAGAATCTTGCGTCAAACTTACCCACAATCCCTTTCACCATTCCCATCATCTCCTCCGCCAGAAGACGCAACCGCAATGTCTCCTTGCGATCCAGATGCTGGTAGTCCGCAAATCTCTCGGTCTCTCTCAGGGCGGCGTCGATCCCTGTGCCATCATTTTTAACATCAATCACATTTGTCTTCATGCCGTGCCCTCCTTACTCAATCGTCAAAATATCAATGAATCCAGTGACCTCAAACACTTCCTGAATCGTCTCGTTCACGTTTTCGACTGTCATCTTACCCTGGCGGTTCATCACCTTCTGCGCCGCCAGCAGCACACGCAAACCAGCGGAAGACATATACTCCAGCTTCGCGAGATCCAGCGCCAGTTCTTCCACGCCATTAATCGAAGACTTAAATGCCTCCTCCAGCTGCGGTGCGGTGGTAGTATCCAGTCTTCCCTCCAACGCTACAGTCAGCTTGTTTCCTTCCTGATTTTTTGTAATCGTCATAATTCCGCTTCCTTTCTTTTATCCCGAAACGTCGGCTCCGTACGAAATCGCTTCGTATCTGTTTTTAGTTAACAGGATTCTTTGCCTTTTGTCAATGGCCATGACATAAAATGCCTGATTTGTGACCTGAATCGCTTAGGTTTCTCTTCGCCACTCTTCCATGAGGCAATTTTCGTACGATCGTATTTCGCGCTCCCGATCAGCTCTTTCTTATAATGGATCCATCTACGCAACAAAAGCCCCAGGAACCATGCATTCCGGGGCTTTGTATACACATCTGATTCGCAGCAGCCTTAACGCTTGCTGAACTGCGGCGCTCTCCTCGCTGCCTTGAGGCCGTATTTCTTCCTTTCTTTCATTCTCGGGTCACGAGTAAGGTAACCTGCCGACTTTAAAGTCGGTCTGTAATCATTATCCGCCTGGAGCAATGCTCTGGCAATACCGTGACGAATCGCTCCTGCCTGACCGGTCGTCCCGCCTCCGTGTACGTTCACAAGAACATCAAACTTATCGGTCGTCTCTGTCGCTGCGAGCGGCTGACGAACGATCAGCTTCAGCGTATCCAGCCCGAAATAATCATCGATGTCTCTTTTATTGATCGTGATCTTGCCTGTTCCCGGCATCAGATATACTCTGGCGATCGATTTCTTTCTTCTTCCCGTTCCATAGAATCTTCCGTTAGCCAATGTCCCTTACCTCCTTATTAAAATGTCAGCACTTCCGGCTTCTGCGCCTGCTGTTTGTGATCCGGTCCAGCATATACATAAAGCTTCTTATACATCTCTCTGCCGAGCGGTCCCTTCGGAAGCATCCCCTTCACAGCGTGCTCAACAACTCTCTCCGGTTTCTTTGCCAACATCTCACGCAGCGTGGCCTCTTTCATGCCGCCTACGTATTCCGAATGATGATAGTAAACCTTCTGATCCAGCTTCCTGCCGGTCACCTTGACCTTGTCTGCGTTTACTATGATCACATAATCACCCGTGTCGATATGAGGGGTAAAGATCGGTTTGTTCTTTCCTCTCAAGACACTCGCAACACCCGCCGCCAGACGACCCAGTGTCATATCAGCCGCATCCACTACATACCATTTTCTCTCAATCGTCGTCGGACTTGCCATAAATGTTTTCATTGGTCTTCCTCCTTGTAATCATTCACATACTCCAGGCTGGCAGAGGCTTAATTCCGTCCTCCCGGCAATCTTCCCCGCGGAAGATTCTTTCTGGCGGGATGCCGAAGACTGCTTTGCTGATCGCTCCGGATCTTCCGCCGCTTGTTATTGTTATGGTAAAATGTTCTACCGGGGCTATGGTTTGAACATTTATACACAAGCAAAGCGCACAGTTATCCTCAAATAACTGGCAACACATCTGACATTATAGTACACCGTTCCAGGCGTGTCAATCCTTTTTTCCGCGTTTTATTTTCACTTCACATATACTTTATTTTAGACTTTCCGTGTTTTATATATTACGCTTCTTATGACTGACAGCCATTTGAAAGTCCGGTATCCCGTGTTTCCTTTCTTCCTAATTTTTCTTTCTAATTTTTCTTCCTATTGTTCTTCCTTCGCCTTCAGGCAGATATTCAGCTCGTCGAGCTGCTTCTGCTCCACCGCCGACGGCGCTCCCATCATGATGTCCTGCGCGTTCTTGTTCATCGGGAAGGCGATTACCTCACGGATGGACTCCTCGCCGGAGAGCAGCGCGTTGGCATAATATACGG
>CANQWV010000091.1 GCA_947627645.1 uncultured Lachnospiraceae bacterium | reverse complement strand
TCATCTGCCTGCGCCCTGCTGCCGAGTCTGCGAATCCGCACTGCGGAATCGTCCCGATCAGACTGCCGAGAAACGGCCCCGCTTTCCCGGCGCGGTATATCATTTGCTTTGTCTTCACGCTCATCCTGTGCTCCGTGTACTCCACCGCAAGGTAGGACAGGTACAGGAACGGCAGCAGCTTCAGACAGTCGATGACACTGTCCAACAAAATCTCCCGCATGAGATCACCTTTCCGCAAATCAGCTTTCCGGATCGATGTTACGACCTGATTTCCCGGCCGATTCCATGGTCCGCTTATCATTTTTATCAGTCTCTAAACCATACCACACCCAGTTGTTTTTGTCTATCAAAAGTTCGGGCACCGACTGCCATTGACGGCAGCGCTTTTTCTGTGATATGATCGGCTTAAATAAGACCTTTCAGATCATCCGGAGGAGGAACGGCTATGAAGGTACCGGTTATCATTCAGATGCACACCGGAGAGAACGGGGCAGCGGCCCTGGCTATGATACTGGCTTATTACAGAAAATATCTTCCACTGTCGGATGTCCGCGAAAAGTGCCTTACTTCCCGAAACGGTTCCACACCCGCGCAGCTGCTTCAGGCTGCCGAAGGATTTGGGCTGAAGGGTTCCGTCCGCAAGGCGGGATTGTCCGAGCTGAAGAAAATGCCATTGCCCGCCATTGTGAGCTGGAACAAAAAATATTATGTGGTAGTCTGCGCGTTCCGGGGCGGCAATGTCTACGTCAACGACCCTTCCGGCGGCGCATACGCCATGACGGAGGAGCGTTTCGAGCGTTCCTTTTCCGGTTCTGTGATCGTTCTGGAGCCGGGGTCTGATTTCCGGCCCGAAGGACGCCGGGAACCGATATGGAACATGCTGTGGCGCCGGCTGCATTCGGGCAGTCGCTCCCTTCTCGCAGTCTTTTTATTGCATGCGCTGGGCACGGCTGCACATCTGATCCTTCTGGAACTGATCCGGCGTATGCTGGATCAGGTCATGGGCGGTGAACAGCGGGCGCTCTATCTCCCCCTGCTGATTGGCATGGGCGCAGCGCTGTTTGTCGGCACTGCTCTGTCCCTCCTTGAAACCATACACACCTACCGGATCGGCCGCAAGATGGCGGCGGAGTCCGGCGGCAGACTTTTCCGGCAGATGCTGGATCTGCCCATGAGCTTCTATGAGCAGCACTTTGCAGGCGATATCCTGGACCGCATGGAAAAGAATTCCCGTCTGGACTATTCTCTGCTGCGCACGATCCTTCCCTCGGTCATCGACACGGCGAGTCTCGTCTTTTATCTCGCCATGCTGCTGTTCTACAATCCGCTGATGGCCTTCCTCTGCCTTGCGGTGGAGGTGATCTACATCCTTGTAAGCCTCTGGCTTCAGAGGCGGATCGCCATCCAGTCGCGCAGCCTGAGCACCAGCGCAAGCGCCGTGAACACTTCCCTGCTCAACGGTTTCAATACGATCGAGACGATCAAATCCATCGGTTCCGAGAAGGCGTTTTTCTCCCTCTGGAGCTCTTCGCAGGCCAGTATGCAGGAAAAGAGCGCGCGGATGGACCGCATGAAAGCGCTCTCCGGTTTCCTTGGAAGCGGCCACAATGTGATCTCCTCCGCCTGCCTGCTTTTCGTTGGCGCGATTTTGATCATCCGGGGGCAATTCACTATGGGTATGCTGGCTACATTCCAGTCGGTCCTCGGCAATGTGCGAAGAAGCCTTGGCTCCCTTATATCTACCTCCAATGACCTGACGAGCCGCCGCACGGATATCGAGCGTGTGGAGGATATGCTGGAACAAAAACCGGATTTGACGGTTCCTCTGCAGGAAGAAGCTCAGGCGCAGAAGCTGTCCGGGGACATAGAAATCAATCATGTCACATTCCGCTACAATCCGGGAGACCGGCCGGCGGTAGATGATCTGTCCCTGCATATAAAGCCCGGGCAGATGGTGGCGCTGGTCGGCTCGACCGGCTGTGGCAAGAGCACGCTTATGAAGCTCATTGCCGGTCTTTGCCGTGCGGATGACGGCAGCATCCTCTACGACGGACTGCGCCGGGAAGACATTCCGGATGTGACCTTCCACTCCTCGCTCGCGTGCGTGGATCAGGAGATCACGGTATTCAACGATACCCTTGCCGGCAACCTGAAAATGTGGGACGGGACGATTGAAAATTTCGAGATGATCCTTGCGGCGCGCGACGCCCAGATTCACGACCGCATTATCTCGGCCCCGGGCGGCTACGACGCGATGGTCTATGAAAACGGACGCAACTTTTCCGGTGGGGAGCTGCAGCGTCTGGAGCTTGCCCGCGCCTTGAGTCAGGATCCTACCGTCCTGCTTCTGGACGAATTCACTTCCGCCCTGGACGCTCTTACGGAGGAGAAGGTCTTCCGGGCAATCCGCGACAAGGGAACGACCTGTGTCCTGGCGGCGCACCGCTTCTCCACCGTCGTGGAATGCGACTGGATCGTCGTGATGGAAAAGGGCCGTATCGCAGAGCAAGGCACGCACGAGGAACTGTATCATGCCAACGGGCTGTACCGCCGGCTGGTAGACTTGCAATAGAGGTGATCTCATGAGTAGTATATTTACCGATCTTATTCTGGAACGCGACCGTATCGATACGCGCCTGATGGAAGAGGCGAACACTTCCCTGCGCGACAATATTCCTTCCTCCGGCAGCGCAGACCGGATCGTGCAGGCGGAGGCGGCGCTGCGCTGTATTCTAAATCGATTCAACGTTACGCCTGAACCCGTCCGACACTGTGACAGCATCGCCGAGCTGATGGACTGCGTGCTGGATCCTCTGTGCATCATGTACGAGGCGTGCGATCTGCGGGAATCGGACTGGAAGCGCCGAACCGTTCATATGCTGGGATTCCTCTCGGATGGAACCGCGGTAGCTCTTTTCCCAACGGTGGGAGGTTATCGCTATGTGTGCCCGGCGACCGGAAGAAAAGGCCGTGTCACGAAAGATACAGTCCTGGATCCTGCCGCCTATGTGATCTACCGTCCGCTGCCGGAAGGCAGGCTTTCCCTGCCCCGCTTCTTCCGGCTCCTGTTTGCCATGCTCTCTCCCGCTGACTATGTGCCTGTCGCAGCCGCGATCGGCGCTATTACGCTGCTCGGACTCGTGGCTCCCTCGCTCAACCGCCGGGTGCTGAACCAGCTGGTGCCCCTCGGCTTCGCGGCCTGGCCGAAGCTCACATCCGCGGCCATCCTTTTTGTCTCCACAGGCCTGCTGCGCGCGGCGCTCACCGTCATCAAGACGCTCATGCTCAATTCCGTCAAACGAAATGTCAGCATTCAGGTGCAGGCTGCCGTGGTCTCTCGCATTCTGTTCCTGCCGGATTCCTATTTCAAAAATCTATCCGCCGGGAAATTGTCCAAACGCATCCAGAACAGCCGCACACTCGCCGAAAGACTCACCGGTATGGTTATGGACACGTCGATCACCGCCGTCTTTTCCCTGGTCTATATTCCTCAGATGGCGCACTTTGCCCCATCTCTGTATATTCCGGCGCTTCTGATCCTTGCCGCGCAGTTTGCGCTCAGCGTCTTCGCATCCGCTGTGTACGCCAAAAATACGCTGGCAAGCAACGAGCTGTCCATGGAAGAGAACGGCTTCGTTTACGCCGCAGTACGCGGCATTCAGAAGCTGAAAACTTCCGGAGCTGTCAAGCGCGTCTATGCGAAATGGGCGGAGCTATACCGGCGAATGCTGGTGTATAATCTTGACCCGCCCGGCATCGTGAAGCTGCGAAGCCAGTTGATCGCCTTCATCTCGTCCTTTGGCACGATCCTGATCCTGTCCATAGCAATTCCGTCGGGCGTCACCCGGGCGGACTATATTGCCTTCACTGCCTCCTATGGGCTGATCGTCACGGCAGTCACAGAGCTGATGAACGTGATAGACACGCTCTTCTCCCTACAGTCTCTGCTGAACAATCTGAAACCGCTCTTCGAGGCGAAACCGGAGCAGACGCGCAGCCAGGAATACGTGAAGGAGCTGTCCGGCCGCGTGCAGCTGGAGAACATTCATTTCACCTACGAGGGCGCACGCACAGAATGCCTGAAGGGTGTCTCTCTTTCCATCAGAAAAGGAGAAAAAGTTGCCATCGTGGGGGAGAGCGGCTGCGGCAAGAGCACCTTGCTGCGCATCCTCATGGGAATGGAGACGCCGTCCGCAGGCTGTGTTTACTATGACGAACGCCCGCTTCCCTCCCTCAACAAACGCTCCCTGCGCCGCCACATCGGCTCTGTGTTCCAGTTCAGCCAGGTCATGCCCGGCTCCATTCAGGCGAACATCGCGTTTGGCGCGCCGGACATCACGGAAGAGGAAATCTGGAACGCCGCAGAGAAAGCACAGATTGAGGAGCTGATCCGCTCCCTGCCGCTCGGGATGGACACCGAGATCTCCGAATCCCGCGGCGGCGGCTTCTCCGGCGGGCAAAAACAGTGCATCCTTCTGGCACGCGCCTTCGCGGGACGGCCCTCTCTGCTCGTCCTGGATGAGGCCACCTCCGCTCTGGACAACGTGACGCAAAAGGGGGTTCTGGACGCGATCACAGCTCTCCGGGCTACAGTCATCATGGTAGCCCACCGGCTCTCCACCGTCAAGGACTGCGACCGTATCATCATGCTGGCGGACGGAAAGATCGCAGAACAGGGGAACTATGAAGAATTGATAGAGAAGAACGGGCTCTTCGCAGAGCTCGTGCGAAAGCAGCTCCAGGCGGAGGCATAAACACAAAATTTCTTTACACGGATCTGCGCATGAAAACACTCCGGATGTCTGACATCCGGAGCGCTATAAAAAGGAGGGAAGACATTCATTCGTTTGTTTTTTCATGGCGTCACAGACCGGCAGTCGCCTGCAAAACCTTTTGCGCCGGACCATTCCGCCCTCTGCAGGCGCGCTGTGCGCACCCTCCTTTTTACCTGATAAGAAATTCAGAACAACGTGCTCCAGTCCGTCTCAAACCGGCGGTAGTACACGTTGACGAGGCTTCGATAGCCTAATTCATGCATTTTCTCGAAACGGACGCGATAACGGGCGTCCGATTTTTTTCCGCTGCCCACATAGCGGATGTTGAACTGAATCGCGGCGTCGATCTTCCTCAGCCCGTCCGTCTTCGAAAGCAGCGGCAGGATCCAGTGGCACCAGTTCAGCTCGTGCCGGTTGGCAACGCCCCCAAAAAACAATCGCCTGGCGTAAAAGATCATCCGGCGCATCGCCTCTTCGTCGTCGAATTCACCTCGGTTCTTGCGGCGCATGATCCGACTGGCGTGAAGGCGCAGCTTCCACCTGATCTTATCCACCGAGCTGTCCGCGATGTCCACGGCGCGCCCGGTCAGCTTCATGCCCAGCACCTCCACGGTGGAGCCGGGAGGCAGGATCATGCTTTTTTCCTCATGGAGCGAAAGCTTTTTGCGGGCCATCTCCTCCATGATATAGCACTTGTATTCCTCAACCTGCTCCTCTGTGTTCGCATAGAGCACAATATCGTCCGCGTAACGGCCGTACAGGACGCGCTTCTTTTGAAAATACCAGTCCATCTCCGAGAGATAGAGATTTTCAAAGAAGCTGGTGAGCGGCACGCCGGACATGACCGCAGGCCCATCATAAAAGAGCTTTCCCGACGGATGGCGATAGGTGCGCCAGTTAAGGAGCCAGCCGAAAAACGCCATGATCGCCGGATCGTCCGCAAACAGCGCTTCCAACTGCCCCAGAAGCAGCTCTCCGTCTATGCTGTCGCCGTAACTGCGCACATCCGTCTTCAGAATATACTTGTTCTTCAATCCCGGCACCGACTTGAGCCGCATGATCAGATCCGCCACGCGGCGGCCGCTCCGGAAAGAATAGAGATTTTTGGAAAAAACAGAATCATATTTCCGGAGGGCAAAGGTCATCAGCTGTGTCAGCATCAGATTTTCTTTCTTCAGGCTGTACACCAGCCGCTTTTTGCCGCTGCGGCTTTTGCGCCGGGCGAACTGCGTAGGCGGATCGAAATAATAATCCCCTGCCTTCAGGCGCAGGATATCGGCCGTGCACCGGTCGCTCAGAAGATAGCTTCTCAGGGCAGTTGCCTCTTCTGGCTTGCAGGAGATGGAATCATCCTTGTATGCAAGAAATTTTTCCCGGACTTCCATGTCCAGCATCTCTTCAAAAACGCCCATATCCGCTCTCCCATCCTGCACAGCTATGCCGATCCCGAAAGACCGCAACTCGATTATATAGAAATGAAATGGAAAAGTCAATTCCATCTGGAGAACGGCAGTTCCGGAGAATATTAGCAGGATTACTCTCCGCTCTTCCAACTGGTTCCGTCTGAATAATCAATCGTGACTCCTGGCTGCACATTGTATACGAAAATGTTAAAACGAATCTCGCGGCTTCCGATTGACTCAGCCTCCATGTGTACGCCGCGCGCGACGAGATCGCTGTCATGAAAAACCGGCGTCACGCGGTAGAGTACCCTGCCGCCCGTATCCCAGATATACTGAAGAATCTTCTCCTCCCAGGGCAGCATGCCTTCTATGTTCATGTACTGCGTGCCGGTGATCAGATTCTTCTCGTTTGCGTTCTCCCCCGTCATCGCGTAGGCAATCAGGTGGCAGCGATTGTACAGGTACCCGTTTTCAATAAAATCATATCTGGCTGTATGCCAGCCACTCGGGTGTACCTCGCTGATCTCGCCGCGCTCTTCGTCCGGCATCAGCTGCGGGCCAAGCATCGCCTGTGCCGCCCCGCAGCGCCCCAGGAAATCCAGGTCGCTGTAATACTCATAGACGCCGGAAGCGCGCTCCTCGTCCGTAAAGCCAGGCACATTGCCGTCGACGACCACATAGGGTTCGCCAGAATACTCGGGAATCTCATCGAGCGGAAACGACGGCGTCTGCCTTCCGCTAAGCCCGCGAACCGCATTCTCGGCCCGCCAGGCCAGCTCCCGCACTTTGGCCGGGACAGCTCTCGCCGTCTCCCCGACCTGCCCGAGCAGCTCAAACGTCCGGTCTAAATTCCGGTTCTGGTAATAGTCGACGCCGCCATACACAAAAAGCAGAAAGCACAAAACCACAGCGACCCGGAAAAGGGCCGCCGTGAATTTTCTGTGCTTTCTGCCGTTTCTTACCCCGCATTTTCTGTTCCTGCGGCTGTTTCTATACTCTCCGTAACGATCGTTCCGCACTGTTTTTCCTTCCATTTACTCAGAGACATCTCACCCGTTCTGTCTTGTTTTTTCATGGAAGAGATTTTTCCCGAGATGTGTTGTTCCGCTCAGAATCAGATCTTCTTCAGCTCGTACTGCCTCGTCCCGAGCCCGATCTTCTCCGCCTGCTCCAATGTCGCCTTCCACTCGATATTCGGGTTGGAATCCTTGAAATGATCGTGATGACATTCCCAACCCTCGCTCGCCAGATTGTCTCCGAGCTGGCTGTTCGGCAGCGGCTGCGCGTTCAGGCAGGCGTCCACGCAGGCCTGGTCGAGCGCCACCGGGTCGAAGCTCGCGAACATTCCGATGTCCGGAAGGATCGGCGCGTCGTTCTCCTCGTGGCAGTCGCAGTTCGGGCTGATGTCCTGCACCAGGGAAATGTGGAAGCAGGGACGCCCGTGACAGACCGCCTGCGCGTATTCCGCCATCTTCCGGTCGAGCATCTCATAGGCGCAGTCGTTCGGATTGCCAATCGCGTCGAAGGTGCAGGCCCCGATGCAGCGCCCGCAGCCCTTACATTTCTCATAATCAATCACAGCCTTTTTCTCCGGATAGGAGATCGCGTCGCTCCCGCACTCCTTCGCACAGCGGCGGCAGCCACGGCAGAGCGATTCGTCGATTGCCGGCTTTCCATCCTTGTGCTGCTCCATCTTCCCGGCGCGGCTCCCGCAGCCCATACCGATGTTCTTGAGCGCCCCGCCGAAGCCGGTCGCCTCATGCCCCTTGAAGTGGGACAGGCTGATGAACACGTCCGCGTCCATGATCGCGCGTCCGATCTTCGCCGTCTTGATGTATTCGCCGTTCACCACGGGCACCTCCACGTCGTCGGTGCCGCGCAGGCCGTCCGCGATGATGATCTGGCAGCCCGTCGTCACCGTGTTGAAGCCATTGAGATTTGCGCAGTCCAGATGCTCCAGCGCGTTCTTGCGGCTGCCCGGGTACAGCGTATTGCAGTCCGTCAGAAACGGCATACCGCCCTGCTCCTTGCACAGATCCGCAACCACCTTCGCGTAGTTCGGGCGCAGGAACGCCAGATTCCCGAGCTCCCCGAAGTGCATCTTGATCGCGACGAACTTTCCCTCCATGTCAATGTCTTTAATCCCCGCGGCGACACAAAGCTTCTTCAGCTTTTCCATCTGCCCGCACCCGAGCGAACAGCGAAAATCCGTGAAATAAACCGTAGACTTGTCCATTCTCTTACCTCCCGCTGATTAATTTGTATAAATCAATCATACCTGAAATATCCGCAAAGTCAAGGAAATCTTCATCGTCCCAGCTGCGCCAGCCTCTGCTTCACCTGCTCCATCATCTGCGTGTATTTCTCGAGCTTCGCCTTCTCCTCGTCGATCTTCGCCTGCGGCGCCTTGCTGATAAAGCGCTCGTTGTTCAGCATACCATTGACGCGGGCCAGCTCCTTCGTCAGGCGCTCCTCTTCCTTCTGCAGGCGCTCCAGCTCCTTGTCGAGATCGACAAGCTCCGCAAGCGGCAGATAGACCACCGCCTCCGGGATCACCGCAGAGACCGCGTCGTCACTGATGCCGGTCTTGTCCGCCTGCACGTGCACCTCGCTCGCGTAGCCGAGCGTCGCAAAAAAGACCTTGCCATTCTCGAAGATGCCGCGGATCTCGGGGTTTTCCGACACCACGAACACCTGCGCCTTCCTGCTCGGCGGCACGTTCATGCCCGTGCGGACGTTGCGGATGCCGCGCACAGCCTCTTTGATCGTCTCGACCGCCTTCTCGTCCTCAGCAAACTCCCACTCTGATTTATATTCCGGCCACGCAGAGATCATGATCGACTCCTCCTGCGGCAGCAGCGTGCAGTAGATCTCCTCAGTCACGAACGGCATATACGGGTGCAGCAGCTTCAGCGCATTCGCGAGCACCGTGCGCAGTGTCCAGAGCGCGGCCGCCTTCGTCGTGTCCTCGTCGCTGTAGAGGCGCGGCTTCACCATCTCGATGTACCAGTCGCAAAACTCCTCCCAGATGAAGTCGTACACCTTCTGAACCGCGATGCCGAGCTCGTACTTTTCCATGTTCTCGGTCACGACCTTCGCCAGCGTGTTGACCTTCGAGAGGATCCACTTGTCGGCTCCGGTCAGGCTGTTCAGATCGATCGTCTCCGGCACCTCCGCCTTTTCGAGGTTCATCATGATAAAGCGCGACGCGTTCCAGACCTTGTTCGCAAAGTTGCGGGACGACTCCACACGCTCCATATAGAAACGCATATCGTTGCCCGGCGCGTTGCCGGTGATCAGCGTCAGGCGCAGCGCGTCCGCGCCGTACTGCTCGATGATCTCCAGCGGGTCGATGCCGTTGCCGAGCGACTTGCTCATCTTGCGCCCCTGCGAGTCGCGCACGAGTCCGTGGATCAGCACGTGGTGGAACGGCACCTCGCCGGTCTGCTCCAGCGCGGAGAACACCATTCGGATGACCCAGAAGAAAATGATATCGTAACCCGTCACGAGCACGTCGGTCGGGTAGAAATACTCGAGCTCCGGCGTCTTCTCCGGCCAGCCGAGCGTCGAGAACGGCCAGAGCGCCGAGGAGAACCAGGTGTCCAGCGTGTCCTCGTCCTGCGTCAGATGCGTGCAGCCGCACTTCGGGCAGACCTTCGGCATCTTCTTCGCCACGACCACCTCGCCGCACTCGTCGCAGTAGTACGCCGGGATCCGGTGTCCCCACCAGAGCTGTCTGGAAATGCACCAGACAGCTCTGGTGGGGACACCGGATCCCGGCGTACTACTGCGACGAG
>CANQWV010000090.1 GCA_947627645.1 uncultured Lachnospiraceae bacterium | reverse complement strand
GCCGTCAATGACCATCTGGAAAATCCGGCGCACGACCATGTTATAAGGAGTTACCTGATAGACATAATAGTTGAGCCAGTTCGTGTAGAGATTGTTCGCGTGCGAGCGCCAGCGCAGCAGCGGCTTGACGTTCGGGTCGTCGTTCTCGTAATAATTCTTCGGGAGCTCGATCGGCAGTCCCCTGCTCAGATCGCGGCGGTATTCCCCATCCAGCGTCACGCGGTCGTACTCCGGGTGGCCCATGACAAAGATCTTCCTGCCGTTGTCTGCCATCGCGAGAAACAGCCCGGCCTCGTCGGACTCCGCCAGAATCGTCAGTTCCTTTACCTTGCGGATCTCCTCGATCGGCACGTCCGTATGCCTCGAATGCGGCGCGAGAAAGACATCGTCGAACCCGCGCACCAGCGGGATCTTGCGGTTCAGAACCCGATGCCAGAAAAGTCCGAACATCTTCTTCTCCAGCAGCCGCTTCTGCAGTCCGTAGTGGTAGTACAGCCCCGCCTGGGCCGCCCAGCAAAGGTAAATCGTCGAGGTGACATTTTCTTCTGTCCAGTCAATGATCTGCGTCAGTTCCTGCCAGTAATCCACTTCTTCAAATTCCATCAGCTCCACCGGCGCGCCCGTAATGATCATGCCGTCGAACCTCCGGTGCCTGATGTCGCCAAACTCCACATAAAACTCGTTCAGATGGCTCGTCGACGTATTCTTCGACTCATGGGAGCTGGTCTTCACAAAGGTCACGTCCACCTGCAGCGGCGTATTGGAGAGCGAGCGCAGAAGCTGCAGCTCCGTCTCCTCCTTGAGCGGCATGAGGTTGAGGATCGCGATGTGAATCGGACGGATGTCCTGGTGGATTGCCCGGTTTTCATCCATCACAAATATATTTTCCCTCTCCAGAATTTCCCTCGCTGGCAAATTGCTCTGTACTTTTATCGGCATATCCTGTTTCTCTCCTTTTTCTATACCCGGCCTTCATCGCACCGGTTATCTCTCCGAACTCAAACTGCAAGGAAGTCTCTCTGCACCACGGTTCCCGCACATTATCCGGTCTGATCCGGTGCGCAGGCCGTATGCAGCAATTTAGTTTTCCTTCGCCCTCCCGTTCACAAGCGCCAGGAAGTCCTCCTCCGACAGGATCGGAATCCCAAGCTCTGCGGCTTTCTTGTTTTTGGCCGAAGCCGACATCGTATCGTTGTTGATCAGGTAGTCGGTCTTCTTCGACACAGAACCCGCCGCCTTTCCGCCGCGCTCCTCGATAAACGCCTTGAGCGCATCGCGGTTCGCAAAATGGCTGACGCTCCCGGTAATCACAAATGTCTTCCCCGCAAGCGCCTGCGGCACAGTCTCCTCCGGCGCCTTCTCGAGCTCCAGCTCCGCGAGCAGGCGATCCAGCGTCGCCTGGTTCTCTTCATCCGCAAAATAATCTGTCACAGAGGCGGCGATCACCTCGCCGAGCCCCTCAATCGAAGCAATCTCTTCGCTCGTACTCCGCCTCAGCTTCTCGAGGTCGTATCCGCAGAAACGGCTCAGAAGCCCGGCGTTCGCCGTGCCGATATTCGGAATCCCAAGCCCATAGACCAGCCTTGGAAGCGTGGTGCGGCGCGCTGCTTCAATGCTTTCAATCAGATTCGCGTATGATTTTTCGCCAAAGCCTTCCATCTGGACAATCTCGTCGCGATGGTTCTCCAGGTGAAAAATATCCGCATACGTATGAATATAACCTCTCGCGATGAATTTTTCAAGCGTAGCTTCCGAAAGTCCCTCGATATTCAGCGCGTTTCTGCTCACGAAAAGAGTGAACGACTTGATTTTTTTTGCGCTGCAGCGCTCATTCGGGCAATAGAGCGTTTCCGCGTCGTTCACGGAACGGATCTCCGTACGCCCATTGCACACCGGACAAACCTTCGGGATCTCAATCCTCCCGCTCCCGGTCAGGTTCTCCGCAATCTGGGGAATGATCATATTTGCCTTGTAGACTGTGATCCTATCCCCGATCCCGAGCTTCAGCGTCTTCATGATGCTCAGATTGTGCACGCTGGCCCGGCTGACCGTCGTCCCCTCCAGCTCGACCGGATCAAAGATCGCGACCGGGTTGATCAGCCCGGTCCGCGACGGACTCCACTCAATCTCGCGAAGCGTCGTCTCGCAGGTTTCGTCCTGCCACTTGAAGGCAATCGAATCGCGTGGGAACTTCGCGGTGCGGCCGAGCGACTGCCCATAAGCGATATCGTTGTACGTGACGACAAGCCCGTCCGACGGCACATCGTAGTGCGGGATCTTCTCCGCAAACCAAGTCACCGTCTCTTCCATCGCAGCCGCCGTCGTCCGTCGGTATTCCACCACATCAAAGCCCTGCCGACGCAGCCAGTCAAACTGATTGCTCCGCAGGTTCCCAAAATCGACCCCGTCCGCCCTTACCAGCGCAAACGCATAAAAACGGACATGGCGGTTTGCCGTGATCTCATTATTCAACTGGCGCACCGAACCGCTGCAGAGATTGCGCGGGTTCTTGTAGCGCGCCTCCACATCCTCGATCTCACTGTTGATCTTCTCAAACTCCGAATATGTGATAACCGCCTCGCCGCGCAGGATCAGCTCCCCCGGAAAGGCAATGCGCAGGGGAATGTTCTGGAACACCCGGGCATTGTTGGTGATCACCTCCCCGATCTCCCCATTTCCTCTGGTAACCGCCTTCTCAAGGCTTCCATCGCGGTAGGTCAGCACCACGGTAAGCCCGTCCAGCTTCCAGGAGACAAGCACCTCATGCTCCCCGGCAAAGCTCACAAGCTCCGAGCGCTCCTTCGTCTTCCCCAGAGAAAGCATCGGGGATTCGTGGCGCTCCTTCGGCAGGCTTTCAAGCGCCTCATAGCCAACCGTCACCGTCGGGCTTCCGGCCAGCACGACCCCGGTCTCCTGCTCCAGCCCCACGAGCTCGTCATACAGCTTATCGTACTCCAGGTTGCTCATGATCTCGCAGTCTTCCTGGTAATACGCCTTCGACGCTTCGCGCAGCTGTTCTGATAATTCCCTCATCCGTTCCATCTGCTGATTCATCAATTTCTACGATTCCTTTCCCGAATTCTGACCTCTCTGTCTTCAGAATTGCCTGTCCCTCTCTCCGGCTTCTGCCGTTTCCTGGCTGCCGTATGAACTGCCTGTGGATCACTGGCTGCCGAATGAACAATTTGTTGTCCCCTGACAGTCTGTTGTCCCCTGGCTGCCGTATGAACAGTCTGTTATCCCCTGCCCGCCATGCGGCCTGCCTGCTGCCCCGGATTTGTCGAGTCGCGCAGCTGCTCCTGAAGACGGGCGAATTCCTTTCGTGTGACAGCCCTGTATTCCCCCGGCTTCAGACTGCCAAGCTCAATATTCATGATACGCACCCGCACCAGCCGCTTCACCCTGTATTGAAGCGCCTCGCACATCCTGCGGAGCTGCCGGTTCAGCCCCTGTGTGAGCACGATCCGGAACTGACATTTCCCCGCAAGCTCCACCCGGCATGGGCGCGTGGTGACATCCAGCTCCTCCAGATATACGCCCGACGCCATCTTTCGCAAAAAATCCTGCGTGATATCCTTGTCCACTGTGACCAGGTACTCTTTTTCATGATAATTCCCGGCACGCATAATCTTATTCAGGATATCCCCATAGTTCGTCATCAGGAGAAGTCCCTCGGAGTCCTTGTCCAGCCGCCCGATTGTGAAAATGCGCTTCGGATAATTCAGCACATCGTAAATCGTCCGGTCTCCCCAGCGGCGATCCGTCGTGCAGACCACCCCTCGCGGCTTATTGACCGCCAGCAGGATCAGCTCCTGTTCCGGCACGAGTACCTGCCCGTCCACTGTCACCTGCTGCTTTCCACCGACCTTTTGTCCGGGTACGGCCGGAGCTCCGTCCACCAGTACCCTTCCGGCCTCAATCAGCCGATCCGCCTCCCTGCGCGAGCAAAACCCCGCCTCGCTCAAATATTTGTTCAGCCGCACCTCGCCCGCCGGCTGGGTTCTTATATTTCCTGCATCTCCTCTTCCTGTCCGCTCTTTTTCCATCTGCCGCCCCTTATTGCCGCACCTGCTTTTCCGCCCGCGTGCACCTCTTTGTTTTCGACGCTCCTCATGTATTTCCCAAACAGCATTTTACTCTGACGCTCCGCCTCAAGGCTTCCTGTGCCTGAAGGATAATCAAGAGATAAACGTATCTTACCACATTCCCCGTGTCGAGACAACACCCAGCTCAGGCAGGACTCCCGAACCTCCAACAGGTTTAAACCTCAGGGCTCCTTCCCTTCGCTCAAAATCACCCGCCCATAGTCAAGGCAATTTGCGCCTGTCCCCTGCAAATCCCTTCCCCGGGTGCAGACAGAAAATGGAGGAATCCAGCCGTACTTCTTTATGAAAAGAACAGTACGGCGATTCCTCCAGTCTGTACTTTCTTAATTCCGCAGATCACCCCGCCTGACGCTACTGCCCGCTCGTCAGATACTGAGTCATTACATATCCTTCCTGTGGCGTTCCGTCCGAGGTGTAAAAGCTGACGCGGGACCATCCATTGTCAAGATTCTCAAGCACCTCTACCTGCATACCGATATCCAGCGAACCATACTTCGCGCTGTCGGCAGATGGTTCCGAACGGACATTCACGCCCGTGGACGCGTACATCGTGCCAAGCTGCGAATTCTGGGCGTCCTCTCCGCTTCCGCTCTCAGTGCCGGCGCCGTCGTCGCTTCCGTTTCCGGCTGTCCCTGTGCCATCTTCTACGTTCGGATCGACCGAAGATACAAACGCTGCCAGATCCGGATCCTGCGCCAGGCTGTCGTCATATTTATCGGCGACATCCTTTCTGAGCACCTGCACATCGTCGTCCGCCCAGACCTGCTGCAGATAAGCATCCTGATCCGGATGATTTTTCGGCTCCGACACGATAAGCTTCCCTTCTTCATTCGTGACCAGATACAACCCTCTCAAAGCTGGCGAAAGCGTATCGATTCCGGTAAGCTTCTCGTCAAAATATGCGAACACGACATACGATCCTTCCGTCAGGCCCGGCTTCGAATAGGTCATCAGATTTGTATAAGATTCAATCGCCTTATCCTGAGCCTCGCACTCCGCCTTCGCATTTTCGTCCATCACTTCGCAGATCTCTGCCAATGTATCAAAATCTTTATTGAGCCTGGCCGTATAATAACGCGTCACCAGATCCAGGACATCCTTCTGATTCCTCTCAAGCGCAGCGCCGCTTGTGTTGACGGGTGCCTCCGCTGCCGTACCCTCCGACTGCATCTCCTCCGTCTCTATGACAGACTGCTCCTTCTTATCTTCCTTCTCCGACTTGTGCCCTCCGCCGATCAGCCGAACCGCAAGTACAATGATCAAAATGACCAGTATCCCCGCAACGCCGAGCAGAATATATCTCAGATAGTCGGAAATCCATTCTCTGATATCATCTAACATTGCCCCATCTCCCTTCTTAATGAGTCATCTCATATAAAATCTCATTTCATATTAAGATTATATTAACATATTTATACAAGAATGTAAAGAAGGCGTTTCTTAAGACTTTCGTTCGAAAAGTCTTTCAATCGCAGCAAGCTCTGACATTTCATCGCTCACTTTCTATCACCGCCTTTCGTTGGTGGTATTGTACCATAGTGTAAAGTCTTATTCAATCATTATCAGCACTAGTACATTATAAGCTGCAAAAAAAACAGTTGAAAATTATGTATGGATACGGTAGAATATTACAGATAATGTGATTCGATGAAATCCTGTTCGGATCGCCTTGCCAATGAAGCGACGAGGTCTTGGCTGGCGCTGGATATGGGTCACTGTCGCACAGTACCCTCTGGTTCGTATCCCTACGGGATGGGGCGGAAGCCCCGCTGTTTCATAAAGTACAAGGAGGAGAACAGACAATGATTTCAGCAGGTGATTTTAGAAACGGTATTACCCTGGAGATGGAGGGAAGCGTATACCAGATTCTCGAGTTTCAGCATGTGAAGCCGGGCAAGGGTGCGGCGTTCGTCAGGACAAAACTGAAAAACATCATCAGCGGCGGTGTGGTTGAGAAGACGTTCCGTCCGACTGAGAAGTTCCCGCAGGCGCGTATCGACCGTCAGGAGATGCAGTATCTCTACTCAGACGGCGATCTGTACCATTTCATGAACACGGAGACGTACGACCAGATCGCGCTCAACCAGGATGCCATCGGCGATGCGCTGAAGTTTGTAAAAGAGAACGAGATGGTGAAGATCTGCTCCCATAACGGCAATGTATTTGCAGTGGAGCCGCCTCTCTTCGTGGAGCTTGAGGTAACGGATACCGAGCCGGGCTTCAAGGGCGATACGGCTACGGGCGCGACAAAGCCTGCCACAGTCGAAACAGGCGCAACGGTAAATGTTCCGCTGTTTGTAGAGACTGGGGACAAGCTGAAGATCGATACCAGGACAGGCGAATATCTCTCCAGAGTGTAACGCATTCCCGTCCCGGATCCTATCATTGTATCAGGAAGTATCAGGAAAAACAGAATTGGAAGAAGCGTCAGATTCACAGGCTGGTGAGCTCTTCCGGAAGCAGGATGCCGTCAGGTTCTGTCCCGGAAAGCGCACAACAAAGGCGGGTCTGGCGCTTTTTATGTCGGGGCGGAATCCATCCATATTCCTGCTTTAGAAAATCTTAAGAATTCAAACAGAAATCGACGCAAAAATAACTTGCAATATGTGATTAATCGTGTTATAGTTTGAGATGTAAAGTCTGAGCGCGAAAACGTTTCCCTGTGCGGTCGCACAAGCTTTCACTTCCAGCAAGAATTTAACAGAAAGGTGGATTGTATTTGGAGTACCAGGATTTTTTGGAGCAAGTCAGAGATTCTGTACAAAAGAGAGCGGGAGAAGGCAGCCAGGTCAGGCTCGCGCCTGTTCTGAAGAACAACCGAAACAATGTCGACACTATGACGATCTTAACCGGCAGGGGGAATGTCTCTCCGGCCATTTACATGGCCCCGTACTACCAGCAGTGCCTGAATGGAGAAACGGTCGAGAGGATTACAGACCAGATCCTTGAATTCCACAACAGCCATGTCAGAGAGGGGCACTACGATCTCTCCTTCTACACGGATTTCCTGCAGGTTCGCGAGCGGCTGGTATGCAGGCTGGTCAACTATGAGAAGAACCGTGAGATGTTGAAGCAGGTTCCACACAGGCGTTTTCTGGATCTCGCGGTGATCTACTATTACAAGATGGAGGATGATACGTTCGGAGATGCCAGTATTCTTGTAAAGAACGAACACATGGAGATGTGGGATGCGGATCTGGAAGAGGTAGATGACGCGGCGATGAGCAATACGATTCGGCTTATGCCGTACGAATGCATCTATATTGCCGATGTGATCAAGCAGATGACGGGGATACAGATCGAGGAAAGCGAACAGGATCAGATTCCGATGTATGTCCTGACAAATACGGAAAAGAGCTTCGGAGCTGCAGTAATCCTGTATCAGACGATACTTGAGGCAGTCAGCGTACGGTTGGGTGGAGACTTTTATGTACTTCCGAGCAGCGTACATGAATGTATGCTGGTTCCGGCCTTTGCGGATTTCAATCCGACACAGCTGCGTGAGATCGTGTGCGAGATCAACGAGGAATGCGTTGCGGAGGAAGAGATTCTCGGAGATACGGTTTACCGCTATTACAGCGAAGAAGGCAGACTGGCCGCGGCAGCTTCCAAAGACGCGGCCTGATGAGAGAAAACTGAAATACTGATGCAGAAAAACAGCGGCCTGTACCTGAAAAGCTACAGACCGCCGTTTTTTGAAAACGCACCTGGAGGGAATCGAACCCCCGACACGCGGTACCGGAAACCGCTGCTCTATCCCCTGAGCTACAGGTGCATCTCGGAAATTGCTCAACTATATTAACACAGTTTGACAGAAAAGTAAAGCATGATTTGCGATGTGCTGTGCTGCAGCTTATAAATCGTGCCCGCAAATGCTGCGCGCTGCATGAACGGTATCGCTTGACACAGTGTCCTCCAGACCATAAAATACAGTTGGAAAACAATTTCCTCCCAAACATCAGGAATGAAATATCAGGAATGAAATGGAGAATTTACCTATGCTGATCAAAAATGGAACCATCATCTCTCCGGGTAGCGGCGAACAGTATCCGGCCGATCTTCGGATAAAGGACGGTATCATCGCAGAGATCTGCCCATTATGTACCGCAGCCGGCGTCTCTGAAGTCAGCTCTGCCCCCATTTCCGTGAGCGCTGTGCCCTGCCAGGGCGAACGTGGCGGGGAAAATCCAGGGGAAGGCAGGCTTCTGTTCGGCCAGAGCGCAGAAAATACAGCCAAAGCACCCGGCTTGGCCGAACAGGACGGCGAAGAGGTGGTCGACGCATCCGGCTGCATCGTCGCGCCGGGGCTTGTCGACGTCCATGTGCATTTCCGCGATCCCGGCCAGACCTGGAAAGAGGATCTCCATACCGGCGCGCTCGCAGCGGCGGCAGGCGGCTTTACGACTGTCGTCTGCATGGCGAACACGCGCCCGACGACAGACAATGTGGAAGTGCTTGCCGATCTCATTGATCGGGCAAAGGCCGAAAAAATCCGCGTGCGCTTCGCTGCGGCCATCACAAAGGGATTGGGCGGAAAAGAGCTGACAGACTTCGCTGCGCTCGCAGACGCCGGGGCCTGCGGCTTCACCGACGACGGCGTTCCCCTGCTCAACGAAAAGCTGGCCGTGCAGGCCATGCTGCAGGCCCGTGCGCTCGGTCTGCCGCTCTCCTTCCATGAGGAGCACCCGGACTTTATCGAAAAACCGGGGTCAAACCGCACGGCCCCTGCCATCGCAGAAGATATTCTGGTCGCCCGCGACTGTATGCTGGCCCTGCACACGGGCGCGCCGGTCAACATCCAGCACATCAGCTCGGCGCATTCCGTCGCCCTTGTGCGCACTGCGAAAGCGCTCGGCGCACAGGTTCACGCCGAGGCTACGCCGCACCACTTCTCTCTGACCGAGGAGGCAGTCAGGGAGCACGGCACTTACGCCAAAATGAACCCGCCGCTGCGCACCGAGACAGACCGCCTGGCGATCATCGAGGGATTAAAGGACGGCACGATCGACCTCATCGCGACCGACCACGCCCCGCACAGCACGGAGGAAAAACAGAAGGACGACTTCTTCGCCGCCCCGAGCGGGATCATCGGGCTTGAGACCGCACTGGCGCTTGGCATTACAAACCTGGTGCGCCCCGGGCGCCTGACGCTTCCGCAGCTTCTGGAGCGCATGACCGTCGGCCCGGCAAGGCTGTACCGTTTAAACTCCCTGGCGCGGCAAGGTCTCCACGCCGGCCAGCCGCTCTATGGCTCCCTTGTCCCGGGCTGCGCCGCCGACCTTGTAATCTTTAACCCGAATGAAACCTTTGTCGCCGGAAATTATCATTCAAAGTCTGAGAACAGCCCCTTCACGGGGATGAAGCTGTATGGAAAGATTCACTGCACGATCTGCGGCGGCAGGCTTGCTTTTTCTCCAAAATGACAGCGCGCGTCGGCGAAGCCTTCCACGATGGAATGCAGCTGAAATAGCCAATCGCCGGACAAGAGCCCTTGCTGTATGAGGGCTCTTGTTTTTTCCCCTAACGCCCGCGCTCCGCCCTCAGGTCGTAATAATACGGGCAAATGTTTTCATAATGTCCGTCTTTCATCCGAAAGCCGCCCGGTATCGTCCCAAGCTGGACAAAGCCCAGTCGCTCGTACAGATGCCTCGCGTGTACGTTACTCTCAACGACCGCGTTAAACTGCAGCACGCCAAACCCGAGCCGTTTTGCATTTTCCAGGCAGTCGGTCACCAAGCGTTCCCCGATATGCCGCCCTCTGCGCTCCGCGCTCACGGCATAGCTTGCGTTGCAGATATGCCCGCATCGTCCCACATTATTGGGATGCAGAATATACAGCCCGACGACAGCGCCATCCTCTTCCGCGACTCCGCAATAGCTCTGCGAGGAAAAGAAAACGGC
>CANQWV010000089.1 GCA_947627645.1 uncultured Lachnospiraceae bacterium | reverse complement strand
AATACCTGAAGCGTGAAAAGGAAGGCTGCAGCTTTGAGGAGCTTGAGGAGATGACGATCGGTTCCCTGCGCCGCGCGGTGCAGGAGGGCGACACAAAGAACGGCTCCATGATGGCCGGACAGATTGCGGGTCTGGTATCCAGGAAGCAGACCTGTAGGGAAATGGTTCAGGAGATCGCGCAGCAGGCGGAGGAGCTGCTGTCCCACGCCGGTTGTTTCATGCAATCTCGCATTTAAGCTGCCTGGAAGACGGGACAGCTATGCCTGCAGTGCTTTTGACCGGATCATTTGCATATAAACCGGACGTGTTCAGGTGCAGGATTTTGTATAGACGAGGAGAATGTTATGAGTAAAACAGTGTTTTTGTTTCCAGGTCAGGGAGCGCAATATGTCGGCATGGCACAGAAATTTTACGATTCGTATGAGGTCAGCCGCGCGGTGTTTGAAAAGGCGTCAAAGCTGAGCGGGTATTCCATGGAAGAGCTTTGCTTTACCGAGAATTCCCGTCTGGATGAGACGAGGTACACGCAGCCTGCGCTTCTGACGGCGTGCTGTGCGATCCTGGCGGCGGTGCGCGGCGAAGGGATACAGGCGGAGGCAGCAGCAGGACTGAGCCTGGGGGAATACTGCGCGCTGACGGCGGCAGGCGCTTTTGAATTTGAAGATGCGCTGCGCACGGTGTGCGAAAGAGGAGCCTATATGCAGGAGGCTGTCCCGGAGGGGCAGGGGATGATGGCCGCCGTGCTGAGCCGCAGACCGCTTCCCGTGGAGGAGATCTGCGAAAGCGTCCCTGGGATCGTCTCGGTCGCAAACGATAACTGTCCGGGACAGAAGGTGATCTCCGGCGAGACGGAGGCGGTGAAAACGGCGGCGAATAAGCTGCTGGAAGCGGGTGCGGCCCGCGTAGTTCCGCTGAAGGTGAGCGGCCCGTTCCATTCTCCCATGCTGAAAGAAGCGGGGGAAAAGCTGAAAGGGGTTCTGGAGCAGATCCCGCTGAAAACGCCGGAGCTGACCTTCGTATCGAACGTGACAGCCCGGGCGGAGAGCGATCCGGAACACATAAAGGGGCTTCTGGCCCGGCAGGTCTGTTCGTCCGTGTTATGGAGGCAGAGTATGGAATATCTGATCGCTGAAGGCGCGGATACGTTTATCGAGATCGGACCGGGAAAGACCCTGTGTGGTTTCCTGAAAAAGATTGACCGCACGGCGCGGGCGTTTTCCGTGGAGACGCCGGAGGATTTAGCGCAGGTAAAGCGGATGCTGTGAAACAGGAAAGCAGGAAGGCAGGAAAAATGTTGGAAGAAAAGATGCTGGAAGGAAAAATAGCGCTTGTTACCGGCGGAGGACGCGGAATCGGGCGGGAGATCGCGCTGACGTTTGCGCGTCTGGGCGCGGATGTGGCGGTAAATTACAGCGGTTCGGAAGCTGCGGCCAGGAGAACAGTGCAGGAGATCCGTGATCTGGGAAGACGCGCGGTCGCGGTTCGCGCGGATGTGTCGGATGCGGCGCAGTGTGAAGCAATGTTCCAGGAAATGGAGCAGCAGCTCGGGAGCATTGACATTCTGGTCAATAATGCGGGGATCACCAGAGACAATCTGGCTGTGCGCATGAGCGAGGAAGAATTTGACAAGGTGATCGAGACGAACCTGAGGGGAGCGTTTCTGTGCATGAAGCTGGCGGGGAAACGCATGATCAAAAAACGTTCCGGCAGGATCGTCAGCATCTCGTCGATCTCGGGGGTGCACGGAAACCCCGGACAGATCAATTACTGCGCGTCAAAGGCAGGCGTGATCGGTATGACAAAGTGTCTGGCGAAGGAACTGGCCGGTCGCAATATTACGGTGAACGCGGTCGCGCCCGGCTATATCGACACGGACATGACGGCGGTTTTGCCGGACAATGTGAAGGATGCCATACTTGCGCAGATTCCATTGAAGCGGATGGGGAACCCGCGGGATGTAGCGCAGACGGTAGCTTTTCTTGCCTCGGACTATGCGGGTTACATCACGGGGCAGACGATTCTGGTAGATGGAGGAATGGGAATTTGAAAAGGCGGGTAGTAGTGACGGGAATGGGAATCATCTCTCCTGTCGGAAATACGGTTCAGACATTCTGGGACAGTCTGAGAGCGTCGAGAGTGGGGGTCGGGAAGCTGACCAGATTTGACACCTCGGACTACCGGGTAAAGCTGGCGGCCGAAGTCCATGATTTTGACCCGGAAGCATACATGGATTTCAAGGAAGCAAAAAAGATGGAGCTGTTCAGCCAGTACGCGGTCGCGGCGGCGTCGGACGCGATTCGGGATGCGGCTCTCGCGACGGAGAATGAGGACTGCAGCAGGATCGGCGTGTCAGTCGGCTGTGGCATCGGAAGCCTGCAGATATTGGAGCAGGCGGCGGACAAATTGAGAAGCAAGGGTCCGAAGGCAGTTCCGCCGCTGCTGGTTCCACGCATGATTACCAATATGGCGGCGGGAAATGTGGCGATTCATTTCGGGCTGAAAGGAAAATGCATAAATGTCGTCACAGCGTGCGCGACGGGAACCCATTCCATCGGAGAGGCGTACCGCTGCATCCAGTACGGGGACGCGGACGTTATGCTTGCGGGAGGGACGGAAGCTGCCATCACGCCGCTGGGAATCAGCGGCTTTGCGGCGCTGACCGCCCTGTCCGTGAGTGAAGACCCGCTGCGTGCCTCCATTCCGTTTGACAGAGAGCGCGGAGGTTTTGTGATGGGAGAAGGCGCGGCGGTGCTTGTGCTGGAATCGCTGGAGCACGCGCAGGCGAGAGAGGCGCGTATCCTGGCGGAGATCGGCGGATACGGAGCCACCTGCGACGCGTACCATATGACTTCCCCGGAGGAGACCGGGGACGGCGCGGCGCGCGCGATGACGCTGGCGATGCAGGAGGCGGGGATCGCCCCGGCGGAAGTCCAGTACGTCAACGCGCACGGAACAGGAACTTATCATAACGATCTGTGCGAGACACGCGCGATCAAAAAGGCGTTTGGAGAAGACGCGTATTCCCTGAACGTAAATTCGACCAAGTCGATGACGGGGCATATGCTCGGCGCGGCGGGCGCGGCGGAGTGCGTCGTCTGCGTAAAGAGCGTGATGGAGGACTATATCCACGCCACTGCGGGTTTTTGCGAGGCGGAGGAGGAAATGGATCTGAACTACACGAAAGAAGGCGTTTCCCGGATCGTCAATGCGGCGATCAGCAATTCGCTTGGGTTCGGCGGGCACAACGGCAGCCTGCTGATCAGAAAGTTTGTGGGGTGAAGGGATGAAACTGGAACTGGATGAGATTTTCTCCGTGATCAACAAGGTAAACGAAGCGGAGCTGGATTCCTTTGCATACAAAGATGCGGATATCAAACTATCGATCAAGAGAAAAGGCGACGGTGCAAAAGAGTCTGTGCGCCCGTCAGCTTCCAAAAGAGTGAATCCAGCGCCGCAAATCGCGCAGGCCGCTGACGGCCAGGGTGAGCCGGACGAAGCGGCAGGAGAGACAAAGACGGAAAAAACGGCAGGGATCACAATCGACTGCCCGATGGTGGGCACCTTTTACACGGCTCCGGCGAAGGATAAGGAACCGTTTGTCACCGAGGGAGACACAGTGAAAAAGGGACAGGTCGTAGGAATCGTGGAGGCCATGAAGCTGATGAACGAGATCAAGTCGGAGTACGACGGTATCGTGGAGAAGGTTCTGGTCGAAAATGAACAGCTTGTGGAATACGGGCAGCCGCTGATGCGGATCAGG
Organism: uncultured Lachnospiraceae bacterium; assembly: GCA_947627645.1. GTDB lineage: Bacteria > Bacillota > Clostridia > Lachnospirales > Lachnospiraceae > Choladousia. The sequence goes on along the minus strand of CANQWV010000089.1, from coordinate 6,258 downwards.
GAGGCATAAATGAGACTAAATACAAAACAGATCATGGAGATCTTGCCGCACCGCGCGCCGTTTTTGCTGGTAGACTGCATCGATGAGCTGGAACCTGGCAAAAAGGCGGTCGGGCGCAAGGCCGTTACTTACAATGAGCCGTTTTTCGCCGGGCATTTCCCGGCCGAGCCGGTGATGCCGGGCGTGCTGATCTGCGAGGCGCTGGCCCAGGTGGGCGCTGTGGCGCTGTTGTCCTGCGAGCAGTACAAAGGCAGAATCGCCTTTTTCGGAGGGATTAAAAATGCCCGTTTCCGACAGAAGGTTGTGCCGGGGGACGTGCTTACGCTCGAGACTGAACTGGTGAAGATCAAGGGACCGGTAGGGGTCGGGCAGGCGAAGGCCTACGTACAGGGACGGCTCTGCGCGGAGGCGGAGCTGACCTTCGCGATACAATGAGCCGTATAGAACCGAAGATTACTGTTTGGACCAGGCCGAGGCACTTGCTGCTGGGGTTGTAAGAAAGCAGGAAGCAGTTTGGGTTTCGCGTCGCTGGGCACGGAGTGAACAGTGATGATCAAAGAATTTCGGAAAGGCTTTTCTGGAGAGATACGGCTCATGATATTGTCGTGAAACAGACATGAGAAAGAAGGGAATGGTATGTACCACAAGATCCTGATCGCGAACCGCGGAGAGATCGCCGTGCGCATTATCCGTGCATGCAGGGAGATGGACATACGGACGGTTGCCGTGTGCTCGGAAGTGGATCGGGAGGCGCTGCACGCCCAGCTTGCCGACGAGTGTATCTGCATCGGAGGTCCGCGCCCCGCGGACAGCTATCTGAATGTGGAGAGCGTCCTGAGCGCGGCGCTTGCCTCGGGAGCTCAGGCCATCCATCCCGGCTATGGTTTTCTCTCGGAGAACACGAAGTTTGCGCGGATGTGCAGGCAGTGCGGGATTGATTTTATCGGGCCTTCCCCGGAGATCATGGAGCAGATGGGGGACAAGGCCGCGGCCCGCAGAGCCATGAAAAAGGCAGGCGTGCCGGTCATACCGGGCACGGACGAGGCGATGAGCGACGTGAACGAGGCAAAAAAGCTGGCGTCTGCGGTCGGGTATCCGGTCATCGTCAAAGCGTCGGCCGGTGGCGGTGGCAAGGGTATGCGCGTCGTGGAACGGGAAGAGGATTTTGAAAAACTGTTCGAGATGGCTCAGCAGGAGACGATACAGGCGTTCGGGGACGATCGGATGTATCTGGAAAAGTACCTCCCGCATGCGCGCCATATCGAAGTTCAGATTCTCGCGGATCGGTACGGAAACAGCGTCCATCTGGGGGAACGGGACTGCAGCATCCAGAGAAGACACCAGAAGCTGATCGAAGAGACGCCGGCGGTCTTTCTGCCGGACGATATGCTTGCCCGGATGGGAGAAGCGGCTGTGCGCGCGGCGCGCTCGGTCGGGTACGACAGCGCGGGGACGGTTGAGTTTCTGGCGGAGGATGACGGGCAGTTCTATTTTATGGAGATGAATACCCGGATCCAGGTAGAGCATCCGGTGACGGAGATGGCGACAGGAATTGATCTGGTGAAGGAAATGATCCGCGTCAGCGCCGGGGAGAGGCTTGCGTTTGAGCAGAAGGACATCGTCCGCCGCGGTCATGCGATCGAGTGCAGGATCTGCGCGGAGAATCCGAAGAGAGGTTTTCTGCCCGGCACGGGAACCGTCAGGGAGCTTTATCTGCCGGGCGGAAACGGCGTGCGCGTGGACACGATGCTCTATCAGGGGTATACCGTTCCTCCGTTCTATGACTCGATGCTTGCGAAGGTGATCGTCTGCGGCAGCGACAGACAGGAAGCGATCCACAAAATGAGAGGCGCGCTGGGGGAGCTGGTGATAGAAGGAATCGCCACGAACCTGGACTTTCAGTACGAGCTCGTCAGCAGTCAGGAATTTGCCTCGGGCGACGTGCGGGCGATCAATCAGAGAATTGAACTCGGCATAGAAGAAAAATAGCTGGAATAAGGTGACGATGTATGCTGAAAGAGCATTTCAAAAAGCCCGCAGGGGAAGCGGAAACAGAAATATCCTATGAAAAACCGCAGGCGCCGGACGGACTCTTTCAAAAGTGCGACGGGTGCGGGAAGATCGTGCTCCAGGAAGACATAGAAAATAACTGGTACTGCTGCCCGAAGTGCGGCAGATATTATCGCATAGGAGCGCGGGAGCGCATTCCGATGATAGCCGATGAGAACACGTTTCAGGAGTGGGACAGTGGGTTGACGGGAGGAAATCCTTTGCAGTTTGAGGGCTACGAGGAGAAGCTGGATACGCTCCGGAAAAGCACGGGCTATGCGGAGGCGGTCGTGATGGGAGAAGCGCGCATCTGTGGGATGCGGATAGCGCTGGGCGTGATGTCCGCAGAATTCCTGATGGGAAGCATGGGGACGGCTGTGGGAGAGAAGATCACGCGGATGATCGGACGGGCGACGGCAGAACGGCTTCCGGTCGTCCTGTTCTGCTGCTCCGGAGGCGCCCGTATGCAGGAGGGAATCTTCTCTCTGATGCAGATGGCGAGGACGGCGCAGGCAATCAAGGAACATGACGAGGCGGGCCTTCTGTATATTCCGGTGCTGACAGACCCGACGACCGGAGGTGTGACGGCGAGCTTTGCCATGCTCGGGGATGTAATCCTTGCGGAGCCGGGAGCGCTGATCGGCTTTGCGGGGCCGCGTGTGATCCGGCAGACGATCGGGCAAAAGCTGCCTCAGGGCTTCCAGAGTGCGGAATACCTGCTGAAGCATGGGTTTGTGGATCGCATCGTGAGACGTGAACGGCTGCGCAGTACGCTGGGAATTTTGCTGAGGAGCAGTGGCTATGGAAGAAAAGAATCGTGAGGGTGCTGTGAGCGCGTGGGATCGGGTTCAGATTGCCCGCAGCGCGGACAGACCCTATATAAAAGATTTTATTTCCCGGATATTCGACGGTTTTCTTGAGCTGCACGGGGATCGTCTTTTTGGCGACGACAGGGCGGTGATCGGCGGGATCGCGGCAATCGATAAGCAGTATGTCACGGTTATCGGTCAGCAAAAGGGCCGGAACGCGAAGGAGAACAAGCGCCGCAATTTCGGGATGCCGAATCCCGAAGGATACCGGAAGGCGCTGCGTCTCGCGAAGCAGGCGGAGAAATTTTCCCGTCCGATCCTCTTTTTTGTCGACACGCCGGGGGCGTTCTGTGGAATGGAGGCGGAGGAGCGAGGGCAGGGAGAGGCGATCGCCCGGAATCTGTTCGAGCTGTCGGATCTGCGCGTGCCGGTTTTGTCGATCATCACCGGGGAAGGAGGCTCCGGGGGAGCGTTGGCCTTCGCCGTGGCAAACGAGGTTTGGATGCTGGAAAACGCAGTGTACTCGGTGCTTTCTCCGGAAGGCTTCGCCGCCATCCTGTGGAAGGACAAGAAGCGGGCTGAAGAGGCGGCTGAGGTCATGAAAATGACGGCGGAAGAACTGAAGGGCATGGGTATCGTCGAAAAAGTGATCCCGGAGCCGCAGCCGGCAAATATAGCGGATATGGATGATCTTGCGCTGTCCATGAGACGTGAGATCCGATCGTTTTTAAAGTACTATCAGGATATGCCTGCGGAGGAGATCGTGAGGCGCAGGAAGGATCGGTTCCGCAGCTATGGAGTTTTTGACTGATCTTTGCTCCGGCGGCGCTTGCGGACGCATTCGGTCAGCAGGTACTCGATCTGCCCGTTGACGGAGCGGAAGTCGTCCTCCGCCCACGCCGCGAGCTCATCGTAGAGAGAGGAAGACAGCCGCAGCGGGATCTGCTTTTTGGCGTTCTCTTTTTTCTTGTCCATGCGCTGTCCTCCTTTTCGTTAATAGATCGATCCACTGTTTACGATCGGCTGCGCGTCCTTGTTGCCGCAGAGCACAACGAGCAGGTTGCTCACCATCGCCGCCTTGCGTTCCTCGTCCAGTTCCACAATATCATTTTCATTCAATTTTTGCAATGCCATATCTACCATGGACACTGCGCCCTCCACGATCTTCTGGCGCGCGTCGATGATCGCGGCGGCCTGCTGGCGCTGCAGCATCGCGGAGGCGATCTCCGGCGCGTAGGCGAGGCGGGAGATGCGCACCTCCAGGACCGTGATGCCTGCGTTCTCTACTTTTTCCTGAAGCTCTTTTTTCAGAATCTCCGCGACCTCCTGCGTGCTGCTGCGCAGGGTCTTCTCATCGTCGTCGTTCGTGTCGTAGGGGTAGCAGCGGGCGATGTTGCGCGTGATCGCGTCGCACTGGATTGAGAGATAACTCTTGTAGTTTTCGACGTTCAGCACGGCCTTTGTCGGATTCGTGACCTGCCAGATGACGATCGTCCCGATTTCGATCGGATTGCCAAGCTGGTCGTTGACCTTCTGTTGCTCGTTGTTCAGCGTCAGGATCTTGGTGGAGATCTTTTTGCTGAGCGAGGTGTAGGTGATGCCGCCGCTTCCGGCGGAGACCACACCGGGCCTGACGGTCGGGTTCAGCGCGCCGCAGAACGGGTTGATCCAGTAGAAGCCGGGCTTCTTCATGGTGCCGTAATACTGGCCGAAGAGGGCGAAGACCAGGGCTTCGTTCGGATTGATGATGCACAGGCCGCACAGGATGAGAATGCCGCCGATGACGAGCATGACGCCGAGGATGACGCCCAGGACGATGACGGGCACTGGCAGGCCGAGCACCGCCGGCGCGATGAAGCAGGGCAGGGAGAGCAGGATGCCGGCGATGCCGATAAAGAGCATCAGTAAGCCGGATTTCCCGGTGATTTCTTTTTCTTCTACGTTGATCAGTTTTTCTTTCATAGCTATCCTCCGTTCTTGAAAAGTGATATTAAAATGATATCAAAATTATATACAATAACGTAGGCATTGTCAAGAATAAGATAAGGGGGATGGAGGGGATATACACGAGGTGCTGACGAGTGCGTTTGGCGCCTCGTTTGCATTGCAATTTACCGATAGTTTGTATATAATATGAACTACAGAATTAAACTACGCAGAGGTACATCAGAAGGGAGTCTTGGCAGAATGGATACGAATGAACAAAGCAACGGACTGCGGCTGCTGAAAAAAGGACAGAAGGGAATCATGCACGCGCTGTTCAGCCGCGTGGGAATCATGCTGGTGCTGCTGGTATTGCAGGCGCTGATGTTGTTCAGCCTGTTTCGCTGGTTCCAGAATTTTCTGCCGCATGTGTTGGGCGGGACGGTACTCTTTATGGTGATCATGGTGCTGTACCTGATCAACAGCACGCTGGACCCGACGGCGAAGATCACCTGGCTGATCGTGATCATGCTGGTGCCGGTGTTCGGGGCGCTGCTGTTCTGGTATACGCAGGGTGAGACCGGGCACCGCGCGGAGAAGAAGCGGTTGGAGGACATCCTGGCGGCGACGAAGAATAAGCTTCCGCAGGATGAGAAGGCGCTTCGGGCGCTGGAGAAGGAAGATCCGGGCGAGGCGGCTTTGGCGCGCTACTTCCGCAGGAGCGGCTGCTTCCCGGTCTATTCGGATACGCAGACGACCTTCTTCCCCATGGGAGAAGACAAATTCGCGGAGATGCTGCGGCAGCTTGAGCAGGCGAAAAATTATATTTTCCTGGAATACTTCATTGTGGACGAGGGCCTGATGTGGGGCAGGATCCTGGAAATTCTTGCGAAAAAGGCGAAGGAGGGCGTGGAGGTCCGCGTGATGTACGACGGCACCTGCGAATTCTCCACACTGCCGCACAATTATCCGAAGAAGCTGCAGGCGCTCGGGATCCAGTGCAAGGCTTTCTCGCCGATGTCGCCGTTTCTGTCGACGCACTACAACTACCGCGACCACCGCAAGATCCTTGTGATCGACGGGCACACGGCGTTTACGGGCGGCGTGAACCTGGCCGATGAATACATCAACCATATCGTGAAATACGGGCACTGGAAGGACACCGCGGTCATGCTGAAGGGCGAGGCGGCGAAGAGCTTCGCGCTCATGTTCCTGCAGATGTGGAATATCACGGAGCGGCATGAGGAGTACGACAAGTATCTGAGGGTGAAGATTCCGGCGGCGAAGCAGGCAGACGGCTACGTGATCCCGTACGGAGACTGCCCGCTCGACGCGGACAAGGTGGGCGAGCGCGTCTACATGGACATCCTGAACCGCGCGACCCGCTATGTGCACATCATGTCGCCCTATCTGATCCTGGACGGCGAGATGGAGACCGCATTGAAATTTGCGGCGGAGCGGGGCGTGGACGTCCGGC
>CANQWV010000088.1 GCA_947627645.1 uncultured Lachnospiraceae bacterium | reverse complement strand
GAGCTGCTCTGCGGCATCTTCAAAACCGGCTTCGTCCCAGAATGCGTCCGCCCCGGCAAGCTCCGCCTCCTCGGCCGCTTTCTGCACGGCGTTATACTGCGCCACATCAGCTGCCGTCCCATACTGCACGGACGCTTCGGCAGAACCAGCGTCCGGCAGAGCTTCGGCCTGCGTGCTCTCCTTTGTCGCACTCATCTGCGCCGCGTCAGTCTGCACGTTTCCCTGTGCAGCGCTCATCTGCGCCGCGTCAGTCTGCACGTTTCCCTGTGCAGCACTCGCCTGCGCCGTATCCGTCTGCACACTTTCCTGTACAGCACCCGCCTGCGCCGCATCGGCCTGTGCTGTGTCCGTCTGCGCATCTTTCTGCTCCGCATCAGTCTGCACGTTTTCCTGTGCAGCGCTCGCCTGTGCCGTGTCCGTCTGTGCACTTTCCTGCGCCGCGTCAGTCTGCACGTTTCCCTGTGCAGTGCTCGCCTGCGCCGCATCGGCCTGTGTCGTGTCCGTCTGTGCATTTTCCTGCGCCGAATCGTCCTGCGTTGATTTTGCGGACTCCTGCAATCCCACTTTGGAAGCAGCGGTGCTCTGCATAGTCTCGCCCGCATTCCACGCAGTATATCCGGCAGTTTCATCTCCCGCAGAAGAAAGGCTGCGGGCTATCCGGATATCCTCGATCCGGTTCACAACAATCGCGCCGACAATCAGAACTGCAATGACAAAAAAGGAACTTGCCATACGCAAGAGATCCACACGCCTCTGCTGTCCCTTTTCTTTCACCTTTTCCCGGAAACTGCGGATCGCCCGATCCGGGAGTCCCTCTTTTTCCACGCTGTTATCCTTGAAAATCTGCGCCAGATATTCCTGCATCTTCTGGTTTTGCTCATAGAAGACAAAATATCCCCGCAATCTGCGATACTGCTCCTCCCCTGTCCAGTAAAGCGTCTCTTCCTGCTCCTGCAGATGATAAATCAGCTTTCCCGCCTCTGGCAGCCACTGAGCCAGCATCTTCATCCGCTCCGTCGGATAGACGCCGATCACGCAGCAGCCCTGAATGTTCCAGCCGCCGAAACAGTTTTCGTATTCCTGCTGAAGCTTTTCGCGCTCCCCGGGATCCTGCATTTCCACAGGCAGCTCAAAAACACCTCTTATAAATACGTATACCGAATCCTCTGTCTCCTGCTGTTCTCCAAAGAAAATACCGAGATATCCCTTGTCCTCCTGCTGTTCTCTCCTGCGGATATAGGTCATCACATAATCCTCAATACAGACCTTTTCCCTCCCGCTAATCTCCCCTATCTGGCGTATGTTCCTCGGCAGAGCCGGTTCCCTTTCCATACTCCTCTCACTCCTTTTTCTTTGTCTGCCAATACCTTACCATATACTTTATGCGGAATTTAGCATTTTTTGGACAAAAGTCAGGGGAATTTTTTATTTATTTTCTGTTTTCTATAAGGGAATTGCAGACAGGGCTATCTGAAAGTCTGCCAAAGCGTCCTTCATGAGTGGAAATTCGTCGTGGAATACTGCCGCGCCGCTTCAACGTGGCAAAGCAAATCGGCGCTTTCATGAATATTCTCTCAGGAAGATGGATAAAATAGAGAAAATCTTACCAGAAACTCAAGGGAGGCATCCTATGCGGACTCTTTTTCGAACCAGCCGGACACGAAACGCTCCCCCGACAGCAGGGCAGAAGGCTTCCCTGCCACTGTGGCCGGACTGCCCGCACAATCCCCCATATCTTCCAGAAAGCGCGCCTCCGGCCGAGCCCACGCCGCTTTGTCCTGACCAGCTGCGCAGACTCCTCGGAGAGGCGGACGCCGCCCCCGTCATCCTGTGCATCGGCACGGACCGTCTGATCGGAGACTGCCTCGGACCGTTCATCGGCACCTTTCTCGAAAAAGTTTCAAACGGATGCCTGCCCGTATACGGAACCCTTGCCAGCACGGTTCATGCGCTCAATCTTCCGGACATCAACACCCAGATCAAAAAAAGGCATCCGGACCGCAAGGTCATTGCGATCGACGCCTCCCTCGGTGCTCCCGAGCATATCGGTTCTGTTTATATCCGCTCCGGAGGCCTGTGTCCCGGAGCAGGCGTTCTCAAAAAACTTCCTAAAACCGGCGATATCGCGATCACCGGCATCGTCGGTTCCTACAGCCCGCAGCCCTATCTGAATCTTCAGACCGTGCGGCTGTCCACGATCGCCTCAATGGCCGACCAGGTCTGCAGCTGCATTCTTGATGTCTGCCTGTAAAAAATACAGCCATATACAAGGGCCCGGCTTTTGCCAGGCCCTCCGTCTGATCGCATTTCAGATGAATTCCAGAATTCTACAGTGCCGGATGCCGGATCCTATCCTGCTATCGGCTCATAAACCGCAACAAACACAAAGATAAAATATTCACCTCCCGAAAGCCCTTCGCAGCTTTCCAGAGTATCGTTTCTGGAACTGCCTGTTCCACCGCAGAACGATTTCAAAGGGGATCCATTTTTCAGGCTTTCGAAGCTATCATACGCTTCCACTTCCCAGTACTTAAACTGACAGGTTCCGAGCGTTTGCGGCGCCGTCACATTGCGTGGGATATCGCCTCTCAAGGCACGCATACCTGCAAGCTCCTGCTCTTCCTCCCCGCATCTTGTCCTGTATTCAGAATACCAGATGTAGGACGAATAGGTCTTTTGGCTCCTGACATGGCCGCAGCGGAGGCAGGCATCGCCTTCGCCATAGCTGTGTCCCATAGGCGCAAGGTACTGTATCTCAACCTTTTCCCCGCATTCCGAACATTCCTGCAATACCTTTCCCGCAGCGGTACAGGTCGGTTCAACCCTTTCCTGTGGTCCGGCAGGCTTATGCCCGAGCGCCGGGATAACCGTCTTCGACGTCTCTTCTCCGCAGACCGTACACTTCTGGCAGGTATAACCGGATTCCGTACAGCTTGCCTCTTTCCGATCATCCTCAAACTTATGGCCATTTGCCGGAATCGTATACTCTCTCTCCGCCTGACATCCATCGTGTACGCACTTCTCCGCCCCAACGCCGCTGCGCGTGCAGGTCGGCTCTTCCTTCACATACCGGCCAGCAAAAGAATGTCCCAGCGCTTCTATAAACTCTCTCCCACTCACCTCGTCACAGCCTTCACGCATACACTGGTAAGCCCTTACGCCCGATGAGGTGCAGGTAGCTTCCCGAACGACGACCTTCTCCGTACTCCACGCATGGCCTTTCTTCGGAATAACCTGTGTTTCTTTCGCCAGGCAGTCCTCACGTCCGCAGATCCTTGTGATCAGGCCATTTTGGACGCAGGTCGCCTCCTGTACCGTCTCTTCAAAATCATGACCCAACGCTGGCTTGTCGTAGAAAGAGTGAAATTCCATTCCGCATCCCGTGCAAACATAGCAGTCCACATGACCGCGCTCTGTGCAGGTCGGCTGAGAATCAGGGATTCTCTTAAGCTCCCAGTCTACGCCTTCTATGCCAAGCTCATGCGTATGGAACGATCTGCCCGCTTCCTTCTCAGACGCTTTTGAGTCCGTCTCTTCCTGCTTTGGAGCCTCGCTCGGAGCCGGTGCCGGCTCTTCCTGCTTCGGAGCCTCGCTCGGGGTTGGAGTCGCCTCTTCCTGCTTCGGACTCTCGCTCGGAGCCGGTGCCGGCTCTTCCTGCTTCGGACTCTCGCTCGGAGCTGGGGTCGCCTCTTCCTGCTTCGGACTCTCACTCGGGGTTGGAGTCGCCTCTTCCTGCTTCGGACTCTCGCTCGGAGCCGGTGCCGGCTCTTCCTGCTTCGGCGCCTCGCTCGGAGCTGGGGTCGGCTCTTCCTGCTTCGGCGCCTCGCTCGGAGCTGGGGTCGCCTCTTCCTGCTTCGGACTCTCACTCGGGGTTGGAGTCGCCTCTTCCTGTTTCGGGCTCTCGCTCGGAGCCGGTGCCGGCTCTTCCTGCTTCGGCGCCTCGCTCGGAGTTGGAGTCGGCTCTTCCTGCTTCGGACTCTCGCTCGGAGCTGGGGTCGCCTCTTCCTGCTTCGGCGCCTCGCTCGGAGTTGGAGTTGGCTCTTCCTGCTTCGGGCTCTCACTCGGAGCCGGTGCCGACGCAATCGAGCCATCCCCTAATACCTGAATCTGAGCCGACGCACTTTGTCCTTTATTTTTCAAAATATCTGCATAGGCAGTCTGCTTTTTATCCGGAATCCGGATAACCGCCTTTTTGCTGATCCCCTTCAGCGCATTCTTTCCGACGCTGTTCAGTTTTGTTCCCTGAATGTTGATTTTCTCCAGCTTCTTACATCCGTTAAATGCATTTTTTCCAATGGTCTTAAGATTCTTGTTTGTCGTGACAGATTTCAGCTTCTTGTATCCCTTAAACGCATTGTTCGCAACCGCTGTTACACGGAACCTGTATTTTCCATTCTTCACCGTGTCCGGAATCTCCACAGAAGCAATGGACTTCTTCTTCGCGCCGACCAGGGATACCTTGCCGCTGCTGCCCCGCAGCGCAGTCACCTTGTACTTATACTGTCCGCTCGAAAAAATACTGCCGACTCTCAGTTTCGCACTTCCGGCAGACGCTGTAATCGTCGTCATGCCCGCCAGAATACTCACCAGCAAAAACATTACCAGCACAATACCTGCATTTTTCTTTCTGTTCTTTTTCATACTTAACTCTCCTCTCTACTCTCAAAAGCATCGATTTTCCGGGTAACAAAAACCACCTGCGCATACAGGTGGCTACCGAGATTCATGATGAGGATATTTAAGTAAACCTGCCCTCCTTCGAATGCAGATCTCCCATTTAATCCATCTACACATATTCATGAATGCGGCAACCGGCTGTCATAGCCCTTCGGCCTTAGACCCTGTGGCTTTGCGTCCCTGGTTTTCACCAGGTTTGCCTTTAAAACGGATTAACTAAATTGCTAGTCAAATACAGGATAATATAATTCAACAAAAAAGTCAATACAGGAAATCGCTGGATTCCCGGTAAATTTTTCCATAAGCGGATGCCCGGCTCCAAAGCAGGAGCGAAGCCTAAAGCTCCACGCGTCCCTCGAGCGCGCGCAGAAGCGTTACTTCGTCAATGTATTCCAGGTCGCCGCCCACCGGCACGCCGCTCGCGATGCGGCTGACCTTAATCCCGGTCGGCTTAATCAGCTTGCTGATGTACATTGCCGTGGTCTCGCCCTCCAGGCTGGAGTTCGTCGCAATGATCACCTCATTTACCTCTCCCTGAAGCCGCTGCATCAGCTCCCTCAGGCGGATATCGCCAGGACCTATTCCAAGCATCGGGGAGATCGCGCCGTGCAGCACATGATAGACGCCCTCGTATTTGCCCGTCTTTTCATACGCAGCGAGATCCCTCGTGTTCTCTACAACCATAATCGTCTTCTTGTCCCTGGCCGGATTGCTACAGATCGGACAGACCTCCTGATCCGTCAGCGTGCAGCATTCCCTGCAATAGCGGACATTCTCGCGCGCCTCCGTGATCGCCTGCGCCAGCTGTTCCACACGTTCCTTCGGCATATGGATGATGTGGAACGCAAGCCGCTGCGCAGACTTTCCGCCGATCCCAGGCAGGGAAGAAAGCTGCTCAATCAGGTGCGACATCTGACTTCCATAGTAATCCATCAGAATCCAAAGCCTCCCAATCCGCCGAGACCGCCGGTCAGCTTCGCCATCGCAGAGGACGCTGCCTCTTCTGCCTGGCGCAGTGCTTCGTTCGTGGCCGCCACGATCAGATCCTCCAGCATCTCGATGTCGTCCGGATCCACAACCTCCTCAGACAGTTTCACCTTCGTCACTTCCCGTTTCCCGGTGACCGTGACCTCTACAGCCCCGCCGCCTGCAGCCGCCGTAAACTCCTGTTCCTCAAGCGCCTTCTGATTCTCTTCCATCTGCTTCTGCATCTTCTGCGCCTGCTTCATCAGATTGTTCATGTTCCCCGGCATACCCATGCCTCCGGGGAAGCCTCCACGTTTTGCCATGTCGTTCCCTCCGTCACTATTTTTGTCCGGCATACCCAGAAACCGTACGCCGCCTTGTTCGCGCATCCGGATTGCGCGTATCCTGTATTCCGGACAACAGACGTTTCGGTCTGCAGGAATCCAGGATCTACTCAATCTCTATATCCGTGTGGATATATTCTTTGATTTTCTTTTCCAGCCGAATTGGGGCGAGTGTTCCCTTCTGGAGCGATTCATCCGCGGCGAGGACGAATTTCACTTCCATATGCTTTCCAATCTTCTCCCCAATGATCATCTCCAGCTCTTTTTTTCTCTCTTCATTATCGATATACCGCTCCGCCAGAAAATCGGCGAACACAACAAACAATCGTCCGTCATTTTCATTCTGCACATTATATTTCGGCGTGGCCGCCGCAAGAACCACATGAAACATTCCCTCTGTCTGGGCGACAATACTTTTCCATATCGCACAGACCTGCTGCAGATCCTCCGGCACCGCACGCTGGTACTCGACCGACTGTGTGTCCGCCGGGGCGCCTGCCGCCGTGCTCCCCAGGGAGGCGGATCCTACAGAGCTTTCCGACAGCACATTGAAAGAAGCTCCCCCGGATACGCCGGTTCTGGCCGTTCCTGCAAACGCGCCCTGCTCGGCCTGACTTTCCAGCCTTCGGATCCGCTCCACCAGAGAGATTTCGTCCCGCTCCGCCTCCGGGTGGCACAGCTTGATCAAGGCCATCTCCACCAGCACCCGGCGGTTGGACGCATAGCGGATGCTGGACGACAGCTCCGAGAAGATCCGGATGAAACGCATCAGCGTGTCGCTGCGGATCAGAGCCGCCTCCTCACGGAGCTGCTTCAGGTTCTCCGCAGACACATCAATGACGTCCTCCATGTCGTCCGACGCCTTGAGCAGCATCAGATTGCGCAGATACCAGGTGAAGTCATTTACAAACTGCGTCAAATCCCTGCCCTGCATGGTCAGTGTTTCAAGCTGGCGGATTGCATTCGCCAGTTCTCCGTTCAGAATCCTGCGCAGCAGCTCGCTAAAAACATCCGTGTCTACCGCACCAAGTACCTCCAACACTTTGTCGTAGGTCAGCGTCTCCCCGAGGTAAAACGCGATGCACTGATCCAGCAGACTAAGCGAATCTCTCAGCGATCCATCGCCCTTCTTCGCGATATAGCGCAGCGCCCTCTCCTCGGCCTCCACGTGTTCCACCTGCATCAGCTCCTGCAGGCGTTCCAGAATCGTGTCCTGGGCAATCCTGCGGAAATCGTAGCGCTGGCACCGCGACAGGATCGTGACCGGAATCTTATTCGCCTCCGTCGTCGCCAGAATAAAGATCACATACGCCGGCGGCTCCTCCAGCGTCTTTAAGAGCGCGTTAAACGCCCCCGTGGAAAGCATATGCACTTCGTCGATGATATAAACCTTATATTTTCCATCCGCCGGGGCGTACATGACTTCCTCGCGGATCTCACGGATGTTATCGACGCCGTTGTTGGAAGCGGCGTCGATCTCAATCACGTTCATAGAAGTACCGGCTGCAATTGCCCGACAGGCCGCGCACTCATTGCAGGGATTTCCATCGACCGGATGTTCGCAGTTGACTGCCCGGGCCAAGATCTTGGCGACCGTGGTCTTCCCCGTGCCCCTGGTTCCGCAGAACAGATAGGCGTGGCCGATGCGCTCCGCCTTGATCTGATTTCTCAGCGTCTTCACAATGTGATCCTGTCCCTTGACATCCTCAAAATTGTCCGGCCGGAATTTTCTGTACAATGCTGTATAACTCATACTCGTGCCCCCGGTCTCTACACATATGCCTCATAAAAAGCGGGCACAAGTGTCATAATCACATCTGACGCAGACGGCATGGCGCGCATACGCAAAAACCTGATCGTACTGCAGCTGCGTCATTTGGCACGCCGCAGGTAAGACGGTACGTATGCGCGTAACGCTGCTACGTCAGATTCTCTTTATATTCTCCTTAATCTCCGAAGCTGATGCCCATGAGCTTCGCTTCCTTGATGATCTGATCCTTCGGGGAGACCACCTTCAGCTTGCCCGCAACCTCGCCGAGCGGCACCTTCTTCATCTTGCCGTTGACGATACCGACCATGTAGCCATACTCATCGTTCAGGATCAGCTCCGCGCAGGTCACGCCGATTCGCGTGGAAAGCACGCGGTCGTACGGACACGGGCTTCCGCCTCTCTGCGTGTGTCCCGGAACCGTGATGCGCACCTCCGGCCCGTTCGCGGCCTTGATCTCCTCCGCGATCTCATACGCAACAGACGGATACTTTTTCTCTTCAATCTTTTTCTTGTAATCCTTCTTGCTCAGCTTCGCGTCCTTCTTGGAGATCGCGCCCTCAGCTACCGCTATGACCGTGAAGCCCTTGCCGGCCTGCGTCCTGCGGTCGATCGCCTCGATCACCTTCTTGATGTCGTACGGGATCTCCGGAAGCAGGATGATGTCCGCGCCGCCCGCAAGCCCTGCGTACAACGTCAGCCAGCCTACCTTGTGGCCCATGACCTCCACGATGAAGACACGGTTGTGCGAAGCCGCCGTCGTGTGGATGCGGTCGATCGCGTCCGTCGCAATGTTGACCGCGCTGTAGAAGCCAAACGTCATGTCGGTACCCCAGATATCGTTATCGATCGTCTTCGGCAGGTGGATGATATTCAGCCCCTCCTCGCGCAGCAGGTTCGCAGTCTTCTGCGTGCCGTTGCCGCCCAGGATCACAAGGCAGTCCAGACGAAGCTTGTAATAATTCTGCTTCATCGCTTCAACCTTGTCAAGCCCCTTCTCATCCGGCTCGCGCATCAGCTTGAACGGCTGGCGGGATGAGCCGAGGATCGTGCCGCCCTTCGTCAAAATACCGGAGAAATCCCGGGAAGTCAGGAGACGGTAATCTCCGTAAATCAGGCCCTTGTAGCCATTCATGAAGCCGTAGACCTCAAGCTCCGTAAGGTTCGAGGACAGGCCTTTCACCACGCCTCTCATCGTCGCGTTCAGCGCCTGGCAGTCGCCGCCGCTCGTCAACAGTCCAACTCGTTTCATACTTATCACATCCTTTTCTTAGATATAAATGGTTTCCCAGACTGCAATTCTTTCTTAAAATATAATTGATTTTCAAAACTGCAATTTTTGCTTGTAATATAATTGGTTTCCCAAACTGCAATTCTTCATATTGCAGGCATCCTGCGTCTGACCGGCTTTCACACCAATAACGTCCCGGTCAGTCCTTCTTGCCGAACAGTCCGCCCAGAACGCCCTTGGCTCCATCCAGGACATCGCCGATCTTCTCCTCTGCGCCCTTCACGATCCCGGACGCGCTCTGTGCACCAAGCTTCTCCTTCGCGTCGCCGAGCACGTCGCCAAGCTTTCCTTCCGCGCCGCCGAGCACGTCGCCAAGCTTATCCTCGAGACCGTCCACGATCCCGGCAAACTCCGCCGAGCCAAGCTTCGCCTTCACAGCAACCAGGACAGCCTTCAGCTGATCATCCGGCAGGTTCACACCCAGCAGATTCTCCAGCGCTTTGATCGGATTCTTCTTGAGCGCTTCCAAAAATGCCTTGTCCCCAAGCTTTGCTTCCACCTTTGCAATCATATCTTTGATGTCCATCGGATACCCTCCTTTGTGATACGCTTCGTATCGTATTTTATAGGTAATAGTATATAGATTCCCCGGGCTTTTGTCAATTTTGAAGTAAAAGAAATCAGTGTCCGGCCAGGCGTCCGATCCTCCGCAAAGAGGAAAATCCGCGGGTTCAGGACTTCACAAATTTTTCACAAATAAATTAGCACTCACCTATTGTCAGCGATAATCGGTCTTTATCTTATACTGTCAAATTCCGCAGAGCCGGATTTCCGGGACTTCTGCGGCATTGTTGTTTTTGTCTGGCAGTGTCTGGGTGCCTCAATTGGTGCAGAATTGGTGTAAAAATTGGTGTAGTAAATGATCCCCTTGCACTATTTGTAATAATTAATATGGTATATGAAGGTAAAACTATGAAGAAACGATAGCTTTTTAGAAGAAAATTTGATACGATACAAATTGGGTAGACAATTTCTGCCCAATTCATTTAGATATTATGTTATGCTTTAAGAAGTGAGACTACTGAGCTTATCAAAAGTTTTGAAAGTCACTTTGACAGAGAAAATATAAAACTGAATCAGCTTGGTTCAGAAATTCAAGAGCAAAAACTGAACCAAGTTGGTT
>CANQWV010000087.1 GCA_947627645.1 uncultured Lachnospiraceae bacterium | reverse complement strand
ACTGCCTGCAGCAGCCAAATACGATTCTTATTCTCAAACTCATCCCGAACCAGCCGCCTGCGCTGCATCCTTCTGCGTTCCTGCAGACCGGAGAACAGCCTCAGCCCTCGCCTTATACGAGCTCGAGCACGACCTCCATGGCGCCGTCGCCCTTGCGCTGGCCAAGCTTGATGATCCTGGTATAACCACCGTTGCGATCCGCATACTTCGGCGCGATCTCATCGAACAGCTTTGCCACCAGATCGATCTCCTTGGTGTTCCTTTTCCTGCCCGCTGCCTCCGCCGGAACCTCTTTTACCGGATAAAGCACCTTCAGCATCTCACGGCGTGCGTGCAGTCTGCTCGGCTTATCCCTCTTAATCTCTTTCTGAACCTCGTCGTACACGGTAACCCTCTTGCCGTTTACCACTTCCTTGACGCGCTTGCCGTCCTTGTCCTTGCGGGCAACCTTTGCGGTGACGGTGACGGTCTCGTAATTGTCCCTCTCCTTGACTGCTTTTGCGATCAGTCCCTCAGCGATCCTGCGCACCTCTTTCGCCTTCGGCTCCGTGGTAACGATCCTGCCTCTGTAGATCAGGGCAGTCACCTGGTTTCTGAGCAGCGCCTTTCTCTGATCTGCTGTTCTGCTAAGTTTTCTATAACCTGCCATTTTCTTTTTCCTCCATTTCGGAATACACAGACACGCTCATCGGTCTTACTGGCTGTGCACATAATTGTAAAAGTACGGTCTCCCTGCAGGCAGAGGCGGCAGACTGTGCTGCCCGTCTGAGCATACGCAGGAGACGCTGACACTCTACTCCTCGCTCGGGTTCAGCGACAAGCCGAGCTCTTTGAGCTTGCCCAGCACCTCTTCCAGGGATTTCCGGCCCAGGTTGCGAACCTTCATCATATCCTCGGACGTCCTGTTGCAAAGCTCCTCTACCGTATTGATGCCGGCACGCTTCAGACAATTGAACGAACGGACGGAAAGCTCCAGCTCGTCGATGTTCATCTCCAGAACCTTCTCTTTCTCGTTGTCCTCTTTCTCAATCATGACCTCTGCCGACTTCGCATTCTCAGACAGATCGACAAACAGCGCAAGGTGCGCGCTCAGTACCTTTGCCGCCAGGCTCACCGCGTCGTCCGGGGTCATCGTGGCGTTGGTATACACATCCAGCGTCAGCTTATCATAATCCGTGATCTGGCCGACACGCGTATTCTCAACCGTGAGGTTGACGCGCTCCACCGGCGTGTAGATCGCATCCACCGCGATCACGCCGATCGGCATATCCTCTGTCTTCCCTTTCTCGGCGCTCACATAACCACGGCCGCGCGTGATCGTGAGCTCCATGTAGAGCTTGCTGTCGGCGCCACCGTTCAGCGTCGCGATCACCTGATCCGGATTCATGATCTCAATATCCTGATCGACGCGGATGTCGGCTGCGGTCACAACGCCCTCGCCCTCATACTCGATGTATGCGATCTTCGCCTCGTTCGTCTCGCTGGTATTCTTGATCGCCAGCGACTTGATATTCATGATGATCTCGGTAACGTCTTCCTTTACGCCGGGAATCGAGCTGAACTCGTGCAGCACGCCCTCGATCTTGACCTGGCTCACAGCCGCACCCGGAAGAGAAGACAGCATGATCCTTCTCAGGGAATTCCCAAGGGTCGTTCCATAGCCTCTCTCGAGCGGTTCCACCACAAACCGTCCAAACTTTTTGTCTTCTGACATCTCCGCAATTTCAATTTTGGGTTTGTTGAAATCGAACACTATTTCGCCCCTCCTTACTGGAAAAAAGTGTGCTTCTCACAGTAAACACCCTTTTGTTTATGGTAATGCCGGCCTATGCCCGGCACAGGGGTTTACTTGGAATACAACTCGACGATAAGCACTTCGTTGACCGGAACATCGATCGCATCTCTGCTCGGAAGCTCCTTGATGGAACCCTTCAGCGCCTCTGCGTCTGCTTCCAGCCACTCCGGCACGAGACGTCCGTTCGTGGTCTCAAGGATGTCCTTATATCTCTGGGAACCCTTGCACTTCTCCTTGACCTCGATCGTGTCGCCCGGCTTCACCGTGTAGGACGGAATATTCACGCACTTGCCGTTCACGAGGATATGCTTGTGATCAACAATCTGGCGCGCTTCCATTCTGGTTCTTGCAAAGCCCATGCGGAACAGCACATTGTCCAGGCGGGTCTCCAGAAGAACCATAAGGTTCGTACCAGTCTGGCCCTGCATTCTGTCGGCCTTCTTGTAATAGTTGCGGAACGGCTTCTCCAGAACGCCGTAGATAAATTTTGCCTTCTGCTTCTCGCGCAGCTGCAGGCCGTACTCACTTACCTTGCGGTTCGCGCGCTTCAGCTCTCTCGTTGATTTCTTATCAATTCCCAGATATACCGGATCAAGTCCGAGTGATCTGCATCTTTTAAGAACAGGAACTCTGTTTACTGCCATCTTCTATGACCTCCCTGATTAAACTCTTCTGCGTTTTGGCGGGCGGCAGCCGTTGTGCGGAACAGCCGTCACGTCGCGGATACTGGTAACCTCAAGACCGTTTGCGGAGAGCGCGCGGATCGCCGCTTCTCTTCCCGAACCCGGACCCTTCACGAAAACATCAACGGTCTTCAGACCATGTACCAATGCTGCCTTTGTAGCAGTCTCTGCAGCCATCTGTGCTGCGTACGGAGTAGATTTCCTTGAACCTCTGAATCCAAGACCACCGGCACTTGCCCACGACAGAGCGTTCCCCTGCATATCCGTCAGGGTAACGATCGTGTTGTTGAAAGAAGCCTGGATATGTGCCTGTCCCCGTTCAACGTTTTTCTTAACGCGCTTTTTTGTCACTTTCTTCGTAACTTTTTTAGCCATAATCTAAACTAACCTACTTTCCTCAAATTTTGTTCACGAGTGTCTGAGTTACTTCTTCTTGTTCGCAACAGTTCTCTTCGGACCCTTGCGCGTCCTGGCGTTATTCTTTGTGTTCTGTCCACGAACCGGCAGGCTTCTTCTGTGACGGATGCCTCTGTAGCATCCGATCTCCTGAAGACGCTTGATGTTGAGGGCGGTGTCTCTGCGGAGATCGCCTTCTACCATGTAATGTTCGTTGATGACGGCGCTGATCTTCATGACCTCGTCGTCCGTCAGGTCTCTGACACGCGTGTCAGGATTCACATTCGCTGCAGCCAGGATCTTGTTTGAGCTTGTTCTACCGATACCGTAGATGTAGGTCAAACCGATCTCTACACGTTTTTCTCTTGGTAAGTCTACACCAGCAATACGAGCCATGTAATTTCTCCTCCATTTTCCTATTGGTTCTAATTGGGACAGACATAGCTGTCCAGCTGCCAGGGAAGGCAGCCTTTCCACTCCATTAAGCTGTGGGCCCTGTATTTCTTCGCCCTTGCGCGGCATATCCCTTGCCGTCCGCCTGAAAACCGGCGGTCTCCGGCGCGTCCCTGTACACAGCGGCTGGCACAGGCTGTGGACTGCCAAAATCCTGGAGCGGTATTAAAATCAATATCGCAACGAAATAAAATCCAGACGATCTATCATCCAGTCAACGCCTGACCCCCTCCTCCTGAATCTGAATCGAATCGCCAGAAGCGGGTGTACAGGCAGATTTATTCCATCGTTATATTGAATTCTGAGCGCGGATACCCGCCGCTCACTCTTTCCCATCACAGGCAATGTGATGTTCCGCCGTTCACTTTTGCACCCTGTTCCCGCGGCCTGTCATCCTATGACCCGGCTGCTCCGGACAGATGCGCTTAACCTTGTCTCTGCTTGTGCTTCGGATTCTCGCAGATGATCCGGATGCTTCCTTTTCTCTTGATTACCTTGCACTTTTCACAGATCGGTTTTACAGATGATCTTACCTTCATGGCAAATCCTCCTTTCACCTTTCTCTTCTGCTTTTGGGCATACTATCCCCCTCGCAAAAGGAACTTGTTCATTATATCATTTGCAAATTCTTTATGCAAGCACTATTTTTACTTTTTTCCAGCTTTTTTCCAGCCTGCCTGCGCATACCGCGGCCTGGTTCAAGCAGGAATGACCGTCCGCTTACTTGTCTCTCCAGATGATCCTGCCCTTTGTCAGATCATACGGGGACATCTCGATCTTCACCTTGTCACCCGGAAGGATACGGATGAAATTCATGCGCAGCTTGCCGCTGATATGCGCGAGCACCACATGCTTATTCTCGAGCTCGACGCGGAACATCGCGTTCGGAAGCTTCTCAAGTACCGTACCTTCTACATCAATGACATCTGCTTTCGACATATATACCTCCTGTGTCATATTCTGAAATATGTTGCTGTTCGAACCCTGCCCGGCCGCACGCCGTTTTGGCATACAATCACACAGACTAATCCTCGTCTTCCCCGCCGCTGCACTGCAGGCTCCGATAAGCACTGAGGATCTTCCTCACATGCGCATCCAGTTCGAAAGAACGCATCTGCGCAAGAATCTCCTCCGGCAGATGCCGGATCACCTGCACGTGCTTCCATTTCTTTTTCTTGGGCGATGCAAGAAGCCTTCTCCGCCCATCCGCCAGCCAGACGTAAGTGTCGTCATTTGCGAGCACAACATACACGGTATCCTTATCGTGTCCTGCCCGCGATACGGCCAGCAGTTCGGATGTCCACTGCTTCATGACGCCCTCCTTCTATCCTTCCCGCAGCTGTCCGCTTCAACTGTCGCAGTATTTTCCAGGTTCCGTGCCGGAATCCCGGAATCTGCGATACCAGCCTGTACCGGGTGCTGCGTCGATTGGGCAGAAAAAATCCTGCCTTCTGTATCACTCGCTCAGCGTCAGGATCTCCGGCTCTCCATCCGTGATCAGCACCGTGTTCTCATAGTGCGCGGAAATACTTCCATCCTCCGTCACCACGGTCCAGTCGTCGTCGAGCCACTCCACATCCGCTCGCCCCGCGTTGATCATCGGCTCAATCGCCAGCGTCATCCCCGACACCAGCCGGATGCCCCGGCTTCTCTGCCGGAAATTCGGAATCTGCGGATCCTCGTGCAGCTCGTGTCCGATCCCGTGGCCGACCAGGTCGCGGACGACCCCGTAGCCGAACGACTCCGCATAGTCGCCGATCGCGTTGGAAATCTCATGGAGACGGTGACCCGCCCTCGCGAACTCGATTCCCTTAAAGAAGCATTCCCTCGTCACATCGATCAGCTTCTGCGCTTCCGGCGTGATCTTTCCCACGCCGTAGGTCCTCGCCGCATCAGAATGCATGCCCTGATAGATCAGGCCGGTGTCGATGCTCACGATATCGCCCTCCTGCAGGATCCTGCCCTTGTGCGGGATCCCGTGCGCGACCTCATCGTTTATGGAGATACAGAAAGACGCTGGAAATCCGTTGTAATTCAGTTGATTCGGCACGCAGCCGAGGCCTCGTATCACTTTTTCGCCAAGCTTATCCAGCTCATAGGTGGAAATGCCAGGCCGTATCGCGTACGCGAGCTCCTTGTGGACAGTCTCAAGCAGCCTTCCGGCCTCCCGCATCAGCTCGATCTCATGCCTCGTTTTGATAGTCACTGCCATGCGTTACACCTCCAGAATCCTCGTGATTGCGGTAAACACAGCATCCATCGGCTGCGTGCCGTCCACAGTCTTCAGAATTCCCTGTCCCTTATAATAATCGATAAGCGGCTGTGTCTGATCGTGGTACACGGTCAGCCTCTTCTGCACCGTTTCCGGCTTGTCGTCGTCGCGGAGCACCAGCGGCTCGCCGCACACCTCGCACAGGTCGCCTTTCTTTGAAGGATTGTGAACCACATGATAGGTTGCGCCACAGCCGGTGCAGGCTCTTCTGCCGGACATCCGCTTCACAATATTTTCATCCGGAACGTCTACATCGATCGCATAGTCCAGCTTCTCGCCGCGCTTCGCGAGCGCTCCTGCCAGAGCCTCCGCCTGCGGGATCGTCCTCGGAAAGCCGTCCAGGATATAACCCTTCCGGCAGTCGTCCTGGCCAAGCCGGTCCGTCACAAGATCCACCGTCAGCTCATCCGGGACAAGCAGCCCCTGATCCATATACTCTTTCGCCTTTTTCCCGAGCTCCGTGCCGTTCTTGATATTGGAACGAAAAATATCGCCCGTGGAAATATGCGGGATCTGGTATTTCTCCGCGATCATTTTCGCCTGTGTCCCTTTTCCTGCGCCCGGCGCACCAAGCATAACTATCTTCATATTCCGTATCACTCCTATAAAGTACACTCTCCCCGGACGCGTCAAAATCACTTTTGCACAGCCGGGGATGAGTATAGCTCAATTTTAGTCTGTCAGGAATCCCTTGTAGTTGCGAACCAGCATCTGGGATTCGATCTGTTTTAAGGTCTCCAGGATAACGCCCACAATGATGATGATGGAAGTTCCGCCGAAGGAAACCTGCGCGCCGAACATCCCGTTAAAGAAGATCGGGATCAGAACCACGATGATCAGTCCGACCGCACCCAGGATGATAATGTTCCCGAGAACCTTGTTCAGATAATCCGTGGTCGGCTTGCCCGGACGGATGCCCGGAATGAAGCCGCCCTGCTTCTTCATGTTATCTGCGACCTCGATCGGATTGAAGGTGATCGAGGTATAGAAATAGGCGAAGAACACGATCAGCGCGATATACAGGAGCAGTCCGATCGAATAGACCGGATGGCTCAGATTGAACCAGTTATTCTGGCTGAGCATACCGAGAATCGTTCCCCCGATGCCGCTGCCCGCGGTCTTGCCCGTGAAGGACATGATGATCTGCGGAATGGACATCAGCGAGGAGGCAAAGATTACCGGGATAACGCCCGCCGTGTTGACCTTGAGCGGGATGTAGGTCGACTGACCGCCCAGCATCTTGCGTCCCTGCATCTTCTTGGCATACTGCACCGGGATTCTTCTCTGCGCATCGTCAAGCAGGATGACAAGCACGATCGTAACCAGGATCACCGCGATGATGATCAGCGCGGCGAAGCCTCCTCTCGCCAGGCTCTTGCCTCTGACGAACAGGTCAAACAGACCTGTCATATCTGCCGGAATGCTGGAAAGGATATTCACCATCAAGACGATGGAGATTCCGTTTCCGACTCCGTTCTCCGTAATCCTCTCGCCCAGCCACATCAGGAACGCGCTTCCTGCTGTGAGCGCCGCGACTACCGTGAATCCGCTGAGAACGTTCATGTTCGGAATCAGCCCGGAATTGCCGAAGCCGATCGTCATCGCGATACTTTCGATCAAAGCAAGCGCAACGGTCACATAGCGGGTGATGGACGCGATCTTCTTACGTCCCTCTTCCCCATCCTTGTGCATCTCTTCCAGGGCGGGAATCGCGATGGTCATGAGCTGCATAATAATGGACGAAGTAATGTACGGGGTAATGCTCAATGCAAAAATCGACATTCGCTCGAAAGAGCCGCCGGTAAATGCAGAGAAAAAGTTAAACGCATCGCTCGACTGCTGGGCAAACCAGTTCGCAAAATAGCTTCTGTCCACTCCCGGGATCGGGAGCTGCGATCCAAGCCGGATCACAACGATCATACAGAATGTATAGAACAGTTTTTTACGGATGTCCTTGATTCGGAATGCGTTTTTCAGTGTTTCTAACATATCAGATCACCTCTGCTTTTCCACCTAACTCTTCGATCTTCGCTTTTGCGCTCTCGCTGTAGGCATTTACTTTCACGGTCAGCTTCTTCGTCAGCGTGCCCTTATTCAGCACCTTGACACCGTCCTTCGCCTCCTTGATGATGCCAGCCTCGATCAGCTTCTCAACCGTTACCTCTGTATCGTTGTCAAACGCCTCGAGCGCGCCAAGGCTGATCGCCTCGATCTCCTTCGCGTTCGGGTTCGTGAAGCCTCTCTTCGGAAGACGTCTGTACAGCGGCATCTGTCCGCCTTCAAAACCGATTCTCGGAGCTCCGGAACGTGCTTTCTGGCCCTTATGTCCCTTACCGGCCGTCTTGCCGTTTCCCGAGCCGTGTCCGCGTCCTCTCCTGAAGTTGCTGTTGTGCACAGAACCATCAGCCGGTCTCAAATTTGATAAATCCATGATGACACCTCCTTATCTGATCTAACCTCTTATGCTTCTTCGACTTTCACCATATAGGAAACCTGAGCGATCATGCCTCTGACCGCCGCGTTGTCCGGCATCTCAACCGTCTTGTGCATCTTGGTAAGGCCAAGCGCCTTCACGGTCGCGCGATGCTTCGGAACAGCCCCGATCGGTGATTTTACCAACGTAATTTTCAATTTGTCTGCCATGGCCTAATCCTCCTATTAACCCAGGATCTCTTCAATTGACTTGCCGCGGAGTCTTGCGACCTCCTCCGGGGACTTCATCTGCTTCAGCGCTTCCAACGTTGCAAGAACTACGTTCTGCTTGTTGTTGGAGCCAAGTGACTTCGTACGGATGTTGCGGATACCCGCAAGCTCCAGGACATTACGCGCCGGGCCGCCCGCGATGATACCGGTACCTTCCGGAGCCCTCTTCAGAAGCACGGAAGCTCCGCCGAACTTGCCGATGAAATCATGCGGCACGCTCGCGTCGTCATTCCTGGCCACGCAGATCAGCTTCTTCATCGCATCCTCTTTGCCCTTGCGGATCGCCTCCGGAATCTCCGTAGCCTTTCCAAGGCCAGCTCCGATGTGACCATTGCCGTCTCCTACCACAACCAGGGCCGTGAAGCGCATATTACGTCCACCCTTAACCGTTTTGGATACACGTTTGATCGACACGACCTTATCAGTCAGCTCGAACTGATTCGGATCAATAATCTCATGTCTCATGTGTTGTTTCCTCCTTCTTAGAATTCCAGTCCGGCTTCTCTGGCTGCCTCAGCCAGCGCCTTGACCTTGCCCTGGTAAATAAATCCGCCTCTGTCAAAGACCACCGTCTTGATGCCCTTCTCCAGAGCCTTCTTCGCAATTACCGTTCCCAGATGCGCCGCCGCGTCGACGTTGTTCGTCTTCTCGAGCTCTGCCTTCACATCCTTCTGAAGCGTGCTTGCGGAAACCAGCGTGTTGCCTGCCGTATCGTCAATAATCTGTGCATACATATGATTGTTGCTTCGGAATACAGCAAGACGCGGTCTCTCCGGGGTGCCGCTGAAACGGTTGCGGATTCTTCTATGCTTATCCAAACGAACTTTAGTTCTCGATTCTTTGCTAACCATTCTCACACTCTCCTTATTTATTTTCGTAACTATACGGTAACTACCCAGCTACTTATTTCTTACCGGTCTTACCAACCTTGCGTCTGATCACTTCATCCGCATACTTGATGCCCTTGCCCTTGTACGGCTCCGGCTTTCTCTTCTCCCTGATCTCAGCGGCATACTGCCCGACCTTTTCCTTGCTGATACCGGAAACGATGATCTTGTTGCCGTCCACCGTGGTCGTGATGCCTTCCGGGTCGTCCATATCCACCGGATGGGAATATCCGAGCGTCAGGGTCAGCCTCTTGCCCGCCTTGGCGGCTCTGTAACCAACGCCGTTTACCTCCAGAGTCTTCGTGTAACCCTCGCTGACGCCCACAACCATATTGTGGATCAGCGTTCTGGTAAGTCCGTGGAGAGATTTCATCTTCTTCAGGTCATTCGGTCTCGCGACTGTCACATGACCGTCTTCCATCTTAATTTCCATCTCCTTCGGGAGCACTCTCTCAAGAGTCCCCTTCGGGCCTTTCACGGTAACCTTGTTACCTTCCGCGATGTCAACCGTAACGCCGGCCGGAATCGCAATTGGCATTCTTCCTATACGTGACATGCCTGTTCCTCCTTACTTAGATTTTCGGAGAGGATACGTCGTTACACCCTCTCTGTTTTCAGTTTAATATTTAATGTACGGTCACCAAACGAAAGCCAACACTTCGCCGCCAACCTGCAGCTTGCGCGCCTGCTTGTCAGTGATCACGCCCTGGTTCGTGGAGAGGATCGCAATCCCCAGTCCGCCGAGCACCTTCGGAAGATTATCCTTGCCAGCGTATACACGCAGACCCGGCTTTGAGATTCTCTTCAGACCCGTGATGATCTTCTCATTCTTGTCAGCGCCGTACTTCAGCGTGATGTGGATGGTCTTGATCGCGCCATCCTCAAGCAGATCATATTTCTTGATATATCCCTCGTCGAGAAGGATATTTGCGATTGCAAGTTTCATTTTCGATGCCGGAACATCTACCGTATCATGTTTTGCAGTGTTTGCGTTACGGATTCTCGTAAGCATATCTGCAATCGGATCACTCATTGTCATGATAGTTTCCTCCTA
>CANQWV010000086.1 GCA_947627645.1 uncultured Lachnospiraceae bacterium | reverse complement strand
CTGCAACAAGTGGTGGATGGACGATATTTCCGGCGACACGGTCATGCCGATGGTGTCGGGCGGAGCAGAGTTTGTCATGCGCACGCTGTCGATCCTCATCCTGCCGAGGCTGATCGGCAATGAGGGACTGTTCTGGGCGGAGGTACTCGCATGGGCGGGCGCGGACGCTGTGCTGCTGCCCAGCTATTATGTCCGGATGGCACGCATCAAAAAGTCCTGCCCGGACAAAGAGGAGCTATTCCTCTGATATCCCGTCCGCCTTTATGATGAATTTCACATCCCCGTCCATCCCGTCGGAGATCCCGCTGAATGACTTGTAATCGTTCCCGGCGTCCTGGATCAGATGGAGACGGTCGACAAACTGATCCATGTCATCAATGAGGATCTCTCCCAGTTTTCTGATCCCGTCTTCATTCAATTCCTCCATACCGTCCCGGAGTTCTTCCGCGCCGTCTTTCAGATCGCTCACTCCGTCTGACAGCTCATCCGCGCCGTCCGACAGCTCTTGTGCACCGTCGATCAGTTTCGGGGAGTTGTCGTTCAGTTCCGAGACTCCCGACTGCAGGGAGGATACGCCCTGATCCAGCTGCGCCGATCCGTTGACCAGAGCGGCCGCCCCCGAAACCAGGGTGCCCGTGCCGTCCGACAGTTTTTTCGCACCCGACGACAGAGACTTCGCGCCAGACTTCAGGCTCTTCGCCCCGGATGAGAGATCCGTCATTCCACTGTCCAGATCCTTCGTCCCCGCGTACAACTGTCCGATCCCGGACGAAAGCTGGTCTGCCCCCTGCGAGAGCTGGCTGCTTCCCTTCTTTGCGTCCGCCGCCCCTGTGCTCAGCGCGCTCGCGCCTTCCGCGACGGTCGCGGAACCGGTTCCCAGTTGATCCGCGCCCTCTTTCAGAGCCGCGGTGCCTGTCTTCAGATTGTCGATTCCTCCTGTCAGCTCGCTCACGCCTGACTCCAGTTGTCCGCTTCCTGCGCTCAGGGCTCTCGCCCCGCCCAGAAGCGTACGGGTATCCGTCGTCTCCACACTGCCGACGGCCGTATACAGCTGATCGATCGCTGCCGCCAGTTTTTCGACGGGGTTCTGGCTTGCGTCAGGGTTCTGGTTCTCCGATCCGCTCCCGGACGGCGTCCCATCCAATTCACCTGTAACTGCCGCCAGTCCCGGCGCCTGGGCCTCATACCAGGCGATCACCGCCTCGTAGTTCTCAATCGTCTCTTCGTAGGATGCGATTGCCGCCTGATAGTCTTCCGCAGAACCCTGATAGTCCTCCGCGGCGGTCTTGTAGTTCTCGGCGGCAGACTGGTAGCTGCCCGCCGCAGCCTCGTAGCTCTCGCTCGCGGTTCGGTATCCTTCCGCGACCGACTCCGCCCTTGCCTGCCCGTCGTCCACATAAGAGGCGTACTGCGACAGCCCGGTCTTGCTCAGCATGCCTCGGGCTTTCGACAGGATCGGCGTATAGGTATCCATGGCGTTCTGATAAAGTTCACCGGCCGACGCGGCCTCCGCACTCGCCGACGTCCGCTGGCTTAACGCCTCCTCAAGGCTTCCCTTTGCGCTGTCCGCAGAAGATCCCGCCTGCTCCCATTTCTCGGATGCCGCCGCTGCGGACGTTTCCGCGGCTGTCCTGGAGGAAACCGCCGCCATTTTCAGCTGCGCAAGCTCCGAGGCTCCTCCCGCCTCAGTCGCTGC
The DNA here is from genome assembly GCA_947627645.1 of uncultured Lachnospiraceae bacterium. Taxonomy (GTDB): domain Bacteria; phylum Bacillota; class Clostridia; order Lachnospirales; family Lachnospiraceae; genus Choladousia. The sequence goes on along the minus strand of CANQWV010000086.1, from coordinate 8,589 downwards.
ATCCGCCTGCTTTTCCCCCTGCGAACCGGCCGTGGACGAGTCCATCACTGCCCCGGGCAGCTGGCCGCCGAGAAGAGCCTCTAACAGCTGTACGTTGTTTTTGATCTCCGCAAGCCCCTGGCTGACTTCTTCCAGACCCTTTACCAACTTTCCGGACATCGTCGTCAGCTGTCCGCTTCCTTCTGCAAGCACCGCCGCGCCGCTCTGCAGGGTTCCCGCGCCTTCATCCAGCGAGGCCGCTCCCGTCTGAATCCCTGTGATTCCGTTTTTCAGGGCTCCGGCGCCCAGGGACAGCGCCGCTGTTCCCGAGACAAACGTATCCATCCCCGTGTCGAGCGTCTTTGCCCCATCGGCCAGCGATTTCGCACCCGCAACGGCGCCCTGCTCTCCCGCGTATCCGTCCAGAAGCTGTTTCGTTCCTTTCTTTGCCGCGGATACGCCCTTCTTCATGTTCTTAGTGCCGGAGGTCAGAGTCTTCGCCCCTTTCGCCAGCGTGCCTGCTCCGGAGGACAGCGAGCCCGCCCCGGAGGACAGTTCCACCGTTCCGCTTGCCAGCTGACTGCTCCCATCCTTCAGCTCCTGCACCCCGGACTGAACGGACGAGACGCCGTCCGTGTAATCCGCAACGCCGTCGCTCAGCTCTTGAACGCCCTTTGTCAGATCCGGCACTTTATCATAGAGCTCGTCGACACCGTCCGCCAGATCGCTGCTGCCATCCGCCAGATCCTGTGCGCCTTCCATCAGTTCTTCTACTGCGTCCTGCATTTCTTCTCGTCCGCTTACGCTGTCCAGATCCAGTCCGCCGAACAGGTCGCTCATGACCAGAGACGCTGCCGTTTCCATGGTAAAATGATCTGCGTCCATCGTGACTTCCACATAATCCGGGATATCTATATCCAGATCCAGGTCGCTGTCCTCTTCCTGCCCGATCTCCAGACTTTCCCGCAGTCCCGGAAACGCCGCTCCCACCACGATAGTCATGCCGTCTCTCGTGATCACTTTTCCGCTGTTGACCTCGACATTTCTCGCGCAGTAATCCGTGAATATCAGACCGGTCATGACGGTGAAGGGAACATAGACCTTCTCCTCCCCGTCGGCGGTTTCTTTGAGACGGGTCTCCTTGTTCGTGTAGTCGCAGCGGATCTTCACCTTTCCGCTCTTTCCGGCCAGCTCTTCCGGCTGGATCTCTTTCCCGTCCAGATAATAGCTGATATGCATGGAGACAGGCAGCTCCTTCTCGCTCGTCCCCTGATAGTGGATGTCGTTCCCGTCCGCTTCCCAGACGACTTCTTCGCCGTCCTGAGAAAACGTCTCGTCGCCTTTCACGTTCTCGATCCCCGACAGATCCGACTTATCGCTCAGGGTCTCCTGTCCGGACAGATTTTCAATCCTGTCGTTTACGATCACTTCCTGCGCCTCTCCGGTTGCATCCGCGATCACGTAGACGGTTTCCTTCTTTTGATCCGTGGCGCCTTCTATCGCGCGTCTCTGGGCGGACGATCCGGATGACTCCGCCGCCTCTTCCCTCTCTTCTATTTCCGTCGACAGCTCCGTGTTCTGTTCTGCCTTTGTCCCCGCGCTTTCCTTTTCCTGCGCGGCACCGTGCGCGAAGCAAACGCCGATCAGCGCGATGATCCCAAACGCTGTCGCCGTCCGTGCGATCTTTTTCCCCCTTGTGTTCTTCATTTTTCAGAACCCCCTTTTTCCTTTATAAAAATACCGTCAAGCAAATACAGAAATCCCGGCAGGACAAACACGACCACAATGGAAGAACAGATCGTTCCTTTCCCGAGCAGATATCCAAGCTGCGAGAGGAGTCCGTGCGTCGAGAGTTTTCCAAGCAGAAAGCCGGCCACCGTGAGGACAGTCCCGGAGGTCAGGATCGAGGAAGCGACGTTCGAGATCGTCTCCACGATGCATTCTTTCTTCGGAAACAGCCTGCGGTTCTCCTTGTAACGTTCCGTAAACAGGATCGCGTAGTCCACGGTCGCCCCCAGCTGAATGGAGCTGATGATCAGGTACGCGATATAAAAAACGGTCTGATGCGTCAGAAACGGGATCGAAAGGTTGATCCAGATCGCAGTCTCTATGGACAGCACCAGGACGACCGGAATGAGGAAAGATTTCATCGCAAAAAGCAGCACCACAAACACCGCGCCGATGGCGAGGAAGTTCACCTTCACCATGTCCGCCGTCACGGTCTCCATCAGATCGTACGTGCTGATTCCCTCTCCCGCGAGGTAGTAGGCGTCCGGATAGTACGTCCCGGCGATCTCCCGGATCTTCTCCACCAGCGCCTCCGTCTCCGGTCCCTCGTAGTCGGCCTCCACCGATATCACCATTCTGTCATAGTGCTCCGATTCGAGCTGCCCAAGCAGATCGTCCGGGATCATTTCCACCGGAATATCCGGACCGATCAGGTCGATGAGGGAAGTGATCGATGTGACCGCTTCCAGATCGTTCAATTCTTCGGACAGCTTCTCCTCCGAGACGACATCGCCCTTGGGAACCATCAGGACGTAGGTGTCGCTCTTCCCGAAGATGTCCTGGATCAGCTGTGTATCGTCGCCCAGCTGCGTCCCCGGCCCGAAAATATGAGAAGCCCCGTAATAGTAGGCATTCTTCGTGTTCATAAGATAGGACGGCACGATCACGGCCACAAACAGGCACATCAGCGGAAGCGTGATCTTACAGACCAGCTTTCCCATCTTCCGGAAGGAAGGCAGGAAGGAACGGTGCGCCGTTTTGTCCATCAGACGGTAAGTCCAGAGAATGACGCCCGGCATGAAGAAGAAGACGGTGAGCAGGCTGATCCCGATTCCCTTCGCGAGCGCAAGTCCGAGGTCCGGACCGATGCGGAAACGCATCAGCGCCAGAGCCAGAAATCCGATCACCGTGGTGAGCCCGCTTGAGAGGATCGACGACGTGGAGAGCGCCAGAGCCTCCTTCATCGCTTCCTCAGGCTTCGCTTTCTGCCGGCATTCGTCAAAGCGGTGTATCAGGAACACAGAATAATCGAGGGAGACCGCGAGCTGCAGGATGTTTCCGGCCGCGTTCGTCACGAACGATATCTCCCCGAAGATCAGGTTCGACCCGGCGTTGATCACGACGGCGATCCCGAGCCCCAGCATGACCACAAAGGGTTCCATCCAGGAGGTCGTGGTGACCAACAGAACCACAAACAGGAACAGCACCGCAAAGATGGCGATCTTCCGGACCTCCACGACCGTGTCCGCCGTCGCCACCGCCGTGCTCACCGCGGCGCCGGTCATCGCGTTCTCCTCGCCGATCACTTCCCGGATCGCCGGAACCGCGGAATTGATGCTCTCCTCATCGATCGTCACCGTGAAGAGCGCCGCATTGTTCTTGTAATAGGTCTCCACGAGCTCCTCATCGTACATTTCGAGCGGCATATCCAGAAGCATATTGTCGTCCAGCCACATGACGGATAACACTCCGTCGACCGCTTCGATCTTTTCCTTGTAGTCCAGAGCCTCCCGAAAGCTCACGTCCCGCACCAGGACCCGCGCGTTCGGGATCGCTCCCTCGAATTCTTCTCCCATCACGTCGAGCGCCACAGTCGACGCGGCGTCCTCCGGAAGATAAGAATTGATATCGTAATTTACCGAGACAAATCTCTGGCAATACCCGCAAACCACTGCCGCGACCAGAAAGAGAAGCATCAGCGGCTTCCTGCATCTGATCACAAACCCGTAAAACTTTTTCATGCAGTCTGTTTCCTTTCCGTCAAACTTTCTCCATCCGCCAGCTCCGCCCAGCTTCGGGCAGGCTCCGCTTATCTCATTTCATAAAACTCCGCTTCGATCGTGTCCGGCCTCTGATTCCGGATAATCCTGACCATGCTGATGACCGTATACAGATTCAGAATTCCCTCGGACAGAAGTGAAATGCCGAGGAGAACTGTCAGAATCTCAGCGCCCCGCGCGGAGTCAAACACAAGCGCCGCTCCGACCACTCCCGTGAGAATAGCCATCGCCAGGACGAACCACCAGCTGCCGATTCCGAATCGTCTGGAATCCATCGCGATCTGGATCTTGAACAGGCCATCCAGCAGGATCACCATGCCGATCACGATGCAGATGAAGTTCATGAAATTGTCCGGACGGAACAGCACGACCAGTCCCAGAATGATCAGCAGGATGCCGAATTCCAGGTCGTACTGGAACGCCAGCCGGTACAGATCCTTCGAGAAATAACCGATCAGCTTGATCACTCCGAAGGCCGCCATCGCCGCGCCGACGAAGATCCCGATCCCGGCCACGGACACCTCCGGCATCGCGATAAACAATCCGCCCGCAATGCAGAGCAGGACAGACATCACGATATATCCGATCTTCGCGATCCTCATGGGCGTCACAGAACGCATCTTCATAAAGCAAGACCTCCTTCTCTTAATCTGCTGCCATTATATCCGCGTCCCGCCGCCTTTTACACAGACAGAAAAAGCCCCGTGCCTGATTTTTGGGCACGGAGCCATGTAATGTCTAAATTTAAGCCTCCTCACAGCGGGAAAACATCTCCTCCACCATTCCCTTTTTGATCTCGCACATACGGTCCAGCATGACGCGGATATCTTCCCGCATACCTTTCCGAAGCCACCCCGACATGATGCCAAAGCCAAGATTTGAGAGATATTCTTTGATGACCGCCAGATCGCTTTCCCTGATCTTCCGGCCTTTCACGATCGTCGTTATGTATGTATCCGACATATAGTCGCAGACCTTCCAGAGGTACTGCTCGTAGATCTCCCGGTTGACCGAATTATAAATATGTAAGACGGCCTGCCTTTTCTGAAGCGCGCGCCCGATCACGGCGTCCAGACAATCCTCAATCTTCTCCACCGTCGGATATTCGCGGATGACCCCCTCGAAATCCTCCATGATGATCTTCTCCAGCAGCTCCGGAATGTCCTCGAAATGATAGTAAAACGTATTCCGGTTCACGCCGCAGTCGGACACGATATCCTTCACGGTGATCTGGGAAAGCGGGCGCTCCATCAGAAGCTTCAGGAACGACTCCCGGATTGCCTTTTCGGTAAAAGAAGCCATTTATTTCATCTCACTCTTTTCAAAATTTTCGTCGGAACAAATCATAACCGAAAACGAAAGCCCTGTCAAACACGTTTTAGAGTGTACACGCCTGCACCGCCGCGCGGACGGCAAGGATATGCGCCGGAGCGACAGACAGCTCGTCCACGCCCATGCGCAGAAATTCCTCCGTGAGCGACGTATCCGCGGCCAGCTCCCCGCAGATCCCTGCCCATATGCCGCTCTTATGCGCATTCTCGACAACCGTGCGGACAGCTCCGAGCACAGCCGGATGGCGCGGATCGTAAAAGGCGTCCAGCCGCGGATCCTGCCGGTCGGCCGCCAGCATATACTGCGTCAGATCGTTCGTCCCGATCGAGAAAAAATCGACCTCCCCGGCAAGCTCCTTTGACAGCCACACGGCGGCGGGCGTCTCGATCATGATCCCCTGCTCGACCTTGCCGTACGGAATTTCCTGCGTGTCCAGCTCCGCCTTCGCCTCCTCCACGATCTGTTTCGCGCGCCGAACCTCGTCCACGGAAATGATCATCGGGTACATAATGTCCACATTTCCATAATAAGCCGCCCGAAGGATCGCGCGCAGCTGCGTCTTGAAGATGTCCGTTCGATCCAGGCAGACCCGGATCCCGCGGTACCCAAGCGCCGGATTCGCCTCGCCCGGCAGATGAAAATAGTCCGCGCGCTTGTCCGCGCCGATGTCGAGCGTGCGGATGATGACCTTTCTCCCATCCATCTTCTCCACGACGGCACGGTATGCCTCGAACTGCTCCTCCTCGCCCGGGAAATCGTCCGCCCCGAGGTACAGGAATTCCGTGCGGAACAGGCCGATCCCGTCGACGCCGTCCCGCAGCGCGGCGTCCGCGTCATCCACAGCGCCGATGTTCGCGCAGAGACGGATTCTCCTGCCGTCCCTCGTGACGGTTTCCTTGTCCCTGAGTTCAGATAAAAAACGCTCCCGCTGCGTTTCCTCCTTCTGTTTTGCCCGGTATTTCTCCAGCGTCGCCTCGTCCGGATCAACCAGAAACAGGCCGGCAGATCCGTCCACAATTGCTATATGTCCATCAAATTCCTCAACCTTATCAAGCTCGGGCGTCCCGTCCAATCGAGCCGGATTTTGCGTCCTTATTTGCCCGTCAGGTTCTCTGCTCTCATCGAGCCGCATCCGTTCATCAGTCTCGCCGCCAAATTCCACACCGGTAAGCGCTGGAAGCTTCATCGTCCTGGCAAGGATCGCTGTGTGGGAATTCACGGAGCCACACCGCGTCACCAGAGCAAGAATCCGGGATCTATCGAATCGGGCCAGCTCGGACGGAGCCAGCTCATCCGCCACCAAAATCACCGGCTCTCTGACATTCCGTTCTGCTGCAGTCGCTGTCTTCCCGCCTTCCTGCACCGTCTCCCGCAGCTTAGCTATCACCTGGCTGCCGATGTCCCGCACATCCGCCGCGCGTGCCTGCATATACTCGTTATCCATCGCCTCGAACATCGTGGAAAAATGATCGCACGTCGCTCTTACCGCGTACTCCGCGCTGACCTTCTCCTTCTCTATAAGCTCCGTGACGGCATCCACAAAGTTCAGATCGTCCAGCAGCATCTGATGCACCTCGAAGATCGCCGCGCCGGCCTCTCCCATCTCTGCAAGCGCCTTTTCATAAATCTTCGCGATCTCCCGTTTCGCATCCTCCTTAGCCTGTTCAAAGCGCGCGATCTCGGCTTCCGTGTCGTCGACCTGCGCGCGGATCACGTCGGCATCATTTTTCCGATAAATTTCAATTCGTCCAAGCGCAACGCCCCCGGACACGGTTTTTCCCAAAAATATCATCCTTTTTCTCCTTCTCATCCGTCACAGGAATCCTCTGAGCATATTGAATCAAACTTCTAATCTAGCCAATCTCCTTACAAATTTTCTGTTGATTTTTTTCTCATTTTAGCATATACTAGACACGTAGAAAACAATAATCTTATTTGGGCTGGTCATAAGACCCGGGTCCAACCTAATCGGCGGGGAGACTCCCCGCCAGCTTTTTATAGAACAACATGAAAAATCTAAGCATCTTTGTAGATGAATCTGGTGATTTCGGAGCATTTAGCACACATTCCCCTTTTTATATTGTTGCAATGGTGCTACACGACCAATCGAAAGATATCTCCACGGAAATCCAAAAACTAAACAGCGAACTTGCCCTTCTCGGATTTGAAGACCATGTCGTACATACTGAACCATTAATCCGCCGGGAAGCGGATTATCGCTCTTTGTCTCCAAATGAACGCAGAAGCATCTTCACTAAATTATTTTATTTCACAGTCAAATGTGATATCCAATATAAGACTTTTATTTTTCAAAAAAAGAATTATGAAAACACGTTTAAACTTGAAGGTCGAATGGCGCGAGAGATTTCCTTATTTATCAGAGAGAATCTTTCTTATTTTCAAGCCTTCCGTCAGATAATCTTATATTATGACAACGGTCAGTATCAGTTAAACCGAATTTTGAACACAGTTCTTGCAGCAGAACTGGCCGATTATGATGCTCGGAAGGTATTACCCAGTGATTACAGGCTATTTCAAGCTGCCGACTTAATTTGTACACTGGAATTACTCCGCCTAAAAATAGAGACGGGAAACCTTACACATTCGGAAGAACTCATTTTTCATTCAAAAAAAGATTATCTAAAAGGGATACAAAAAAAGTCCTTTCAATTCAAATAACCCCGCTCGAAACAAAGATCTCGACCCCGATCACGATCAGGATCACGCCGCCCAGGATCCCGGCCTTCCCGGCGAGCTTTGTGCCGGCTTTTTTTCCGATCGCAAGTCCCGCGAAACAGATAAAAAACGTGACGAAGCCGATCAGAAGGCTCGCGAGCAACGCCTCCAGCAGGCGGTAATCGGCGATCGTAAAACCGACGGACAGCGCGTCGATCGACGTGGCCACGCCCTGCACGAGCAGCGCGGAAAGGCCGACGGCCGCCTCGTCCCCGGATTCTTTATTCCGAATACCGGAATACAGCATCTCCCCGCCTATGTATCCCAGAAGGCCCAGCGCGATCCAGGGAATGAATTTCTCGAACACCCGGAAATACCGGGCGATCGACGAGACGCAGAACCAGCCGATCAGAGGCATCGCGAACTGAAACACAGAAAAGACCCCTGCCACGCCGATCATCTTATGCCGCTTCATCCGCGGCTCGTTCAGTCCGTTGGCGAGCGAAACGGAAAACGCGTCCATGGCAAGTCCCACGCCGAGCAGAATACTGTTAAAGAAAAAAGCGAATGTTAATCTCAATTTTTATCACCCGGAATACGTTACTATACACCCCGGATTCCGCACAGAACCCGGGGTGGGAAAAAATGTCTTTTTGTCTTTTTACGCCAAACGGAATTCTGCCCGGTTCTCCGTTCTGCTGCTGTCGCCGATCCATACGTGGAACAGACCCGGCTCGCTGCCGTATGTGCCGTCGGCGCGCAGGAAGCGCAGCATCTCCTCTGAGATCTCAAAGCGCACTTCCATGCTCTCGCC
>CANQWV010000085.1 GCA_947627645.1 uncultured Lachnospiraceae bacterium | reverse complement strand
GTCAGACGCCCGCACAGCAGGTCGAGCCCGGTTACATCCGGCTCATACCCGGTGATCATCGCGGACATCTGGTCTGCGCTTCCATCCTCATGCGCGGCGCCCCACACTGCCTCCGGCGGCAGGTACGCCACAGTCACGATCGCCTCCGGCGAGGTAAAGCGCTCGCCCGGCGCAAGCTCCTTCATCCAATGTCCGAACTCACGGTCCGCCAGCCCGCCGCTGACCGCAATGTTCTCATCCAGGCGGTAAATCTCCATCTGCCAGGACGCGGGATGAGCAAGCTGCGCGCCCCAGAAAACATGGTTCTTCGTATCCTCGACCGCCAGGAACGGAAAATAGTGATTCACGGGCATCGAGCCGACCTGTCCGAAGCGTTCGCAGCGCACCGCGTCCATCGTCCAGGAGGTCTCAAGCTGGAGATCCTCGAGCGTCTGCGACAGCAGCCGGCCCTCCTGACTCCAGCGCGACTGTAATCGATGCACGGTGATGTCCCCGCTGCAGTCTCCTGGCAGATAGGGAGAAAGTCCCGTCAGCGAAAAGCTCGAGAGCAGCTCCAGGCGGATCGCCTCACTGCTCTTATTTTCATACGAGGTGCGTATCCGCACGAAGCGGCCGCCCTCCTCCCAGCTCGCCGTGTGCACCGCCTCATAGCCGCGCGCGTCGGCAAGCACCGTCCGCACGCATCTCCTTGCGCCATCCTGTTCCAGCGTCTGCTCCTTCAGCTTCAGCGCCAGCGCGCTCTGCGACTGCCGCAGCGTATTGCCCGGCGCGTAGCCTCCCATGCAGTAGTCCCCGGCCAGCTTTACCTGCACAAGCGGATCCGTCGCCGCGCATTTTTTCATCTGTCCGTGCTGCTTATCCGCCCCGGGCGACGCAGTCGATTCACCCTGCATGTCTGTCTCTGCCGCCCCACATTTGCCCTGTCCGGGCAGCGGCAGCTTTGCCGGATACAGGACGAGTCCGACCCGCTCCTCCTCGTCGCGCTCATAGCGCAGAATCATGTCCCCAAACTGATACTCTTTCACTCTGTCCATAACTTATCCTTTCACTGCTCCCACCGTCATGCCCTTGATAAAATATTTCTGCAGGGACATGAACAAGATTGCGATCGGCAGCACCGAGATCACGATTGCCGCCATCGCTGTTGTATAGTCGCTTGACTGCGCCGAAAACAGGGATGAAATGGATACCGTCAGCGTCTTCAGCTGATTCCTGCTCACATAAAGGCTTGCGAGCAGGTAATCGTTCCAGATCTGGAATGCCTGCATAATGATCAGCGTCGCCATCGCAGGCTTCAAAAGCGGAAGCACGATGGAGAAATAGGTCCGGTACACAGAGCAGCCGTCAATCCTTGCCGACTCCTCCAGCTCGATCGGAACGGTATTCATAAAACTCGTCATCAGGAACACGCCGAACGAGATCCCTGTCGCCACATACATAAAGATAATTCCATACCGTGTGTTTGTCAAGTTGAGGCGGTACCCAATAATATAGATCGGCAGAAACAATGCCTGGTATGGAATCAGGATGCCCACTATAAAATACACATAGCAGAATTTGAAGAACTTCCTCTTGCAGCGCGCGATCGCCCAGGCCGTCACGCCGCAGAGGATCGCGAGGATAAATACGCTGATTGCCGTATACACCACCGTATTCACAAACGTCACCTGCATATCAAGCTTCTTGAACGCCGCCACATAATTTTCCAGATTAAAACTTTTTGGAAGCGCCAGAGGGCTTTCGAGATACAGTTCCTTCTTCGTCTTAAAAGAATAGTTCACGATCACAAACAGAGGAAACAGATAGATCAACGCCACAATCGTCATGAGGATCTGTACGACCGGATTGGCTTTCTTCGCCGGCTGCATATCCTCAAACTTCTGCTTTTTCTTTCCCTTCATCACATCTGCACCTCCTTCTTTCTGAGGCTGTTCACCTGCAGCATCGCCACAAGGAGCAGCATGAGTACCAGCGTAACTGTCATCGCGGAGCCATAACCGTACTGCCTGCCGTTGATCGCCGTGATGTAAGTCTGGTAGATCATAGACGTAGAGGCACGGCCCGGACCGCCCTTGGTCGAGGACACCAGCAGATCATAAACCTTCAGAGAGCCGGTCGTGATGCCGACCACACAGATCGTGATAGACGGAGCCAGCATCGGAACCGTCACATGGAAGAAACGCTGCACGGCGTTCGCACCGTCCACCTTCGCAGCCTCATGCAGATCCGCCGGAACAGACTGCAGCCCTGCCAGATAAATCAACATCCAGTAACCAACCCACTGCCAGTTGTTCGCGATCAACAGTCCCCCAAGTACCGTCTCGCTGCTGCCAAACAGAAGGAAATTAATCTTGGTGCCAAAAATTTTATTAATCTCCGGCAGCACATTGGAGAACATTTTCAGCCACACAAAGCCGACGATCAGCGCGCTGATCAGGCACGGCACAAAAAGCGCGGTGCGGTAAATCTTCTGCGCGCGGATTCCGCTGTCGAGTGCAACTGCAAACAGGAGCGCAAGCACGTTCTGAATGATCGTGTTGCCAATCGTGAACTTGATCGTAAACCAGAACGCGTCGAGAAATTCCTTATCCTTAAATAAATTTATGTAATTTTGAAGGCCAACAAACGGCTTCTCCACCGACATTCCGTCCCAGCTTGTGACGGAGTAACGGACAGAAAGCGTAAGCGGCACGATAATTCCGATCGTAAAAATGATCAACCCCGGAATAACCAGCGTGAGATACTGGCGAAACATTTTCTTTTCCATAAAATCCCTCCCTCAGGATGCATAATGAAACCCTGCCATCACATGAAATGTGCCGGTGCTTTCCGCCGGGCGCCTTTCGCTTCCGGGGTGTGACACCGGCACATTCTGTATTCTGCGTGCAGCTGTCCCGGCGCGGGCGCGTCGGCCTGCGCCGGACAGTTACCTGCTGCTTTTTAATTTTCAATCGGCTATGGATGAAATCCGTCCGCTTTAACGGTTCGGATCATCTTCGGATCATCCATTGTCCTGCGCAATCAGCTCGCGCTGCTCGCATCCACTCTGCCGTCAGAAGCCGCAAGCGCATCCTCAAAGGTCGCGTCGCCCATCAGCCATGCGGCGATGTCCTTCGCATTCTCCTCCTGGAAGCCGCCCCATACGAGCTGGTTGTTGCCAAGCGTTACATCGACAATCATACCGTCCGCGGCGTACTTGTCGATATCCTCCTGGCTCGGATTCGGGAAGGTCGGGGTAACATCCTTGAGCATGGCAGCCGTATTCGTGTAGTCGTAGATCTCAACCGCAAGATCCTTGTCGGTCGTCAGAACCTCAAGAACCTTGTTGACTGCATCCTGATGCTCCGTGGAGGCACTCGTCATAATCGTGATGTTCGGCTCGAAGATCAGCTTGGAATCGCCCGTCTGATTCGGGAACGGGAAAATACCGAAGTTGAAGTTCTCGTCGATCGCGAGGAAGTTCTGGATGGACCAGGAACCGGAAACCTTCATAGCAGCCTCTCCAAGTACCATTCTCGCATCACAGTCAGTCTGCTCAAGAGAGAAGGTGTCTTCATAGGTGTTGTCGTAGATCAGCTTGTTGTACTGGTATGCCGTCTGTGCAGCCTCATCCGTGGAGAAGCTGACCTCACCCGCGCGGAACTTGTCGCCCCAGGTCGGATCATTGTTGAACACATCGTTCATCATAAACTGCATGGTCACATTTCCGATCGACCAGGTGTCTACCATGTGGCTCGCGAACGGAGTGATACCCTTCGCCTTGCAGTCGTCGATGATCGCCTGAAGCTCGTCAATCGTCTTCGGGATCTCCCAGCCGTTCTCGGCAAACATATCCTTGTTGTAGTAAACGCCCTGATACAGAGCATTGTAGACGAGGCCATAGGTCTTGCCGTCGATCGTCACGTTTTCTCTCGCCGCGTCAAGCCCTGCGTCCAGATACTGGGAATCGATCTCTGCCAGAATGCCCTGCGGAGCATAGGTTGCAACATCCTGCGCCTTACCGATCATGATATCCGGAAGTCCGGACTGCATATACTGCTGCATCTTCGGCTGGAAGTCATTGCCCCAGTCTACACATTCCCACTCAAGAGTGATGTTGGGATAGACTTTCGCAAGCGCTTCATCGATCATATCCTCGATGCCTGCGTCCGTCGTGGACTGGCCTGCCAGAACTGTCAGCGTGACCGCTTCGTCTTCCGCCGACGCTGTCATCGCAAAACCGCTGAGCGAAGAAACAGCCATAGCTGCTGCCATACAGGTACACAACATTTTCTTTTTCATACTTGAATTCCTCCTTCTTCACTTTACCATCTTCCGATGTATTTTCTGATGCTTCCAGTATACAGGCATCCCGGAGAAATTCACTAGGACAAAACAGGAAAAATTAGTTGAATCTTTTTGAAATTTTCCAGCTGAACCTGAATCGGCTGAACCGATCATTTCTGCAGCTGCGCCTTATAATCCCGCGGGCTCATGCCGGTCATCTTGCGAAAGACACGGTTGAAGTAGGTATAATCGTCATACCCCGTCAGAAACGCGATTTCCGTGAGGCTTCTCCCCTCTTCCTTCATATATTCCTGCGCCCTGCGTATCCGTGTTTTCGCAATATAAAGCATCACGTTCTCACCCGTCTCCTGTCGGAACAGACGCGAGAAATAGGAGCTTTCCACGTGAAACTGTTCTGCCAGGGAGGAAAGGGTAAGCTCCTCAAAATAATGCTCGTCAATGTAGATAGCCGCTCTCTTTACAAGCCCACGCGTTGTATCCGGAACCGCCTCCTGCCGGACTGCCGAGACAAAGTCAACGACCTCGCAGAGTACTTCGCACAAATATTCCGCATCCAGCTGCTCCACCACCTTATCCGCCAGATCCGTCAGGTTCTCCATGTCTACCGCTTCCTGCGCGTTCATCTCCTGAGCAAACAGATTCTGGATCAAGCTCAGGAGTTTTTTTACGGTCTGCCGCATTTCCAGATAGGTCCATCGCTCCCCGGCTGCCTTTTCGACAAGAAGCGTGCGGATAAACTGCTTCGCCTCACGCTGCTGCCCTTTCCGCATCATCTGCTTCAGTTTCTGTTCCGCGGAGTCGTCAAAGCGCATCTCGATCTTCTGTCCCTGTGCCTGCTCACGGTCCTTGCAGAAGAGGATCTGATTCTCCTTTTGAAAACGCCGCGTCATCAGACAGGCGATCGCCTGGGTATATGCACGGTGCAGGCTGTCCAGCGAATAAGACTGTTCGCTGACCGCCACTGTCACCGGAGCCTTCGTAAGCTGTCCAAAGCAGACAGCGATCTTTCCGGCCAGCGAGGTCAACTCTGACAGGTCTGCCTCCGTTACGATCAAAAATTCATTTGAACGGTAAATGTGGTTAAACGCCAGCGTATTTTTTTCACCATCCGCAAGCTCCCGGATCCGCCTCTTAATCGAGTACGAGAGCAGATTCTGATCGTACTGATACATGGACGTCAGCTCCCTCATGTTGTGAAGCTTCACAAGGAGAAGGCTGGCCGCCCCAAAATCTATCCCGCTGTTCATCGTGACATTCGGGGTGAACGGAACGTCCTGCTTCTCCAGCAGACGGCTGAACTCGCGATCCTGGATCAGCGAAGATGCCTTCTGCAGCTCCAGCTTTGCATTCTGATTCTCGCTGATCTTTTCCAGTGCTTTGGAAAGAGCGTTTACAAGGTCGATCTTACTGACCGGCTTGAGCGGGTAATTGACCGAGCCAGCTAGAAAGGACTCCTTCACATAATCAAAGTCATCGTACCCGCTGATCACAAACGGAATCACCTCCGGATAGCGTTCCTGCACGGTTTTCAGGAGCGTCACGCCATCGACGTACGGCATATTGATGTCTGTGATCAGAATGTCCGGCGTCTCCTCCTCCATCCTGCGCAGAACCTCTTCACCGTCTCGTGCCGGCTCCAGGCAGACCAGGGAATATTTCTCCCACTGAATCATACGGCGCAGCTTCTCTCTGGTCCAGTACTCGTCATCCGCGATCAAAACCTTATATTTCCGGCTGTCCATCCTCTGCTTCCTCCCATTGGCAGAACTATCCTGCGGCTTTCCGCAGGATTATTTCTGAATATCGCCTTTTCGGTTTTCCAATAAGTTTTATTTTCATTCAGCAAAAGCCTTTTCCCCATCCGCCCGCCTGTGCGGGATCGTCAGAATCACGCTGGTTCCCTGCCCCTCTGCGCTCTCTATCGTCACACCATATGTTTCCCCGTACAACATCTGCATTCTTGCGTTGATATTGGACAGCCCGATCGAGTTTTCCTGACCGCGGTAATTCTTCCTCAGTTCATCCAGACGTCTCTCGCTGATGCCCACTCCGTTATCCGCCACCACAATCTTCAGGCAATCCTGCTCTTTATACGCGCGGATGCAAACCCTTTTCTCTCCACGCGCGTTCTTCAAGCCATGATTGATCGCGTTCTCGACCAGCGGCTGTATGGATATCCTTGGCAGGGAATCCTGAAGCACATCCTCCTCCACATCAAAAGCATACTCGACTTCTCCCTGCATTCGCATATTCATAACATAAATGTAATTCTTCAGATGAGCAATTTCCTTGGCTACCGTTGAGAACGGCGTGCCGGTGTCAAGACTGTAGCGAAAAATATTAGACAGCGACTGACAGAGCTCACTGATCTCATCGCAGTCCCGAAGCTGCGCAATACTGCTCATCGTATCGAGCGTGTTGTAAAGAAAATGCGGATTGATCTGAGCCTGAAGCGCCTTATACTCTGCCTGATTGACCGCAAGCTCCGCCTCGTACTCTTTGGCGATCAGACCCTCAATACGGTCAAGCATCTCATTGAAGGTCAGGCCGAGTTCTCCAATTTCATCGTCCGGCAGCCTGTCGATACGAAGCTGCGTCTCTCCTCCTTTGATGCGTTCCATCGTCGCCGTAATCCGCTCAAGCTGCCTTGTAAGGCTGCGCGAAATTGGAAACGACAGCAGCACAGCGATCAGGCTGATCACAATCCCGATCAGCAGCAGATATTCATTTAAAGTACGTTGGTTCTTCTCCAACAGGCTCTGAGGCATCAGAGCATAGCTCCCGATGTTGTATCGGTCCAGCATCACCCGGAAGAACACCTGGTTCTCCCATTCGGAAATCTGTTCGGAGTCCGAGGTCCCCGCCATGATCGCGTCGCTGACTTCTGTATAATAAGGACGTTCTGCGTCGGTAAGTGTTCCGGTCGCCGTGATCGGGCGGTCATCGGCAGGCTGAATCCAGACATATCCTTCTCCGCCCGCGGTATATTTCCGCATCAGATAGCGGAGCGCCTTCTCATCCGTATCGCAGACAGCATAGCCGATCACCCGGCTTCCCTGGTACAGCTTTACGACAAATCTGGCCACATCCCTCTGCCGGTATACGTTAAAATAACTGCTGATCAGCATGACAGAGTCGTCCGAGTCCACATAATCCTTCACCTTCTGCGCATTCGTGTCCTGCGTCCCGTCGTAGATGTCAGTCGGATATGTGTGTTTCGGCGTCACAGCCCGACGGTATGTACTGATGATCTCATGATCAGATGTGTACAGATAAACGGCAAGGACTCCGAGCGAAGTGTCAAAATTTTCGCTCCCCGTATTGTAGGCAAGCCGATTCCATGTGTCCCGCATTGCTTCAATCGGAGCGTCCCTGCGCAGATCCGCGATAAAATCACTCTGGTTATACAAACGAAGCAGACCAATCTCCACCGACCGGGCATAACTCTCTATCTCAGCCTGCATATTCTGCATCAAGCGCAGGTTCTCCTCCTGTGCCTCACGGTAGATCAGGCTCGACGACGTTCGCAGGTACAAAAAAGTCTGCAGGATCAGTGCCGTCAATGCCAGTCCCAGACACAGACCAAGTATTTTCCAACGCATCCTGGCCCTGGATTTTGTCTTCTTCGCAATCCGTTTTTTCTTTGCATCAATCAATGGTAAGACAACCTTTCTTTTTAACAGCTGCAGATTCATCCTCCAATTTCTGTTAAGTATAGTCTGCTTTCCACGAATTATCAATAAATTCTTTCCGCCTCGTCCTGTTCAGGCTCCTATGTATGATCCGATTCAGACCTCATAGAATCTCTCCCGAAAGGCGCGCGGGGTTTGACCCGTGCGGGCTTTAAAGGCCCGGATAAAATGGCTTTGCGAGCTGAAGGCCAGGATCGCCCCGATGTCCGCGCAGGAATAATTCGAAAACTTCAGCATATTGCTGGCCGCCTCGATGCGCCTGTCCAGCACATAATCCGAGATGCTCCTTCCGGTCTCCTTCTTGAACAGTGCCGAGAGATAGCTCTCCGTCAGACCTGCCTGCTCCGACAGCTCCGGCACGGTGATGCGCTGATGCAGATGCTTATAAATATAGTCGATACACGTCGCCACTGGGCGGGAATACGGCGTCCGTCTGGAGGCCGCCTGGACTTCCCTGAGATAAAACTCGAACATCTCCCGCCGAAGCTCGCAGATCTCCTCAACCGTGTCCAGCTTATCCATCCGCTGAATAAACAGGTCGCTGCTGTTAAATCCGCGTTCCTGCTCCATTCCCCCGGCCATGGCCGCCCGGCACGCCAGCGTGGCAGAGGCCACGAACAGATATTTGCAGTTGCGCACCGGATCGTCCGACACATGGCCTGCCAGACCTGAAGAAAACATCCGCACTGATTCCTCCACCGTCCCCGGGTCGCCGGCGCGCAGCATCTCGTACTGCCGCGCATCCTGTTCGTTCGTATGGTGCCACTTTCCAGTCTCCCGGTGGATATATTCCATATATCGAAGCTTTTTCTCATCTACGGTCATCGCACGCATGGCGTATCCCTCTTCCTTGTTCAAATTATAGTATAGTTATATCATTAATCATATAATTATGCAATAAATACTTCTCTTCTTCTGGCATAATAAGGCCATCAAATAAATGATCCAGGAGGACAAATCCATGAAGAATATGACAAAACTGATGAAAAAGATCCGCAAATATGAGATGCTGGAGACCGGCCGCAGACAGTTCGCACCCCTGGTTCGCCCCACGGCCTATGTGTTTGTAAACAATGTGTGCTTGCCCGTCGTATCCGCCGGCGGCGGACGATTCGACCGTTAACGCAAAATTTCCCGTCAGTCAAGTAGAAACTGACGGGAAAAACTTTTTCAAAGCCTAAATCCATAAGCTGTGACAAAAATGGTTCAATACCTCTTGATCTTCTTTGACGGCGTCTTCTCAAACTCCTCTTCTCTCACCTTCAGGCGGTATACCCGCTTATACGACGGGGCCGTCTCGTTGTACCGGTCTATGATCTCCTGCAGCGCGGCCCGGACGTCCGATATCTTTTCTGCCGCGGCGTACTCTTCATCCGGAAAGATCTCCGCCTCGATCACACCCTCGCTTTCGCGCACCAGAATCTCCCGGACAAGGCGATCCTCCCCGATCCGGTTCTCCAGTTCCTCCGGAGAAACGTTCTCTCCGTTTTTGGTGATGATCAGGTTCTTCTTGCGCCCGGTCAGATGGACAAAGCCGTCTTCATCCACATAGCCCAGATCCCCGGTGCGAAGCCATCCGTCAACCAATGCCTCGCTCGTCTCTTTGGGCATCTTGTAATATCCCTGCATAACGCTGCTCCCGCGCACCCAGAGCTCCTCGTCCACGGTCTTCGCCTCGCAGTTCGGGATCAGCTCTCCCACCGTTCCCTTTCGGATATTCCCGGGCAATGTGGTGCTGATAACCGGAGAACATTCTGTCATTCCGTATCCCTGCAGGATCGAGATCCCGTAGGTTTCAAACAGATCGATCATGGAAGGGGGCAGGTACGCTCCGCCGCTGCAGATCGTGTGAAACTGCTCCCCGAATATTTCCTTCTTCACGGCCGCAGGCGGAAGACCGCGCAGTCCCTCCAGTTTCCTCGCCATCGTCTCGATCATCAGCGGCACCATCAGAACAATATTCGGCTTAAACAGCTGGATATTTTTTGCGATCCGCAGCAGAGAGTCATTGATGCAGACCACACTGCCGGCGGAAAATCCCTTCAGGATATCCATACTCAGGCAATAAGCGTGATGGATCGGAAGAACAGTCATCAGCACGGAGCGCTCCGGAAATTTCATGTCAAAACAGGTCGCG
This sequence comes from uncultured Lachnospiraceae bacterium, assembly GCA_947627645.1. Lineage (GTDB taxonomy): Bacteria > Bacillota > Clostridia > Lachnospirales > Lachnospiraceae > Choladousia. The sequence goes on along the minus strand of CANQWV010000085.1, from coordinate 196 downwards.
TTCTCCGCCAGATTGCGGTGCGTCAGCATGACGCCCTTGCTCTTTCCTGTTGTACCGGAGGTAAACATGATCGTCGCAAGGTCATCCGGTCCAGGCTCAGCATAACAATGCGGGAGCTGCGCGCTTGTCATCTGCCAAAACGAAAGAACCTCTTTATCGCTTTCTTCCTTCTGCATCGAAATAATGTATTTCAGTT
>CANQWV010000084.1 GCA_947627645.1 uncultured Lachnospiraceae bacterium | reverse complement strand
TCCAGATTGCTGGTTGGTTCGTCCAGAAGCATGAGCGGCGCGTCGTGCAGGGCTCGTCGATCGAGCTCTCGGCGGATGGACCGGTCAAGCCGCCTTACGCGGTCTATTTCCAGGGCGGGCTGACCTGGCCGCATGCGAAGCTTGGCATTCTAAAGTCGCTGCAGAGGCTGTATGAGCGCGGGTATGTGAAGCTTTGAGAGGTGAATTATGGCACGAAAAGTAATCATAGCCGGGGCGGGGGCATCCGGTCTGGTTGCGGCAATCGCGGCGGCAAGAACAGGCGCGGAAGTGACAGTTCTGGAGGCGATGGATCGTCCGGGGCGTAAGCTTTTGCTGACCGGGAATGGCCGGTGCAACCTCACGAATATGGATACGAAGCTTCCCACGCGCTACTATGGGAGCGGGCAGAAGCTGGCGCAGTCTGTGACAGAGCGCTTCGGGGCAGAGCAGACGCGCCGTTTTTTTGATGAGCTGGGGCTTTTGACGACAGAAAAGAACGGATACGTCTATCCCTACAATATGCAGTCCTCCGCGGTGCTCGATGTGCTGCTGGCGGAGCTGCGCAGGCTGAAGGTAAAGCTAAAGCTGAATGAAAAGATTGAAACGATAGAGGCTGTAGATTCAGGGGAAAAAAATAAAAAAGAGGAATATGCACAGATTCGGAGTTCGGAAGAGAGGACGCCTGAGCGATGGCGTGTGAAAACTTCCTCCTGGTCTTATCAGACGGATGCTATAGTTCTCGCCTGCGGCTCGCGCTGCCTCCCGAAGACCGGTTCGGATGGAAGCGGCTATCGTCTCGCCGCGCAGCTCGGACACACGATCATAACACCTCGTCCGGCGCTTGCCGCATTGAACTGTTCCGGAGATTTCTTTACATCGCTTGCCGGTGTGCGCTGCCGCGCAAGAGTGAGGCTTCTCGCGGACGGACGACCAGTGAAGGAAGAAACTGGCGAGCTTCAGTGGACGAAGTACGGAGTATCCGGAATTGTAGTGTTTCAGCTTTCGCGCTTTGTGCCTGCGGAAGGCCTGGGACGATCTGATTCTGCGGGCAACAGACAGGTAAGACAATCAGTCAGAAGTTCAGGTGCTCAATATACCTTGTCGATTGATCTGCTGCCGGAATTTGAACATTCTTATCTGGCGGATTTGCTGTCTGCGCGTGCAGAAGAACTGTCAAGAGAAACCGTGACGGTGCTCCTGAAGGGAATGTTGCATGAGAAGCTGATTCCGGTTGTGCTTGCGAGAGCGAGGATCAAGAAAATGCAGACCTGCAAAGAACTGATTGAGCAGCATTGCGATGAAGCATCTGCAAGAATCAAGAAATCACGGACTTGCACAGAGTTAGTTGACAGAACAGAGAACAAAAAATCGAAGATTTGTGAGAGGCAGGATGTCGGAGCGATTGACAGGCTGGTTTCGTGTATGAAGGCATTCACGATTCCAGTGACCGGGGTGCGCTCCTTTGATGAATGTCAGGTGTGCAGCGGCGGTGTGGACTGCAGGGAGATTGTTGCAGAGACATTAGAATCGAAGTTGCACCGGAATCTCTATTTTATCGGGGAACTGCTCGATGTGGACGGTCCGTGCGGGGGCTACAACCTGCAGTGGGCGTGGGCGAGCGGTTACGTTGCAGGACAGGCGGCTGGAATAGATAAATAGGGGCCGTATCCTTTGGGACGAATTTGAATATAGATTACAAATTGGCACGGTCTATATAATGGGCGTAATATGATATTCGGAGGCAACTGTCATGATAAAAGGAATCCATCATATTTCTATGAAATGCGGGGGCGAAGAAGAGCTTGCCAGGGTAAAAGAATTTTATCTTGATATTCTGGGCTTGTCTGTATGCAGAGAATGGCCGGAAGGCATCATGATCGACACGGGAAACGGATTGATTGAAATATTCTGCAACGGTGAAGGAGAGCGCCAAAGAGGAGCAATTCGCCACATGGCGCTGCTCACCGATCAGGTGGATGAACTTTGCACGCAAATCAAACAAGCGGGCTATGAGGTTTTTGCTGAACCGAAAGATACAGTAATCAATTCTTCACCGCCATACCCGATCAGAGTCGCGTTCTGTGTCGGGCCGCTCGGTGAAGAGATTGAGTTGTTCTGTGAAAGAGGCTAATCGACGATTGACAGGAAATGAACTGATGAAACAGCAAATTGCAGACGTCAGATTATTGAGGAGGTTTTTCCGGAAAATTCTGTGAAGATTAAAGCGAAAAGCTATGATCTTTTGGCAATTCCCTATTTTGCGCTGGGATGAATCGGAGTTGAAGGGTGCATTTCCGGATATATGAAGAATATTGGAGGATATCTTTTATGAAACTGATTGAGCCTGTTATGGAATATGCTCAGCAAATAATGGTTGGTATGATTCAGATCAGACATTATTTCAACCTTATCTGGAAATGTTTGGGTGGGGACACATCGGCTATTCTGTTGTGCCAGGCGAACGCCGCAAAGGATATGCAACGCAGATGCTGAATATGGTGCTGCCAAAGTGCAGAAAATTAGGGAGTGATGAGGTGCTGGTTACCTGCAACTGCGAAAATGAAGGAAGCAAAAGAATAATTCTGAAAAAATGGCGGTACAATTCCCGAGGGGAACAGGAATGAGGTGTCAGATAATGAGAATAGGCGACTATATTGGTGAGACCACGGAATATGATAAAAAAGAAATGCTGGAGGAACGCGCGGCCCAAAAGCTGGCTGAAAAGTGTCAGCGCTTTTGCGAATGGTCTTGGCGGCGTCCTGATATCCGGTGTTTCCAATGATGATATTCTCGTCGGCGTTGAAGATTCGAAAGAAATATCTGAGAAAATCAGTGAAATCGTTAAGATGAAAATGGATCCGGTTCCGCAGATCGTGCTTGAAAATCATTCGGAGAGTGGGAAAGATTTTGTTATTGTGAGAGTCCATGCCGGGCAGGAAACACCCTATTATTATACAGGCGATGGAAACAGAATTGCTTATGTTCGTATTGGCAACGAGAGTGTTCCTGCGGATGCTGCAGCATTAAAACGTCTTGTCCTTCGAGGAATGAATATGTCATATGATAGCATTTTGTCGCCATATAGGATGAAAGACTTTTCTTTTTCAAAGTTACGTTCTGTTTATCGCCTGAGAACCGGTACAGAGTTGACTGATTCTGATTTCATTTCCTTTGAGCTGTCGAATGAAAACGGAGTGCTGACAAATGCAGGCGTACTGTTGGCTGACGAATCTCCAATGCGACATTCACGTCTGTTTTGTACACGCTGGTATGGCTTGGATAAAGCATCAGGTATTATGGAGGCGTTGGATGACAAAGAATACAGCGGTTCTCTTGTGTCCCTCTTGCAAAACGGAATAGAATTTGTAAAAAACAATTCGAAGAAACGCTGGAAAAAGACAGGCTCGGGCAGAATTGAAATGCCGGAATATCCCGAACAGGCAGTGCAGGAAACACTTGTTAATGCATTGATTCATCGTGACTATATGGAACTTGGAAGCGAAGTACACATTGACATTTATGATGACCGTATGGAGATATATTCTCCTGGCGGTATGTTTGATGGTTCCATTGTGCAAAACCTTGACACCGATCATGTAGCGTCTAAACGCCGCAATCCGGTCATTGCAGATATTTTCAGCCGTATGCAATTTATGGAGCGCAGGGGAAGCGGTTTTAGAAAAATTAAGGCCGACTATCGACGTGCTGTAAACTATCGTAATGAAGTGGAACCTCTATTCAGATCAACGCCGACATCATTTTTTGTTAAGCTTTATAACTTGAATTACAATGTGCCGATTGAAAAGGTGTTAATTGCTCCGGAAAAGCTGTCATTTGAAAGCGAAAAGGTGTTGTTTGCCACCGATAACCTGTTAATCCAAAATGCGATTGATGGCATGGATTCTACAAAAGCAACAAAAGAAAAAGCAAGACTCCTGTTTGCGCAGATGGAATTTAATGGCATCTTTGGGCGCAATGAAATTATGAGTATTACAGGCGTATCTGTAACCGCTGCCGGAAACCTCATCACCAAGTTGAAAAACACAGGGTTAATCGAGTCCGTCAGAGGATATGGTAAGGGGAAATACAGGTTCAAAAAAGCAAATGCATAAGGTGATAGAAGATATATGAAGAATATTGGAGGATTCCTTTTATGAAACTGATTGAGCCTACTATGGAATACACTCGGCAAATTATGGCATATTGAAAAGAATTTCTTGATCGTGGCGATTCCATGGACGGCACTGGTGCGCTCAGAAGAATGGACAATTCGCAGGACTGGATACAGCATTCCAAGCGCTGTAAAGATCCAAGCGCAGTGCCGCAGGGACTAGTTCCGGCAACACAGTATTTGTTTGTGCGGGAAGAAGGTATGATTTAAATCAGACATTATTTCAACCCTTATCTGGAAAGATTTGGGGGACACATCGGTTATTCTGTTGTGCCAGGCGAACGCCGCAAAGGATATGCAGCGCAGATGTTGAAAATGGTGCTGCCAAAGTGCAGGGAATTAGGGCTTGATAAGGTGCTGATCACCTGCGACTATGGCAATGAAGGAAGCAAAAGAACGATTCTGAAGAATGGCGGAATATATGAATCCACTGTTTACGAGCCAGATGAAAAAGTAGACGTGGAAAGGTACTGGATTCATCTGACAGACTAACAAGTTCTAATTTGCCGCTGAGTCAGGCTTGCTTTGCAAAGGGCGTGCATTTTCGGACTTCCCCTCAATGCGATTGCTGTTTGATCATGTCATCGACAGCAATTATATTGGACGGGATGTCTCTACGTTTTCTAAATATATTATTGCAAATATGTAGTGCTTTTCTCTTCCAGCAATTTGAAATTACAGCATCTTGACGCAAGAGAAGAATCTGGAAAACGAAGACATTTCGCATACAGTTTTTCAGCTTTATGTTGTATAATGGTTTGCAGATTATCTATAATAGTCTTTTCTTTTTGGAGCAAATAAATATAATCATTCTTTTCTTTCTCATTAGAGAAAGAGCGGAATTCCTCAATCTTGTTATATTTTAGCTGTGTGATGCATGAATCCGGAACAGGGATCATATTGTTCAAATTAAGTACAGCATATAGGTATCCAGTGGCAGCATCCCGCAATTTATGAAAATCAAGACTGTTGGACATACGATGATGCTTTGGCTTGGCTGACGAGATGGGAACATAATAATGGCAATTGTTGACTGTTAAAAGAATACCTATATGCAATTTCAGCCTTTCGCCATATTCAACATATCCCACGCGGGAATCAAACTGGCTCAAATAGTCAATATATTCCTTATCTACAACGTACCAATTCATAAAACCTCCGAAAAGTAAAAAAAGTGGGTGACAGACCACCCACTGCAGCTAAACGATTGTTTTGATGGACAATCTAACCATTTTTAAACGACCGTTTTAGTTGGACGGCCTAACCGCTTTTAAACGATTGTTTTAACTGGACAATCTAACCGCTATGCAGATATCTCTATCTGTATTTTTAGTATATGCTAATTTATTGGAAAAATCAATAGCATTCTAAAATTTTGTTTATAAAAATTTTACAGAAGCCTGGGTACGTATAAAGAACAAGATATTGCGATCGCTGTTTGATCCTGTCAGCGACAGCAATTTCACCCAAAACTTTGGGGCAAAAACCCAAAATGCACACCCGAAATGCGCGTTGACAAATTGTTGCATTGGTGCTATCCGTTCAGCGCCTTGAATGCGCGTACCGCAGCAACCTTATCTTTCGCACCGAAGATCGCGCTCCCGGCCACGAGCAGATTCGCGCCTGCCTCGACGCAGAGGGGGGCGGTGGTGTCGACCTTGATCCCGCCGTCCACAGAGAGATAGGGGGAGAGCCCCAGACGGTCGCACTCTGCACGGATCGCACGAAGCTTGTCCAGACTCTCGTGGCGGAAGGCCTGCCCGCCGTGGCCTGGCGTGACGCCCATGACGAGGACAAGCGCCAGATCCTTCAGGAACGGGAAGACCGCTTCCGCAGGGGTGGTCGGGTTGATCACGAGCCCGGCGCTGCAGCCATACGCCTTGATCGAGGCAATCGTAGCGGTGATGCTGTTAGCAGCCTCCGCGTGGAACGAGATGCAGTCCGCCCCGGCGTCCACAAAGTTCTTGACGTAGGGCAGCGGATGCGTGATCATCAGATGCACATCGAAATAGGCTTCCGGCAGCGCGTTGCGAAGCCCTTTGAGCACGGGCAGTCCGAAGCTTAGATTGTCCACGAAATGCCCGTCCATGACGTCGAAGTGGATCATGTCCGCCCCGGCGTCCAGCACCTCGCGGCAATCCGCCCCAAGCCTCGCAAAATCCGCTGATAATACAGAAGCGCTCAATTTAATCATTATGTAAACTCCTTATTTTTATTTAAGTCGATGAGTCTGTTTCGCTCATTTCATGCCAAAACAATCTGTTTCTGCCAACATATGAGCCAAGTCTGTCTGTATGCATCATGCTTCGTATCAGACAAACGTGGACAGATACAGGTCGTTTGCGCGTATCAATGCTTCCCCTGCCCATAATACGCGTTTGGTCCGTGCTTGCGCATGAAGTGCTTGTTCTGAATGTTGGCCGGAGCCGAGGCTACTTTCGGGTTGATCTGCTCGGTGAACATGGCCATCTTCGCAACTTCCTCCAGCACAACGGAGTGGTAGACCGCCTGAGCGGCATCCTTGCCCCAGGTGAACGGACCGTGGTTGCGGCAAATGACGGCCGGAACGTAAGTCGGATTGATGTCACGGCCACGGAAGGTTTCGACGATCACATGGCCGGTGTTCGTCTCGTAATCCTCCTCGATTTCTTCGGTCGTGAGGTTCCGCGCGCAGGGGATCGGGCCGTAGAAATAGTCCGCGTGCGTCGTGCCGTAGGCCGGAATGTCGCGGCCTGCCTGCGCCCAGGACACCGCGTAGGTGCTGTGTGTATGGACGATGCCGCCGATCTCCGGGAAGGCGTTGTAGAGGACGAGATGCGTCTTTGTGTCGGAGGACGGATTCATGTCGCCTTCGACCTTGTTGCCCTTAAGATCCATGACGACCAGATCCTCTGGCTTCAGTTCCTCATACTCAACGCCTGAGGGCTTGATTACGAACAGACCCTTCTCACGGTCGATCCCGCTGACGTTGCCCCAGGTGTAGGTGACAAGATTGCGGCGCGGAAGCTCCATGTTCGCCTCGTAAACTTTCTGTTTCAGTTCTTCTAACATATGATTTCCACCTTTCTGTTCTGTATCATTACGATTCCATATTTTCATAAAGTATACCATAACGCGCCGGATTCATCAATAAATGATACGAGAAATATTGAAAATATTGAAATAAGATTTGGCATTTGCTATACTGAATGAAAATGCCGGGAGAAATAAGACGGGATATTGCAGACAGAATGGAGAGAAAAAAATGGGTGAGCAGTCACCGTTTCAGTCCGCGCTGGCGGATTTTACTTATGACGTGGCAAGCGGCGGAGCCATCCGCCACCTGACGGATCTGGGCTATACGGCGGAGCAGATTTCAGAGACGCTTTCTTATCCGACGCCGATGAAACGGATCCAGGAGCAGATGTGGAAAAGGCTGCTGGATACCGAGGTGCTTCTTGAGCAGGAGCCGGGTCGTTCGAAGGAGCGTACAAGATTTGTCCGAGAATATGACAAGTATGGACGGACAAGCTTTCGCATGGTGTCCGAGGCCGTCCCGCAAAAGAGCAGAATCTGCGTCACCGAGATTACAGTATCCGCGCTGGAGAAGGAACGGCTCCGCGCCCTCCTGCAGCGCAAAATCGCTGAAAACGGTGCAAACGATTCTTACGCCGCCTGCGATTTTGGTCTGCTTCAGGCCGGCCAGCCGGAACAATACCGGAAATTGCTTGCCGCGTTGGATGAGCGGAGCCGGGAATATGTCGAGGGACTGCCCTGGGAGCGAAAGGTGACGTATCACAGGCTGAATGAGCGGATGCAGGAGATTTTGTTCCGTCTGCAGGAGAAAGATTTGTGGCGGGGAGACTGCTATTTCCTTGTTACACAGGAGCGAATCCATCTGGTATAGGCTGGTAAGTGAAATGGAGATTAAAACGGTACTCAGAATCAGTGAACTAAAGCTCCGTCCGGATCACAGTGTGCAGGAGCTGGTACAGGAAATTCAGAAAATTCTGCGGCTTCGCGGGGAAAAACCGGAGTACGAGATCGTGCGCCGGTCGATCGACGCGCGGAAAAAACCGGAGTTGAAATACGTCTACACCGTGGACGTCGCGGTGGATAACCCACGCGCGGTGATGAAGCGGATCCACAGCAACAAGGTCGCGCTTGTGGAAAAAAAGGATTATGTGTTTCCTTACTGTGGAAAATTTACGAAAGAATCTTCCGTGCAAAATTGTCAGGAAAGCCAGATTTCGCAGATTGCAGGGAAGCGGAAAATGCAAAGGAAGTGTCAGGAAAGCCAGGTTCCGCAGATTGAAGGGATGCACAAAACCCAAAGAAAGTGCGGCGGTCTTCCGCCGGTCGTGGTCGGCAGCGGCCCGGCCGGGTTGTTCTGCGCACTGATGCTCGCGCGGGCGGGGCTTTGCCCCATTGTGCTGGAGCGCGGAGAGTCGGTCGACGAGCGGGTGCGCACGGTGAACCGCTTCTGGGAGAGCGGACGGCTGGATCCGCAGTCGAACGTGCAGTTCGGCGAGGGCGGAGCGGGTACGTTCTCGGATGGGAAGCTGAACACGCTGATCAAGGATCCGGACGGGAGAATCCGCTTTGTGCTGAAGGAGTTTGTCCGCGCGGGCGCGCCCGAAGAGATTCTGTATCATCACAAGCCGCATATCGGGACAGATATTCTGGTGGACATCGTGCGGACAATCCGGGAGGAGATCAAGGCGCTCGGCGGCGAGTTCCGGTTCAACAGCTGTCTGACCGGAATTTCTCCGGCAATGGAAGTATACACACTTTTCATCAATCACGGCGCGCGCACGCTGCAGACAGGGCATTTGGTCCTTGCGATCGGGCACAGCGCGCGCGATACCTTTTCCATGCTGCATGAGCTGGGGCTTCCGATGCAGGCAAAATCTTTTGCGGTGGGCTTGCGCATCGAGCATCCGCAGAAGTGGATCGACGACGCAATGTACGGGGAGGACTGCCCCTATGAGCTGGGTGCGGCTCCGTACAAGCTCACGCACAAGTGCGCGGATGGGAGAGGGGTTTATTCGTTCTGTATGTGCCCGGGCGGCTATGTCGTGAACGCGTCCTCCGAGCCAGGCAGGACGGCGGTCAACGGCATGAGTTACAGCGGGCGGGACAGCGAGAACGCGAACAGTGCGATCGTCGTCACGGTCTCGCCGGAGGACTACCAGAATGAGTTCATGGCAAAGCAGCCAAAGGATTGTCCGGAGACGGAGCCGACTCAGGAACCGTGCCGGGATGGGCGGCAGATGGGCGTCCAGGAAGCTGACTTGCGGAACGCCGGCCTGCAGGAGCGGCAAAGTGGAAAGCAGGACGGAAAGCCGGTGTGCGATCCGCTTGCGGGCGTTGCGTTCCAGAGAAAGCTTGAGGAGGCCGCCTACAGATGCGGAGGCGGAAAGATACCGGTGCAGCGCTTTGAGGATTTCTGCGAAAACGTCCCTACGACAGCGTTCGGGGCGATCCGCCCGCAGTGCAAAGGAGCCTGTACGCCGACGAACCTGCGCGCGATCCTGCCGGAGGCGCTGAACGAATGCATCATGGAAGGCGTCCATGATTTCGGGCGCAGGATCGCAGGCTTTGACAGCCCGGACGCCCTGCTGTCCGGGGTGGAGAGCCGCACTTCCTCCCCAGTGCGGATCCTGCGCGACGACAGCTGCCAGAGCATATTTCGGGGTATTTATCCCTGCGGCGAGGGCGCGGGCTATGCGGGCGGCATCACCTCCGCGGCGGTGGACGGCATCCGTGTCGCGGAGCAGGTATGCAAAAATATGTGAGAGACTTTCTGAAAATTTTATTTTTGAAGTGTATACTTTGCTGTGGATTTGTGGTAAGATATGGAATGGTTTATTGTGTTGATGGGGAAGAGAATCTCAGGAATGTTATGAGAAATACACAATTATCAACAGACCATGCGGAGCTTTTGAAGGAAGCTGCGCGCACAATGAGAAGTATACCAAAAGAGGAACGGCCCTATGAGAAGTGTCTGGAGCACGGAGCGGAGTCTTTGTCGAACGCAGAACTCCTGGCGGTGATACTTCGCACAGGCGTCAAAGGAGAATCGGCATTGGAACTGTCAAGGAAGGTACTTGCTCAGAATGGGGAAGCGAACGGACTCCTGGGCATTTATCATATGTCGATTTCTGATTTAACAAAGGTGAAAGGGCTCGGGAAGGTCAAGGCGATCCAGCTGAAATGTGTCGCAGAGCTGTCGCGCCGGATCGCAAGGGCTACCTTTTCAGAGGGAGCTTTGTTTAAGGATCCGCAGACCGTGGCTCAGTACTATATGGAGGAGCTTCGCCATCAGGAGCAGGAGCTTCTTGTG